>JBILXL010000016.1:0-14993 GCA_044378505.1 Rhodoluna sp. | reverse complement strand
GATAGCAACCTGACGGTTCTGGGTTGCGTAGCAGATGTCATCGCTAGGCGGGTTCTGCAAAGTTGGGAACTTCTCACGAAGTTTTATCACTGTCTCCATGGTCTCATCGACTGAAAGTGTGGTCTGAGATAGCCAAATCACTTTCTTTGGATCTTTGACCCTGGCGTTTGCGACGCCATCTTTACCATCAATGAGCTGAACGTGATCTGGTGCTTCGCCAGCAGTTCCTTCTACTTCCTCGTGGCCTTCGTGGCCGATAAGCAGAATGTCATATTCCTCTTGGGCAAATCGCTGAACTTCGCGATGAACTTTTGTCACCAGTGGGCATGTTGCGTCAATAGTGTTTAGACCTCGCGCTTCTGACGCCTTAACCACAGCTGGAGAAACTCCATGCGCTGAGAAAACTAGAACTGAGCCTTCTGGCACTTCATCAACTTCGTTAACAAAGATTGCGCCGCGTTTTTCTAGTCCGGTGACGACGTGCTTGTTATGGACAATTTCCTTTCGGACATAAACCGGCGCTCCATAGTGATCGAGGGCCTTCTCAACCGCGATAACTGCGCGGTCAACGCCTGCGCAGTATCCTCTCGGGGCGGCCAGAAGCACGCGCCGCGGGGCGGTATTGTTTATTTGGGTCACAGCCCAAGTCTACGAGAGATAATCAGCCCTCCCTAAGGAATAGCCATGTCGGAGATCCAATCAGGTGAATCCTCCGAATCGAGAGTATCCAGTGAGCAAACTCCCTGGTCGGTAGCAAATTTCACCAATACTCTCAAAGATTGGATTACTCGACTTGGCAATGTTTGGGTCGAAGGGCAGATCTCTCAGATAAGTCCTAAAAAGGACGTTTTCTTCGGGGAACTTCGCGATCTTGTTGCAGACAAAGGCTTCTCCATTCACTCCAGAAGACCAGATGTCTTGGCAGCAGTAAGTGAGCTATCTGCTGGCGATCGAGTAGTTGCTCTAGTTCACCCAGATTTTTGGGAGAGATCTGGAAAGACCAGCATGGATGTGCTGGCCATTCGAAAAGTTGGCCTTGGTGAACTGCTAGAGCGAATCGAACGTTTGCGTCAACAGTTGATCAAAGAGGGGCTAACTCTTGCGGAACGTAAGCAACCTTTGCCCTTCTTGCCAAACCTAATTGGACTCATTACCGGCGCCAATAGCGACGCAGAGAAAGACGTTCTTCAAAACGCCAAAGCCCGTTGGCCTGAAGTTCGTTTCAAGATTAAGCACACACCAGTTCAAGGTGACAAAGCTGCTCCGGAAATCATCAAGGCAATCGAACTTCTAGATGCGGACCCCGAAGTTGATGTGATTGTTTTGGCGCGCGGTGGCGGAAGCTTTCAAGACTTGTTGGTTTTCTCCGATGAAAAAGTTGTGCGAGCAGTTGCTAATTGTAAGACGCCAATAGTTAGTGCTATCGGCCACGAGAACGACAGACCTCTAACTGATGAAGTTGCAGACGTTAGAGCCTCCACTCCCACAGATGCCGCCAAGCTAATCGTTCCCGACGTTATCGAAGAGCGTAAAAAGATTTCTCAAGCACTGGAGCGAATTGGCCTTCGAGTTGTGAGTTTTGTTCAGAACCAAATTGAGCTAATTCTTGGAATCCGTACTCGACCGATTCTTGCTAATCCATTTACTTTGGTGGACGAGCGATCTCTTCAAATTTCTCAGCTTGAACAAAGTCTTTCCAGTCAAATGAACAACACATTGGAAAAACAACAACTTCTAATCACCGGGCTTCGAGGTGCAGTCAGAGCTCTATCCCCGCAGCTAACTCTGGATAGGGGCTACGCCGTTGTGCGTGATCTCAATGGCCATGTCTTGACCGAACCGAGACAAGCAAAGACGGGACAGAAGCTAAAGATCACCCTGTCCGGAGGCGATCTTGGAGCCACCGCAGATTGAAAGTAGGCTTGAGGCACAATGAGTGAAAACAATAAAGACGTGGCTAGCATGAGCTACGAGCAGGCCAGGGACGAGCTGGTCAAAGTTGTGGCCGAACTTGAGGCCGGATCTGCCACTTTAGAATCCTCTATGCAGCTTTGGGAGCGTGGCGAGGCTCTGGCAGACAAGTGTGAGCAATGGCTATCAGGGGCTCGCGCCACCATTCAAAAAGCCTCAAAGGCCAAGAAAAGTTCTGCTGAATGAGTGATGCCGCGGCACAGCGAAGAGCCAAACAAACACTAAATAACCTTCTGCTTTCGCTTGCGGCAACCGTTGGTGTAATGGTGCTTCTAGTTCTAGCGGTACCGCGCGATGACTCTAACCGAGTTGCACCCGTTGACTATGTTGCTATCGCCAATCAAGCCGCAACCGAGACCAGTGGCAAGTTACTGATTCCAACTATCCCGGTGGATTGGTATTCAAATGCTGCTCGCTACCGCTCTTCAGCGCAAGATGGCGTTGCCAATTGGTATGTGGGTTTTGTCGGTCCCAACAGTGAATTCCTGGCAATGACTCAGGGGTTAGATGTTAATCAAACCTGGATACAGCTCATGCTGGAGTCCAACAAACCAACTGGCGAAGTTGAGTTTTCGGGTCAAACATGGAAAATCTTTGAGAGCGTTCGTGAAAACAATCCACCTAAGTCCAAGGACTATATGATGGTATTGGAGTACGACAAGAACGCAGTATTTGTCTATGGGGTTGCCCCAATCGAAGTGCTCGAGGATTTTGCACTTCAGTTAACGTTGCAGATCGAAGGGCAATAACTTGAGTACCACACCTAGCCAGGCCTACAAAAAGTTCATGGAGGGTAACCAGAGATTTATCGATGGAAACCCCTCCCACCCAAGGCAAGACGTCGAACACCGAACTGAAATAGCGGCGAGTCAAAAACCTTTTGCTGCTCTTTTTGGATGTTCGGATTCAAGGCTGTCTGCAGAAATCATTTTTGATGTTGGCCTTGGAGATTTGTTTGTTGTGCGAAACGCAGGCCAAGTAATTGCCGAAACTATCCTGGGTTCTCTCGAGTACAGCGTGGAGGTGCTCGAGGTGCCGCTAATTGTGATCTTGGGCCACGATAGCTGCGGGGCGATTCAAGCAACCATGGCATCTGATGCGGGGACTTTAAACACCTCAGGGGAATTCATTCAGAACTTGGTATCCAGGATCAAACCCACCGTGGACGCGGCCAAGCTTGCCGGTACCAACTCCATCGATGAAATCACCGATTTGCACGTGAAAGACACCGTTGCTGAGCTAGTTAGCCGTTCCAAGCTCATCGATAGCGCCATTAGAAGCGGTAAATTAGCTGTTGTGGGAGCAACTTACCAACTTGCTCTTGGCAAGGTGACCCCGCTAGTCACCGTTGGCAACGTCAACTAAGGCCCTAAGAAAGGCTCGATTTTCGTGGAATACCGAATTGAACGCGACACTATGGGTGAAGTTCAAGTCCCCAAGAATGCTCTTTACGCAGCGCAAACTCAAAGGGCAGTAGAGAACTTCCCGATTTCGGGCTCCACTCTAGAGCGTGCCCACATCGCTGCACTAGCACAGATCAAAAAAGCCGCCGCTTTGGCAAATGCTTCGCTTGGAGTTCTTGACAAGGAAATTGCTAACGCAATTTCAAAAAGTGCCGATGAAGTCATCGGTGGCACTCTAGATGAGCACTTCCCGGTCGATGTCTACCAGACCGGATCTGGAACCTCCTCAAACATGAACATGAATGAGGTTCTTGCAACTCTTGCAACAAAGCACCTTGGTAAAAGTGTTCACCCGAATGATCACGTCAACGCTTCGCAGTCTTCCAATGACGTCTTTCCAACTTCTGTCCACCTAGCGGTGACCTCGGCACTGATCAAGGATTTGATTCCGGCCTTGGATTACCTAGCGAAGAAACTTGAAGTAAAAGCTAAGTCCTGGGCCGGAGTTGTGAAGGCTGGTCGCACTCACTTGATGGATGCTACCCCGGTGACACTAGGTCAGGAATTTGGTGGCTATGCAGCTCAGATTCGCTACGGCATCGAACGGATTCAATCTTCAATTCCTCGAGTAGCTGAAGTTCCACTCGGTGGCACCGCTGTTGGAACTGGAATCAACACACCAAAGGGTTTCCCTCAGGCAGTAATCAAACTTCTTGCCGACCAGACCAAGCTTCCAATCACTGAAGCTCGCGATCACTTTGAAGCCCAGGGAGCCAGAGATGCACTCGTTGAAGCCTCCGGTGCTCTGCGCGTTTTGGCAGTTAGCCTCACAAAAATCAACAACGACCTTCGCTGGATGGGCTCAGGTCCAAACGCCGGTCTTGGAGAGCTTTCCATTCCTGATCTGCAGCCAGGGTCTTCGATAATGCCCGGCAAGGTCAACCCTGTGGTTCCTGAGGCAGTTTTGATGGTTTGTGCACGAGTTATAGGAAACGACCAGACCGTTGCCTGGGCAGGAGCTTCTGGAAACTTTGAATTAAACGTGGCAATTCCAGTCATGGGCAACGCCCTATTAGAATCCATTAGATTACTGGCGAATTCATCAAAGGTCTTGGCAGATAAGACCATTGAAGGACTTGAAGTCAACACCGAAAGAGCAAGAGCTCTGGCCGAGTCTTCTCCTGCGATAGTGACTCCATTGAACAAAGTGATCGGCTACGAGGCTGCTGCCAAAATTGCTAAGCACTCGGTTGAGAAGTCAATCACCGTTCGAGAAGCAGTTATTGACCTAGGTTTTGTTGAGCGTGGCGAAATTACATTAGAGCAGCTCGATGCAGCTCTCGATGTTCTTTCTATGACCAAACCGCCAAAGTAACCGCTCCTAAAAATCCCGCAATCAAATATGGCCCCAGCGCCATTGATCCGCCGAGCTTTATCCTTTTTCTCAGCAATAGCCAGATCGCAACTATCCCGGCAATTAGAAAACTAAGCCCTAGCGCGAATATCGGCAGAAGTAGTGAAAACCAACCTAGAGCAAGAGCCATGACGCTCATGAGCTTGACATCCCCCATGCCAAGAAGCCCGAGTCGGTTAATCACTAGTGAAAGACCGAACGTGACAACACCAGCCAAAAGCGCCCAGAGCATGTTGACAAATCCGGCTCCGGTCACGCCTGCCAATAGTTGACCAAGCCATGTAATTGGAAAAGCAGGCAGGACGTATTTGTTTGGAAGTCGCCGCTCAAGAATATCGGTCTTGGCTAAGGGCCAAGCCGTAAGGACCAAATAGCCAAGACCGAGTGCCGAAAACAACGAGGAGAGATTTTCAAACACCCGCTCAGGGTATTGATGCTGTTCTTACTTCGGGAAAGTTATCCCCAAGGCCTTACCGGTCCAGTAGCTCCGTGACCAAAGCCGCAATTGCGCTTCGCTCGGAGCGAGTCAAGGTGATGTGAGCAAACAGTGACTGGCCCTTGAGGGTCTCAATAACTGAGGCGATTCCATCGTGTCTTCCGACTCGGAGGTTGTCGCGCTGGGCAACATCGTGAGTCAAGATCACTCTGGAGTTTTGACCAATTCGGGATAAGACAGTGAGTAGAACGTTTCTTTCCAACGACTGAGCCTCGTCAACAATCACAAAACTGTCGTGCAGAGAGCGTCCTCGAATGTGGGTTAGCGGAAGCACCTCTAGCAAACCCCGATCCTGGATGTGCTCGATAACCTCTTTGGAAACCAACGCGCTCAGGGTGTCAAAAATCGCCTGACCCCAAGGATTCATCTTTTCGGCCTCGGTGCCTGGAAGGTAGCCAAGCTCCTGTCCTCCAACGGCATAAAGGGGTCTAAAGACCATGATCTTTTTGTGCTGGCGCCGCTCAACTACCGCTTCCAGTGCCGCACACAGCGCCAAGGCCGATTTTCCGGTACCGGCACGTCCGCCCATCGAAACAATTCCAATTTCCTGATCCAACAGGTAGTCAATGGCGAGACGTTGCTCGGCAGATCTTCCTTGAACTCCAAACACTCCGCGATCTCCTCGCACGAGCTTGACCTTCTTGCTTGAGGTGACGCGGCCGAGAGCGTGTCCTCTTTCTGAGGAGATAACTAAACCGCTGTTGACTGGAAGGTTCGCAGCCTCTGGGTGAGTGATTTCTTCGTTGTCGTAAAGCTCTGCCATCTGATCAGCACTTAGCGCTAGCTCACTAATTCCGCTCCAGCCAGAGTCGGTAGCAAGTTCGTTTAGGTACTCCTCCGCCAGCATTCCAAGACTTGCAGCTTTGACTCGCATTGGAAGATCTTTTGAAACAACGGTGACGTTGAAGCCCTCGTTGGATAGGTTCATGGCTACCGAAAGAATGCGCGAATCGTTATCGCCAAGCTGGAATCCGGTTGGCAGCACTGACTGGTCGCTGTGATTTAGCTCGACTCTGAGGGTTCCTTTGTCGCCAACCTCTATTGGAAAATCAAGTCGCTGATGCTTTTGGCGAAGGTCATCTAGGTGCCTGAGGGCCACTCTTGCGAAGTAGCCAATTTCAGGATCGTGGCGCTTTTTCTCAAGCTCATTGATTACCACGATTGGTATGACAACTTCGTGTTCCTCGAAGCGGAACATGGCCTTTGGATCGGATAGTAAAACTGAGGTGTCCAGCACGAAGGTTCTCACCGCCTGATCGTTCTTGGTTTGGTTCTTGGCAGTTGAAGCAGCTTCGGCTTTAGGCAATTATTCCTCCATAGTTTCAGGCTTAGCTTTAAGGTAAATCCTGAGATGGAGTTGGAGCGCTAACAACACGCCCGAATCAGGGGTCGCCTAAGCGCCGAAGCGGCGGTGCCTGCGGGCAAAAGCTCGGATCGCCCGAAGAAAGTCCACCCGGCGAAAATCCGGCCAGAGAGCTTCCTCGAAGTAAAGCTCGGAGTTGCTGGATTGCCAAAGCAAGAAACCACTGAGTCTTTGTTCACCTGAGGTTCTAATAATCAGATCTGGGTCGGGTTGATCTGAGGTGTAGAGGTGCTTGGCAATAAGTTCAGGAGTGAGTGAGTCAGCAAGTTTTTCAAGGTCAGACCCATGGCTGATTGAATCTCTAACAATCGAGCGCATAGCGTCTGTTATCTCTTGGCGACCGCCATATCCGATAGCAAGGTTGACTTGGGCACCTTGAGTGTCACGGCTAGCCAATTCGCTTTGCTCAAGTACATCCAGGAAGTTAGGTGGCAGGGAGTTTCGATCGCCAACTAAGCGCAGCTTCCAGTTGCCTCGCCGCACCATTTCTTGGGCAAGATCGGTGAGGATAACCAGCAAATCCTTTAGCTCTTCCGAATCACGTTTTTTCAAATTCTCGGTAGATAGTAGATACAAAGTTACAACTGGCACCTGTAGGCCATCACACCAAGATAGAAAGTCAAAAATCTTCTGTGCTCCAGCTACGTGACCCTCTTTGGCTTTTGAGCCATTCTTCTTTCCCGCCCAGCGTCTGTTGCCATCAAGCATTACTGCGATGTGCTGAGGGATGTTGGACTTATCTAGCTGACGCTCAAGTCGCCCCTCATAGAGTCGATAAACCAGATTTCGCACTTCTTAAGGTTACCGCTGGAAAAGCAAACTAGGGTTGAATCATGACCAACGGCCCATCCAACGAGACTCCAGTGCATCTGCCACTGTCCGAGATCTCCGAAACCGTGGCTGAAACCAAGCCCACCTGGAGAGGTTGGATCCACACTGGAATTCTTCCACTGGTCATCGCCGGAGGCATTGTGCTTTTGGTCGTAGCAGATGGGTTCGTCGCCAAAGTTGCAGCGGCTGTTTTCTTCGCCGGTTCGGTACTGCTGTTTGGAACCAGCGCTATTTACCATCGCTTTAATTGGGGTCCGAAAGCAAAACTTGCGCTCAAGCGCTTTGATCACGCCAACATCTTTTTGCTAATCGCCGGTAGCTATACCCCGGTGACCTTGCTGGCCCTACCGCAAGAAAAGGGCCTGCTGCTAATAATTGCAATCTGGACGGTTGCCCTACTTGGAATTGGCTTTAGGGTCTTCTGGATCGGTGCACCGAGGTGGCTATACGTCGTGATTTACATCGCGATGGGCTGGGCAGCAGTTGTCTACCTACCGGAACTGCTAGCAGCAAATCTTGCAATGATGCTACTTATCTTGATCGGTGGATTGCTCTACACACTCGGTGCAGTCTTCTACGCCATGAAAAGGCCTAATCCATTCCCCGGGCACTTTGGCTTCCATGAGATTTTTCACACCTTTACCGCGCTGGCATTTATGTGCCACTGGAGCGCAGTGCTACTTATTTCCCTGTCCCCAGTTGTCGGCTCCTTTGGTTAGGAACTAGCGCTCTGGTTTTTCTGGAGGAGCTGGTCGATCAGGCTTACCTGTTAAGCCATAACTAGTATTCGATTCTGAACTGGAGGCCTGCTCCTGATCTAGTAGTTCAGCAATTTCAGCACGGTAGCGAACGCGTCGGATCCTTCGAACCAGGTCCCAAATGATCAGCAGCGATGCTGCTGCCAAACCGAAGGTGGCTAGAAAGCCAACCACACCTGGGCTGTACCAGGTGTCATCGATGATTACTTCGCCGGGGGCAGGGGTTTCCAGGAGGATTGCAAAAAGTTTCATAACTCAAGTATGAACTACGAATCTCGGTTAACCTTAAGCCGTGAGTGAAAATCTTCTTGAGAAGCGATACGGGGCTGGATCAACCCGCAAAAAAGACCGAGTATTCGCAATAGTCATTGGGTCTTTCGCTCTGGTGGCCTTTCTAGTTTGGGCTCTAGTTTTCACCATCGACGATGCTCAAAAAATCAGCACTCGAGATGTTGGCTTCACAGTCAATGATGAATTCTCAACCGAAGTCGTTTTTGAGGTCACTAGGCAACCTGGCCAAAAAGTGATGTGCGATGTACAAGTGCTTAGCCAAAGCTATGCCGTGGTTGGGTTCAAAACCATTGCTGTAGAACCCTCATCAAACCGCTCAGTTGTGGTTTCAACCGTGGTGAACACCACAGAACTTGGTACAACCGGCTTGGTTGACAGCTGCCGTTGAAAGTAAGCTTTAGAGATTATGTCTGAACCTAACGAAGCTACCTGGCTTACCCAGGAGGCCTTTGACCGCCTTGCTGACGAGCGCGAGCACCTAATCACAGTTGCACGAGGAGATATCGCCAAGCGGATTCAGGAAGCTCGTGAAGAAGGTGACCTGAAGGAAAACGGTGGCTACCATGCCGCCAAAGAAGAGCAGGGCAAGATCGAAGCCCGAATCAATCGCATTGAAGAGATTCTCGCAACTGCTCAGGTGGGGCAAGCCCCCAAAGCTCACGGTGTAGTTGAGCAAGGACTAGTAGTCACAGTGAATCTGAACGGAAGCGAAAAGAAGTTTTTGTTGGGAAGCGCAGAAATCAACGACGACAGCGTTGAGGTTTATAGCCCGGACTCACCAATTGGCAGTGCAATTCTTGGCAAGAAAGTTGGCGAAGAACTTCAGGTGTTTTTGCCTAATGGCAAAGCTATTTCAGTAAAAATCCTTAGCGTAGCGAACGCTTAGTCTTCTCGCGGTTTCTCGAGTCTTGGGCGAAGCCCGGCTTTTTCTAGGGCCTTCACAACTTCCATTCGGTGCTCGTGACCACTTGTTTCAACCGACAGGTTCAACTCAACTTCACTAATCTGCAAGCCATTTCCGTGTCTTGTGTGCAGCACCTCAACAACGTTTGCATGTGCTCCCGCAATTACTTCAGCGGTAAGGGCAAGTTGACCTGGGCGGTCAGGAAGCATCACGGAGAAGTTGGTGTAGCGATCCGAGGCGGATAGCCCGTGACGAATAACTCTCTGAAGTAGCAGCGGGTCCATGTTTCCGCCGGACAAAATGGCAATAGTCTTGCCCTTGGCTTTGGCTTTGCCGTTCATCAGTGCTGCAACTGCTACCGCACCGGCTGGTTCGACTACCTGCTTGGAACGCTCAAGTAAAACCAAGATGGCCTGAGCGATGTCATTTTCTGAGACTGTAACTACCTTGTCGATGTGTTGCTTGATTAGCTCAAAAGGCACTCGACCTGGCTTTGCAACAGCGATACCGTCAGCGATAGTTGGGGTTGCAACCACTTCGGTGATCTTTCCTGCCTTGATCGAAACTGGATACGGCGCGACGTTTTCAGCTTGCACGCCGATGATGCGAATCTTCTTGCCCCTGGCCTGGGCAGTCAGCTTAGCCGCCACTGCAACTCCAGCAGCTAGACCCCCTCCGCCGATTGCCACAACAATTGTTGCAACATCAGGGTGTTGGTCCATGATCTCAAGTCCTACGGTTCCTTGACCCAAGACCACATCGATGTGATCAAAAGGTGGAATGAATATTTCGCCAGTTTCTTTAGCCTGCTCTTGAGCTGCCTTTAGGGCCTCGGCAAAGGTTGCTCCAACTAGAACAACTTTCGCACCGTAGTTTCTGGTTGCCGCAACTTTTGGCAGCGATGCGCCAAATGGCATGTACACAGTTGCCTTGATGCCGAGCTTCTTGGCAGCTAGGGCTACTCCTTGAGCGTGATTTCCAGCAGAGGCTGCAATCACACCTTTTTTCTTTTCTTCTTTGCTCAGCTTGCTCATGCGGTTAAATGCACCGCGAACTTTGTAAGCGCCGGTTCGCTGAAGGTTTTCACACTTTAGCCACACTTCCTGGCCAACTAACTTGGAGAGATAGTGGGAGTGCAGAACAGGGGTCTCAATGGCAACTTGTCTAACGTTGGCAAGAGCTTTCTCAAACTCACTCAGGGTAGGAACAACTACCGGAGGCTGGTTGGACATTAGAGGCCTTTCGAAAAACTACCTAGCCCCCAAGTTTAGTTAGGTTTGAGCCCTAGAACTTAGTCCCCATGGTCCGAATTCTCTCAATGCGCTGTGGAATTGGAGGGTGGGTGGAAAATAGCCGCTCAGTGAATCCAGGCTTGATGGGGTCATTTAGGAACATGTGGGCCATGGAGGCACTGACTTTTTGCATGGGCCGTCCATACTCACCGAGCTTGTTTAGAGCGCTGGCTAATCCATCCGGATAACGAGTAATTTCCACCCCGGTGGCATCGGCTAGGTACTCTCGCTGCCTCGATACCGCAGCACTGACAATTGGACCGATAAACCAGGCAATCACGCTAGCCACCACACCAATGATCAAAAAGATTGCACCGGCTCCATCACGTGATTTGCTACCTCCCGCAAAGAAAGCTGCACGGATAGCAAAGTCCGCAAGAATTCCAACAGCACTTACCAACCCAAAGACAATTGTTGAAACTCGGATGTCATAGTTTCGAATGTGTGCGAGCTCATGTGCCATAACACCCTCGAGCTCGTTATCGTCCATGATCACCAGTAAGCCCGTGGTAGCGGCAACAATGGCGTGTTCTGGGTCGCGCCCCGATGCGAAAGCATTGGGGGCTGGATCGTTGATGACGTAAACCTTTGGCATCGGGATTCCCTCAGCTATCGAGAGATTCTCAACGATTCGCCACAATCTAGGATTGTCGGCTTTTTGAATCTCCACTGCGCCTGTAAGACCGATGGCGATTTTGCCGGCCATGTAGTACTGGAAGATTGTGTAAACCAAAACAAAGCCAACAATGAAAAGTGCTGATGAGCCATTGCCGGAGGCAACACCCCACCATATCGAAAGCCCACTAAGCAGTGCAACAAAAAGCACCACGATGATTATCGTGTTGCGCTTGTTGGCAGCTATTGCTGAATACATTAGGTAAAGTCTATAAAACTAGAAGCTGGCTTTAGGAGGTTCGGCGATGCTTGCGCTATCTGCAACCTCAAAGAATTCACGCTCAGGAAATCCTAGGGATTTCACAAAGAGATTCTGAGGGAACTGCAAGACCTTGGTGTTGAGCTCTCTAACCCCTCCGTTATAGAAGCGTCTTGAAGCCATGATCTTGTCTTCGGTGTCGCTAAGTTCAGCCTGGAGCTGAAGGAAGTTCTGACTTGCCTGAAGAACTGGATATGCCTCTGCAACTGCGAACAGTGACTTCAGGGCTCCCTGAAGCATGTTTTCGGCTTGACCGGCTTGCTCAGGGTGAGCCAGAGCATCTGGAGAAACAGTTGCGGCTCTTGCCGCAGTCACGGCTTCAAAGACTTGACGCTCGTGAGAGGCATAACCCTTAACGGTTTCGATCAAGTTTGGGATTAGATCAGCACGGCGCTTTAGCTGAACTGTGATATCGCTCCATGCTTCGTCAACTCGAACGTTGAGTGCAACCAGCGCGTTGTAGGTGGACCAGAGCCACAGCCCGATTAGAACTACTAGGCCAGCAATTACCAATAGTGCGATTTCCAAAATAACCCCTTACAAGATTTTTACCTATTGAAAAGGGTAAGCCAAACCTGCCTAAAAACTTCAATTTGTGTGTAGCTTCTCAGCTAATTCAAAGGTGCCCCCGATGGGACTCGAACCCATACTGTGACGATTTTAAGTCGTCTGCCTCTGCCATTGGGCTACGGGGGCCGCAATCACCAGAGTCTAGTTCTTGGCTCTGGAGGCCCAGGTTTCAAAGGCTAATCGAGGGTTCTTAACGGCGTCGATTGACACTACGTCGCGACGAAGAACAAAATTCAAAATCCAACCACTGAATACGCGAATCTTTCTTTCCCACATCGGCATTGCCAGACCGTGGTAGCCACGGTGCATAAGCCAAGCTAGGAAACCGGTGACCGCTAGGTTGCGGTATTGGAATACGCCAACGCCAACGCCAAGGCCGGCAACCGCTCCCATGTTCTTGTGGTTGTAATTTTTGAGTCCTTCGCCTCGAAGAGCGGCAACAAGGTTTTTCGCCATTAGTTTTCCCTGACGAACTGCATGCTGTGCGTTTGGAACACAGTAACCGCCAACGCCATCACCGGACAGATCAGGCACCGCTGACACATCGCCGCAAGTCCAGGCACCTTCAATCACACTCTCGCCATCTACTACTCGAAGAGCGGCATTCGCTGTGATACGACCACGCTCATCGGTTGGAAGATCAGTGTGCTTAACAACTGGGTTGGCCATGACTCCAGCAGTCCAAACAATTGTGTCGGCTCCAAACTTTTCACCGGTGGAAAGCTCAATCATTCCGTGGTCGGCTGAAAGCAACTGGGTATCGAGATGAATCTTGGCGTTTCTGCCCTCAAGATTTTTGATTACCCAGTGGCTGGTCTTTAGCGAAACCTCAGGCATGATTCGACTCATTGCCTCGACTAGATGGAAGTTGATTTCTTCAAACTTCAAGTTCGGGTAGTAGCGCAGCAAGTAGGTGGCAAGCGAGAGCATCTCAGCAAAAGCTTCAATGCCGGCAAATCCTCCACCCACAACAACAAATGTCATCAAGCGGGCACGCTCAGGCCCCTCTGGCAAGTTCGAAGCCTTGTCAAAGTTGATCAGAATTCTGTGCCTGACTTCGATGGCTTCTTCGATGGTCTTCATTCCAATTGCAACTTCGGCAACTCCTGGAATCGGGAATGTTCGAGACACTGCACCAGCAGTCACAACCACGTGATCGTATTCGCGATCGAATGGGGCAAGGCCAGGAACCTCGATTGTCACCTTTTTGTTGGTGTGCGAAACGTCAGTCACTCTTCCGGTGATAATCTCGGTGCGCTTTAGGTGCCGGCGGTGAGAAACCACAGCATGCCTTGGCTCAATTGATCCAGCTGCAACTTCAGGAAGGAATGGCTGGTAGGTCATGTATGGAAGCGGGTCAATCATGGTGACCTCTGCCTCATTTTTGCGCAGGTACTTCTCGAGCTTGCGAGCGGTGTAGAAACCGGCGTAGCCGCCGCCGACGATCAGAATTCTAGGCATTGGTCTAATTTACTACTTTCGCTTGTGGCTTCTTGGGCCCTTGGCTTTTGGCCGAAAGGCTAAATACAAAAAGATGGCTAACAGCCCTACACCAGCATAGCCAGCCAACGGCAGCCAGAGGCTCTGTTCGAAGCCAGCGGGACCAACAATTTCAGTTACTGGCGTATCGAATGGGGTCACAATTTCGCCAGGGTTTGCCTCTTCAGGAGCTTGCTTGCGATAGAGCCTTATCCATTCCGAAAGCGAGCCAAGCGGGTTCTCATTTACTTTTGGAAGTTCGAGATTCAAGGCGGCTTGCGCATCAATTAATCCGTAGCCATAGGTGCTCGAGTAGTTTTCAAATCCATCCTTAGTGGCCGATTGAATAACTCGATTAACAACATTGGCTGCATCCATTTCTGGGTACAAAGATCTAATAAGTGCAACCATTCCTGAAACAATCGGAGCAGCACCGCTGGTGCCAGACCAGATTCGATATTCCCCTCCTGGATAAGCGGCAACTAATTCTTCGGAGGGTGCAGTGACTCCGATTGTGAAGCCGCTAGTAGAAGAAAGCTCACTGGCGTTAGCGTTCTTGTCCACTCCTGCAACAGCAATAACACCGGGAATCGTGGCAGGTGCAGAAACTTCTTCGGTGCCATCGAGTCGGTTTCCAACCGCGGCAACAATGACCACATCGTTTTCAAACGCATACAAAAATGCTTCATCCCAAGAAGGCGGCCAAGACACCGAGTTTCTGGTCAAAGACAAGTTGATAACTCGCGCGCCGTTATCTACCGCCCATATGATTCCCTCGGCAATTTGCGAGTCGGTATCAACGCCCACTACTCCAAAAGCCATGGATACCGAAAGCAACTGAGCCTTTGGCGCAGTCCCCAATATTCCTGCACCGTCATCCTCGGGATTGCCCCGCCCGGCAATCAAGGAGGCAACCATAGTTCCGTGATAGCTGTTTTGGCCAACTGGAGTTAGCCCATCTGGGGTGCCAAGACCAGAGACATCTGTGCCTCCAACAACTGCTCCCTCAAGGGCTGGATGCGAAGCGTCGATGCCGGTATCAATAACGGCAACCTTTATTCCTGCTCCTTGGCTTTGCTCCCAAGCCTTGGTGAACCCATAATCGTTGAGCCAATACTGGCGATCTCTAACTGGATCCGCCGAGGCTGCTTGAGGAACTAGCGCAACGAACAGCGCTACAAGTATCGATGCGACTATTTTTCGCATACACACCGACTCGGTGACCAACTGCAAGCTTCCAGAGCTAGATCGCCAATGAGATTCAGACCGGGTCCTTTTGCAAGCGAG
>JBILXL010000087.1:0-4644 GCA_044378505.1 Rhodoluna sp. | reverse complement strand
AACGAACTCCACGGAGGAATCTCGCATGTCGTGCCCGACCACGAGGGATTTGCCAGCAAGCTCAAGCTCGTCTGCGAATGCAGCTCCGATAGCTTTGACGCCATCAAATGTCATCTCGGAGCCAACTAGGCCACGGATGTCATACATCTTGAAGATTTTCTGAAGTGAGCTCATTTGCTCAAGAATACAATGGGGCCATGGCAAAAACCCCCCGCTCCCGCGATGGCTATCGCGATAGGCACGAGCGTGGCATCCGAAGACCAATACTTTCCAAGCTATTCAAGTTCGGTCAAACACGCTCTCACGGGTTTGAGCAGTATGTCGAGACAGCGGTTGATTACCTCAAGGGCATTTGGGAAGAAGATCTAGCTGGACTCAGCTGGAAAGTTTTGGATGCACCACCGGTTACCGATTACACAACCGAGATACCTAGGTGGCGAGTAGATCGTGACACCAACACCGTTGTGATCTATCGAATCCCAACCGAGCGTTTTGGCACCCACTCAAGGCAGGGTGTTATCGAAGAGCGCTTAAAAGTTGAAGAACAAGTCTTTGAAGCAATTGCGGAACTTTTGGATATAGATCCTTGGGATCTAGTTCCCGAGTATTACAACCGCTAGCGGAATCTAACCTTTACTTCAGACCCTAAGTTTTTGGGATCGCGAACATCCAAATCAGAAATCTGACCCTCGATCAAAACCGCCACGGTTGCAAACACACCAGCAGACTTTGAAATTGATACCGGTCCCGAAAGATCAACCGTTGCTGTTCCCAAAGCAGGAATCGAAACGCTCACACCTGCCCCCGATCTAAGGTTCTGTACCAATACAGTTTCAGAAGCAGTTCCGCTGTTAGCAAGCACCAGTATTGAATCGCCGTCAGGGCCAATCGCAACTGCTCGATCAGAAACTAGTTCTTCGGCGGGACTCACCCAGGCAAAATCAAGCCTTGGTGTTCCGCCAGTGTTTCCCCTGGCAACCCGAAGCGCTGAGTAAACCGGTTTGTCGGATGAGACAAACACTGAGTAGTCGCCATCTTTTAGCTCAGCGATGGGAAAATCAGATACTGTGCCAGGCTCGATGATTCCTGTAAACACCGCACCAAAAGTATCGGCTTCGGAAGAAACAATTTGCACGGTGACATTCGCACCTTCTGGAGCAAAGATGCGCAACGCATGACCAGCATCAGAGTTCTCTTCGGCAGCTAGTGCATCATTGATGACCTTTGTACCTCGAATCACAAGTCCTGGCAAAACCATCTGCTCGGCAGCCTTAGGGTTTGGACTGATCCAATCCACGCCCCTTGCTTGTGTTCCTGAAACCGCGCGGGCCTGAATCCAACCGGCAAGTTTTGCTCCCTGCGACAAGACTTGAACAGCAAGCGACGGAACCGTTGGGGCAAAGCTTGCTAGGGAAATGGTTGTGGTGCTCTCTGCTGGAACTGAGATTCCCGATAAACCAGAAACTGTCACTTCGCCAAGGTCAGTAAAGACTCGAAGATCAGCTGTAGCGTCAATCGGGCTCGGGTTTGTAAGCACCATCAGTGCTTCCCGACCGGCAAGAGTTGAACCGCCAACGATTGTGAAGTCATTGCTTGGTTGCTGGCAAGAAGCTGCTGCCAGACCCCGCATGGATGAGATCGCTGATAACTGTGTCGAGCTTCCAGCAATAACCAGCGCACCTTGGGGAGCTTGCTGGTCTGCGTTTAGGTTTGTAAGCGAAGCAGCCTCACCAAGGGAAGAAGAACCAAACACTCGGCTTCCGCCTAATTCAATGCTTGAAACAGAAGTTTCAGAGATGCTTCTTTGCTCGAGTTCTCCGGTTCCATCCGCTGTGTAGAAAAGATCTGCTGAGCCCCAGCGCTCAATCACACTTAGGTTCGTGCCGGAATCGCCACCGCTTCTAAATAGCGGTCCTGGGCAAACCAACTGCATATCTGCAGGTTTTACGCTGTAGCTACCGCTAACCGAATCAAAGCCGACAGTGATTTCGACTTTAGTGGCAAACACTAAACCTGCCGCTAGCACAGCTGCGACCGAAACAAAAGACACAATCCGGAAGATCACTAGTTGTTCTCCTCCACATCAACAAAGATTGCGCTTTCTTTTCCATTGCGCTTTCTAATTGAGCTGGTTGGAAGGGCAAGCAAGAAGTAAAGAACTAGTGCGCCAAGACTTATCGCTTTTGTAAGCCCAAAATCCAGCTCTGCAGTTTTAGGCTCTGAAACAACCGACTGAACTTTCCAGAGTTGACCAAAATCGGTTTCTCCGATTGATTCCAGTCCCCTGGTTGAATCAAGTGCCATCTGCAAATCACGATCGGCTGGGAAGACAAGAATGTAGCTGATTCCAAATTCTTCTAGTGGTGTCAAAACATCCGCGCCGTTGGCCGAAACAAGATTGGCTACCAGCTGGCCCAAGACCTGGTACTGCGGATTCTCATTCGAAAGTCCTGAATTGGCAATTTGGAAAGCGGTTGAGAGTTTCTCAAACTTCACTCCCGAACCTTCAAACAATTCAGCCGAAACCGATTCCTCACCTGCGCCAAGCTTGAGAGTTCTCACAAACATCCCGGCATCACTATCGGCCTGGATGATCGATGGCACGCTCCTGCCATCAGAGTATGAAACAGCTGGAGGGTTTGTGGCCATTGCAAACGCTGCCGGCCCAATTCCAACAGCTGCAACCAACGCGATAGCAATTGCCCTAAGGGCTGAGCTGGCGGTCGCAAGTTGCGCAAAGGCAGCAATAGCCGCCAGGCCAAATAACGCCAGCAATGAAGTTAGCTCGAGTCCAGTAGAGGAAATCTCCCCAAAGTCGAATTTCACACCGGCTCCAACAAAAGCCAAGGCCAGTGCGAAAAGGGCAACTATCCAAAGCCCAAGTGAAGCCTTGGCTCCCGGGGTAAGTAGTGAAATTAGAGCCAGTACCAGGACAGGGGCTGTAATAAAGAGTCCAAATGAAAGAGCGTCAAAACCGAAGCCAAAAAACGGCAGTGTCCAGTTCGCGTCCAATGCCCTTGGGGCTCCAATTCCTGGGCTCAGCAATATCGACAGTGGCTGGGATGTCGCCAACCTCTCCAAGACAAGAGGTACAAACCAAACAACAGTCAGACCAGTTGTGAAAAGCAATGGCATTAGTTTTCTAGGTCTTGCGAATGCCAGAACCACAATCAAAACCAACAGTGCCAAACCCAACACCGGAGAGCTGGCAGCAACCAGTGCCAGCAAAATTCCAGATACACCAACCTGCGACCAGGTTGAAATAAATGAACCTGGATTGGAAATTCCAAGAGATGCGACTTTGGCTACAGAGAGAACTAGAAATGGCAGGAGCGTGATTGCAACAACTTGCGCAAAGGCAGTGTCAGTAATTGATGCAGTCAGCGCTGGCCAGAGTGCATAAGCAAGGGATGCTGTGATGCGCATCGGGTTACTTCGCGTTATGAGTCCAGAAATATAGAAAAAGCCGGTGAAGGCAATTGCTGTCGCAAGAAATAGCATGAGCGTGAGCGCCAGGCTTGGAGCAAAAAACAGTGGTGCGCAAAGAATAGCTAGCACCCAGCTAAAGGGATCTGCTGCACCAACAAATCCAAGACCCAAGCTTTGGTTTGTTGAGCCTGCCTGAGAAAAGATTTCTAACCAGTTGCTAGATAACGGAATTACCCCGGAACCTGAAACGGCGAGATTGGTTGGAAACCACAAAACGTTCAAGGCAACAAGGCCTAGAGCAAACCAAATTGCTCCCGAAGATAAAAAGCCGGAGTTTGGATTCAACGCGACCTCGTCGTTATCTCCCCTGGCGTGGGCGGCGAGTAGCTGTTTTGAAACTTCCTGGTCCTTGGCTCTTTGGTTGGAACTTTTTAGCTCCTGCCTGGTGGCTCGAAGGGTAGCAAGGGACCGCAGCTTTGCTGAAGTAGTGCGGCGGATCCGAGAGCGGGAGCTAAGTATCCTCGCCAACTGCATAAAGGTAGTAGAGGCGGCTGCTAGCTCAGCTGGGATTGATCCCCCACGCTTTCGAACCAACAGCACTAGCGAATTGGCAATTGCGAAGGGAATAAGAAGTAACCAGCCCAAGACAAAGCCGATAAAGCTCGCGTAGCTAAGCGCCAGATAAAACTCCGCGTGCCGAATGGCCTTGGCTGGGGTTCCACCCAGCCACCCCGCGGAGCGCTTGCCGTTCATAGAAAGCATCTGGTGGGCGATCTTGGAATCTGGGGCTATTGCCACCCGCCCGCCGCTTAGGCGAGCACGAATGGAAAAATCAACATCTGCCGCCAGCGGCGGAGCCTTGGGGTCGAACCCGCCGAGCTGTTTGTACTTCTCTAGATTCACCAGTGCGCCGGCAGTACCAACGGCCATGACATCTTCTAGGTGGTCGTGCTGGCCCTGGTCGAATTCGCCACGCACTCGGCTAAACAATTTGCCGCCACGGGTCAGAGTTAGTCCCATTTGCTTGATTAGCTTTGGATCATCCCAGTCGACCTGCTTGGGTCCAACAACTGCCAAAGAAGGACTGAGCTCTACTTCCCTTAGAAGTTTCTCAAGGGCATCTGCATCAGGTGCACTGTCATCGTGCAAGATCCATAGATAGCCATCGGTTGCTAAGTGCTTGACGGCAGCTTCAATGCTCAAAGCAAAAGATGT
>JBILXL010000086.1:0-4652 GCA_044378505.1 Rhodoluna sp. | reverse complement strand
AGTATTGGTGCCTACCGGTGTTTCGATTGCACTACCTAATGGGTATGTGGGTTTAGTTCACCCAAGATCAGGTTTGGCGGCAAAGCAGGGCATCACAGTCTTGAATACACCTGGAACCATCGATGCTGGTTACCGCGGTGAGATTATGGTGATTTTGTATAACAGTTCTGATACTGATTTTGAAATTGCCGCAGGGGATCGAATTGCTCAGCTTCTTATCCAGTCTGTCGAGAAGGCTGTCTTTACCGCAGTTGACAAACTTCCTGATAGCGAACGCGGCGAAACTGGTTTCGGTTCGAGTGGTCGAGCCTAGATGCTCGCATACGGAAATTCAAAGTCAGCACCCATCGACAGGGTTTCCGCTGGCCCATTTGACTCCAGCGAAGTTATTGAAATTAAGCCCTTAGTTGATTTCGGTGCGCTTCAGATCCCGATTCGTGAAGACGTCACGCTGAAACTTGAGGTCGAAGAGGCATCTAGTCGAATAGTTGCTCTCACTGTTGATCACCAGGGATCGTCTTTGCAACTTCAGGCTTTTAGTGCACCTGGCAGCGAAGGTATCTGGCACGAAATTCGAGCAGCTCTCGAGCAATCAATTCAGGCCCAAAATGGCAAAACTGAAACGGTCATTGGTCCATTAGGTCCGGAGCTCAACGCTCAAATACCAACCCGTGACGGAGGTTTCAGACTTGCAAAGTTCATTGGTGTTGATGGACCGAAGTGGTTTCTTCGCGGTGTTATTTCAGGTTTAGCTCTGGCTGACACTCTTGCCATGACTTACATGATTGATATATTCCGCTCCGTGGTGGTTATGAGAGGTACTAGCCCTATGCCCCCAAAGGAACTGCT
Source organism: Rhodoluna sp. (assembly GCA_044378505.1). Taxonomy (GTDB): domain Bacteria; phylum Actinomycetota; class Actinomycetes; order Actinomycetales; family Microbacteriaceae; genus Rhodoluna. The sequence continues at coordinate 3,803 of JBILXL010000086.1, read as the reverse complement.
TCAACTCGTTGCTCCCGCTGCAGCTAAAAAGGCTCTTTCCTGATGTCCAATGATGAACTGCGCGATTCTGCCGCAAAGCGACTCGGGGTTAGTGCTGAAAATGGAAATCTACAGTTTGACAAAAAGTCTTTACTTGCAGGAATGGGTGGCTGGCTCGGCGTAGTTGAGACCATCCTGCCAAGCGTTTTGTTTGGAACTAGCTTTGCCTTAACCGGCGAGGCACTGATTTCGGTTTCTCTGGCTGGCGGCACCTCAGCCTTGTTCATTCTCTATCGGTTGATTACGCGCAAGTCAGCGTCCAGTGCTTTGATTGGAGCATTGGCTGTTGGATTTGCAGCTTGGTTAGCTCTGCGCGAAGGCGGTCAAGCAGTTGACTACTTTATTCCTGGATTTATCACTAACGCCGTCTACGGATCTGTGCTGTTGCTTTCAATTCTGGTTAGATGGCCAATAATCGGTGTGCTGGTAGAAATCCTTCGAGGCCACGATACGAGCTGGCGGAAAAATAAGAAGGTACTGGCCATTTACTCAGGTGTGACTGCCTTTTGGGTTGGGTTCTTTAGTCTGCGACTGGCTATTCAGCTTCCGCTCTACTTTGCTGGCAATACAGAGCTACTAGCAACGGCGCGTGTTGCAATGGGTCCACCGTTATACGCCCTAGTGATCGTGTGCACCTGGCTGATGCTTAGGGCTACCGTTTTAAAGCCCCGCTAGGGATGGTATTTTTAGAGCTAAGGGCCCAGCGGGTCCATGGGAAATAGGGAGTAAAAAGTGTCCAAGGTAGATAGTTTCGGCGTCGCGCGCGAGCTAGAAGTTTCGGGAAAGAAGTACCGAATCTTTGACTTATCCAAACTAGATGCCAAGACTCTTCCTTACAGCCTCAAGATTTTGCTAGAGAACCTGCTTCGAACCGAAGATGGCGCCAACGTGACTTCTTCCCACATCCAATCCATTATCGATTGGGATCCAAAGGCCGAGCCAGATACCGAAATTCAGTTCACTCCGGCTCGAGTGATCATGCAGGACTTTACTGGAGTGCCATGTGTAGTTGACCTTGCCACCATGCGCGAGGCGATGGTGGAGCTTGGGGGAGACCCAAAGAAGATCAACCCGCTTGCACCTGCAGAACTAGTCATCGACCACTCGGTTGTTATCGATGTGGCTGGATCAGCCGATGCCTTTGAGCGCAACGTTGAATATGAGTACCAGAGAAACGAAGAGCGCTATCAGTTCCTGCGTTGGGGACAGATGGCCTTTGATGATTTCAAGGTGGTTCCTCCGGGCACTGGAATTGTCCACCAGGTAAACATCGAATACCTAGCCCGCACCGTGATGACTCGCGAAGTTGACGGAGTTTTGCAGGCTTACCCTGATTCTTGCGTTGGGACCGATTCTCACACCACCATGGTCAACGGTCTTGGCGTGCTCGGTTGGGGAGTTGGAGGAATCGAAGCCGAGGCTGCGATGCTGGGCCAACCTGTTTCAATGCTTATTCCTAAAGTTGTGGGCTTCAAGCTCACCGGTCAAATTCCAATGGGGGCAACCGCTACCGACGTAGTTCTAACCATCACCGAACAGCTTCGTAAGCACGGCGTGGTTGGAAAATTCGTTGAGTTCTACGGAGCCGGTGTGGCATCTGTTCCACTAGCCAACCGCGCAACAATTGGAAACATGAGCCCGGAGTTTGGCTCCACCGTTGCAATTTTCCCAATCGACTCAGTGACTCTGGATTACTTGCGTTTCACTGGTCGTTCAGAGCAAGAAATTGCTCTGGTTGAGGCTTACAGCAAGGCCCAAGGTCTATGGCACGATCCAGCAATTGAACCGCGATACAGCGAGTACCTTGAACTAGATCTGGCAACCGTAGTTCCTTCGATTGCGGGACCAAAGCGCCCACAGGACCGTATCGAACTTTCTGCATCCAAGCGCAAATTCTCGGAGGACATCAAGGCGTACTCCGCAGTTGCCTCTAACCCAGCAAAGGTAAAGGGTAAGGATTTCGCAATCGATCACGGTCACGTGAGCATTGCATCCATTACTTCTTGTACTAATACTTCAAACCCTTCTGTGATGCTGGCCGCGGGTCTATTGGCAAGAAAAGCAGTAGCCAAGGGTCTCACAGCAAAGCCATGGGTGAAGACCTCACTGGCACCGGGATCAAAAGTTGTCACAGACTATTACGACAAGTCAGGTCTCACCAAGGACCTAGACGCTCTTGGTTTCCAGCTAGTTGGATATGGTTGCACCACTTGTATTGGAAACTCTGGCCCATTGGATCAGGAAATCTCTGATGCCGTAAATGCAAATGACTTGGCAGTAACCGCTGTTCTTTCTGGAAACAGAAACTTTGAAGGTCGAATCAATCCAGACGTGAAGATGAACTACTTAGCTTCGCCGCCTCTAGTTATTGCCTACGCTCTGGCTGGAACTATGGATTTTGACTTTGAAAAGGATTCTCTAGGCACTGGCTCAGATGGCTCAGAGGTCTACCTAAAGGACATCTGGCCGTCTCCAACTGAAGTCCAGGACACCATCGATTCGTCAATTAACTCCGGAATGTTTACAAAGCAGTACGCCGGTGTATTCGAGGGAGACAATCGCTGGCAGTCACTCAAGACTCCAACCGGGGATACTTTCGCATGGGATGCGAAGTCCACCTACGTAAGAAAGCCGCCTTACTTCGATGGCATGACAATGAACCCAGCTCCTGTGACAAACATTTCAGGTGCCAGAGTTCTTGCCAAACTTGGCGATTCGGTCACTACAGATCACATCAGCCCAGCCGGTTCCATCAAGGCCGATTCTCCTGCTGGAAAGTACCTAACCGACCATGGTGTTTCTAGAGTTGATTTCAATAGCTATGGATCCCGCCGTGGAAACCACGAAGTCATGATTCGCGGAACCTTTGCAAACATTCGTCTTCGCAACCAGCTTTTGGCCAACGTAGAAGGCGGATACACCAGAGACTTCACAAAATCAGATGGTGCCCAGTCATTTATCTACGATGCGAGTGAGAACTACCAGGCTGAAGGAACGCCACTTGTGATTTTGGCTGGCAAAGAATACGGCTCTGGTTCATCCAGAGACTGGGCTGCCAAAGGAACGTCTTTGCTGGGGGTTAGAGCAGTAATCACCGAAAGCTTTGAGCGCATTCACAGAAGCAACTTGATTGGAATGGGTGTTTTGCCCCTTCAGTTCCCAACCGGAAGTTCGGCAGAGAGTTTGGGACTAGATGGCACCGAAATCTTCGAAATCGAAGGCGTCGATCAGCTCAACAATGGAGTGACTCCCAAGACCCTGAAGGTCACAGCTAAGCCTTCAGCGCACTCGGCACCAGGTAAGGCCGAGGTGCGTTTTGATGCGGTACTTCGTATTGATACCCCAGGAGAAGCCGATTACTTCAGGCATGGTGGTATTTTGCAATACGTACTGCGATCCTTGGTATCGGCTTAGGAATACAAGTACCGACAAAGAAGTTGGAATAGATATGGCGATACTAGATTCAGTGAACGGTCCCGAGGACCTAAAGTCGCTTACCCACAAGCAGCTTCTTGAGCTCGCTCAGGAGATCAGGGATTTTCTAATTTCCAAGGTTGCAAAAACTGGAGGTCACCTAGGTCCAAACTTGGGTGTTGTTGAAACCACGATTGCTATTCACAAAGTTTTTGATTCTCCAAATGACAGCATCGTTTTCGATACTGGTCACCAGTCCTACGTCCACAAAATGCTAACTGGGCGAAAAGATTTTGACACCCTTCGCCAAAAAGACGGTCTTGCCGGATACCCGCAGCGATCCGAGTCCG
>JBILXL010000085.1:0-4725 GCA_044378505.1 Rhodoluna sp. | reverse complement strand
TTTCCCACCGTGGCTTGCACCAGTGCAGGTGGTTGGCATTCCGGTTGCTGATGAATTTGCACCTTATCTTTCGGATATCATTGCCCAGCTGAAAGCCAAGGGCGTTAGAGCAACTGTTGATCTAAGCGATGACCGGATGCAAAAAAAGATTCGTAACCACACCAAAGACAAGGTTCCGTTCCAGTTGATCGCAGGAGGCGACGACCGAGACGGGGGATCGGTAAGTTTCCGATACCGTGACGGCACTCAAGTAAATGGAGTCTTGGTGAAAGACGCTATTGAGCAGATAGTTGCCGCAATCGCAAATAAGGAGCAGGTCTAGTTGGACAAGCCGGAGTTCCTACCAGGGGTACCTGATAATTTTCAGCGCCTATGGACTCCGCACCGTTTGGTTTACATTCAAAACGGCCAGCAGCCACCAGCAGATGAGTGCCCTTTTTGCCTAGCCCCAGCCGGTAGCGATGAGGATGGCCTCATTGTGTATAGAGGTACAACCTGCTTTGTCCTGTTGAATCTGTTCCCGTACAACTCAGGACATCTTTTAGTTTGCACCTATCGCCACGTTCCCGATTACGATCAGACCACTCCAGAAGAAGCAGCTGAGATGGCGCTTCTGACCAAACGGGCTATGGAAGTGCTCCGGAGTGTTGCCCAAGCTCAAGGCTTTAACATCGGCATGAATCAGGGCGTTCAAGCGGGGGCTGGAATCGCGGAGCATCTGCATCAGCACATTGTTCCTCGCTGGGCCAACGACTCCAACTTTTTTCCAATCATCGCCAAGACCAAAGCCATGCCAAGGCTTTTGGGTGAGATCAGGGCTGAGATACAGGCAGCCTGGGACTAACCGGTTCGATAGTCCCCAAATTGTCGGGTTAGAATTGGCATCATGAACCCCTCAAAGAATGAATCAACTCCTCTTGTAAAGCGCGGCTTGGCCGAGATGCTCAAGGGCGGCGTCATCATGGACGTTGTCAATGTAGAGCAGGCCAAGATTGCCGAAGACTCTGGAGCAGTAGCAGTTATGGCACTCGAAAGAGTTCCTGCAGACATTCGCGCTCAAGGTGGCGTTGCAAGAATGAGTGACCCAGACATGATTGACGAAATTATGAAGGCTGTATCGATTCCAGTTATGGCAAAGGCGCGCATTGGTCACTTTGTTGAGGCTCAGGTTCTTCAGAGTTTGAAGGTTGACTACATCGACGAATCAGAAGTTCTATCGCCCGCAGATTACGTGAACCACATTGATAAGTGGAAGTTCGACGTCCCATTTGTTTGCGGTGCAACCAATCTTGGAGAGGCGCTAAGGCGCATCACCGAAGGCGCAGCGATGATCCGCTCAAAGGGAGAAGCCGGAACCGGTGACGTTTCCGAGGCAACCAAGCACATCAGAACAATCCTTGGAGAAATTAACGCGCTTTCAGCCAAGAGTGAAGATGAACTATACGTTGCTGCCAAAGAGCTTCAGGCTCCCTACGATTTAGTTCGAGAAGTTGCCCGCACCAAGAAGCTTCCAGTGGTGCTATTTGTTGCCGGAGGTGTTGCTACACCAGCGGATGCTGCGATGATGATGCAGCTCGGAGCAGATGGCGTATTCGTAGGCTCTGGAATCTTTAAGTCTGGAGATCCAGTCAAGCGTGCAGCCGCAATCGTAAAGGCAGTTGCCGCATACAACGACGCGAGCGTTGTGGCCGATTCATCCAGAGGATTGGGTGAGGCTATGGTCGGAATTAACGTCAAAGACCTTCCAGCACCACACCGTCTCTCGGAGCGCGGCTGGTAATTGCGCGTCGGCGTATTTGCTTTACAGGGTGATGTTCGCGAACACCTGCAGCTGCTGACATCGCTTGGAGTTGAATCCATCGAGGTTCGAAATGCGGAACAGCTCGCAAGTTGTGATGGATTGATCATTCCTGGTGGTGAATCAACTACCATTTCAAAGCTGATTGACATATTTGGGCTGCGGGATGATCTTCTTGCATATATTGCCCAGGACAATCCTGTTTATGGAACCTGTGCCGGGATGATCATGCTCGCAACTGAGGTGCTAGATGAAGCATCAGGTCAGCAAAGCCTAAAGGCAATGGACATTTCCGTAAGACGCAACGCCTTCGGCTCTCAGCTCGATTCATTCGAAGCATTGGTTGAGTTTGCAGGTAGTCCGGTCGAGGTTGCTTTCATCAGGGCCCCAATTGTTGAACGTGTCGGCGAGAATGTGCAAGTTCTTTCTAAACTTTCCACTGGGGCAATAGTTGCCGTAAGAGAAGGCAATTTGCTAGCTACGTCGTTTCATCCAGAACTTACGGGGGATAGCGCTGTCCACGAGTACTTCCTTGGGATGATTTCAAAAACCCAATAAGTTCTCACCTAGAATTCAAAGCGAAGCCAATCAAGGAGAATCATGTCTGGTCATTCCAAGTGGGCCACTACCAAGCACAAAAAAGCAATTATCGACTCCCGTCGCGCCAAGCTTTTTGCCAAGCTGATTAAGAACATTGAGGTTGCTGCCCGCATTGGTGGAGCAGACATTGATGGCAACCCAACACTTTACGACGCTATTCAAAAGGGGCGAAAGAGCTCACTACCAAACGACAACATTGAAAGAGCGGTTAAGCGCGGCTCCGGTCAGGACGCGGATGCCGTCGAGTATCAGACAATTTTCTACGAAGGTTATGGACCCAATGGAATTGCCTTGCTCATTGAGTGTTTAACGGACAACAAAAATCGCGCTGCTGCCGATGTGCGTCTCGCAGTCACCAGAAATGGCGGCACGATGGCTGACCCAGGAAGCGTTTCCTATCTGTTTAGTCGCAAAGGCGTAATCACAATCGAAAACGCCGACGGTGTCACCGAAGATCGATTGCTTGAGGTGGGTCTTGATGCAGGTATCGAAGACGTTGAAGTTAGGGAATCTAGCTTCGTGGTGATTACCGATCCGTCTGCAATGGTTGCAGTTAGAACGGCATTGCAGTCGGCAGGTCTTGATTATGAAAGCGCAGATGTTGAGTTTGTTCCGGCCGCTAGCTTGCCGGTTGATGCTGATACTGCCCGCACGGTCTTCAAGCTAATAGAGGCATTAGAGGACTCAGATGAAGTGCAGAGTGTCTACGCCAATTTTGATATCAGTCCGGAAGTTCTAGCCGAGCTCGAGGCTTAGTTGTGACCAAGATTCTTGGCATCGATCCGGGTCTTACTCGATGCGGAGTTGGGATCATTGAGCTATCTAAGGGACGAAAAGTTTCTTTGGTTGATGTGCGCGTTCTAGTGTCCCCAAAAGACGAAGCGCTAGATGCTCGAATAGGTTCCATTGGAAAAAAACTTGAAGCTCTTTTCAAGAAACACCGCCCAGATGTAGTGGCAATCGAACGGGTGTTTTCTCAGCAGAATCTTTCATCGGTGATGGGTACCGCACAGATATCCGGTGTAGCCATATTTCTAGCCAACAAGTATTCGATTCCCATTGCGATGCACACCCCAACGGAAGTTAAAGCTTCGGTGACTGGTTCTGGGCGAGCTGGAAAGGCTCAAGTGGGCCAGATGGTCGCTCAGCTTCTTGGATTGAAACAGATCCCCAAGCCAGCTGATGCCGCCGACGCATTGGCCATAGCAATCTGCCAAGGTTTTCGAGGTGTCAATACATCGACCAGTTACACTAAAGCCCAACTGAAGTGGAATGAGGCTGCGAAATCAGCCAGTGCAAAAAGCAAACGCTAAGTAGGCTAATGGCGTGATTGCCTCATTGACCGGAACGGTCCTTTCTAGCTCTAATGGGCAAGTTGTGATTGATGTGGCCGGAGTCGGTTACTTAGTTCACACCACATCTTCCACAGTGGCTTCTCTTTCGGAAGGCAACAGCACAAGCTTTCATACCAGCCTGGTGGTTCGTGAGGATGTTTTCACATTGTTTGGGTTTGTCTCTAAGTCGGAGCTTGAAGTGTTCGAATTGCTCAGGAGCGTAAACGGGGTTGGCCCAAAATCGGCCCTTTCTATCCTGAACCAAATGAGCGTAGAGCAAATTGCCCAGGCTGTCGCGGAAGAATCTGATGCTGCCTTCAAGGCCGTTTCTGGTGTTGGAGCGAAAACTGCCAAATTGATCACACTCACTCTCTCCGGAAAGATGTCGGCGCCTTCGAACAAGGGTGCCTCGTCCAATCAAAGCGAGAAGGCGGTCAATGCTTTAGTAGGGCTTGGTTGGAGTGAACGTCAAGCCAGAGATGCCGTACATGATGTCGGTAATCCTGGAATGACCGATAAGGATCTACTGAAAGCGGCATTGAAAACTCTTTCAAAGGCAAGAAAAGCGTGAGTGAACTTTTAGACGGGGCTGCAACAGAAAGCGATCTGGCCTTCGAGAGTGCCCTTAGGCCAACCAGTCTGTCGGAATTTATTGGACAGTCAAAGGTGAAGCAGCAACTAGACCTTCTTCTAAAAGCAGCAGCGTTGCAGAAGCGATCACCGGATCACATTCTTCTTGCCGGGCCTCCTGGACTCGGGAAAACTACGCTCGCCATGATTGTTTCAAACGAAATTGGATCGGGTCTAAGAATGACTAGCGGTCCAACAATTCAACACGCAGGAGACTTAGCAGCTGTGCTGTCCTCCTTGAGTGCCGGGGAGGTTTTATTCATCGATGAGATTCACCGCATGGCTAGACCTGCTGAAGAACTTCTATACATGGCGATGGAGGATTTCCGAGTTGATGTAATGGTGGGTAAGGGACCCGGCGCA
>JBILXL010000015.1:0-15902 GCA_044378505.1 Rhodoluna sp. | reverse complement strand
CCATGGAGGTAGGAATGGTTTTCACAATTGAACCGATGCTTACCCTCGGGACTCACGAGTGGGACATTTGGAGTGATAACTGGACTGTCACAACCAAAGACAAATCAATCACTGCGCAATTTGAACACACTCTGGTGGTGACCGAGTCGGGGGCTGAAATACTAACCCTGCCCTAGACTGAAATTTCTATGATCAAAGCAATCGGAATTGACATCGGTGGAACCGGCATCAAAGGCGCACTGGTAAACACCAAAAAAGGTCAACTAGTCGGCGAACGAATTCGTTTCGATACACCTGACGGGGCTACCCCAGAAGAAGTGATTGCAAAAGTCTCCGAAATTGTTGATCAACTCGATAGCGACAAAGACACCCCAATTGGAATCTGCTTCCCAGCAATCATCAAAGACGGAGTGACCCTCTCTGCTGCCAATGTCTCTAAAGACTGGGTGGGGCTCAAAGCCGAGAAGCTTTTCTCCAAGGCCCTAAATCGCAAAGTTGTTTTGCTCAACGACGCCGACGCCGCAGGAGTAGCAGAAATCAAGTACGGCGCTGGCCAGGAGAGAAAAGGCCTGGTTCTGATGGTCACACTCGGAACTGGAATTGGAACAGCTTTGTTTTGGAATGGCAAACTAATCCCCAACAGCGAGCTGGGCCATTTGGAAATCGACGGGGTCGACTACGAGAGCATGGCTTCATACTCGGCCAAAGAGCGCGAGGGATTGAGTTTTGCGGATTGGGCCAAAAAACTTACCAAATACTTCAACATGGTTGACAGGCTTTTGAGCCCGGATTTGATAATTATCGGAGGCGGCGTTTCAAAGCAGCACGAAGAGTTTTTGCCACTGATTGAAACCAAAATCAAGATAGTTCCTGCAGAGGCGAAGAATAATGCAGGCATCATTGGCGCTGCATTTATTGCTCGCAGACGGCTAAAGCCGGAGTAAGTGGATGGGCCGGCTTGTACGCCGGGTTTTGTCCTTCTTTCGAAGTGACGGTCATCTATCTAGGACACTGGTTGCCCAGTGCCTCGAGCGACCTACCCGTGAGCTTGAACGAGCAGCCCTCAAGCGCTCACTGTTTGGTCTTGCTCCAAATGAGGTTTACATAGCCGATCTGATCACTCAGTTCGCTGGTGGTCTCTTACACCACCGTTTCACCCTTACCGATTTCTCGGCGGTTTACTTTCTGTTGCACTATCTCTCGGGTTGCCCCGGGTGGGTGTTACCCACCATTTTGCTCTTTGGAGCCCGGACGTTCCTCGTCAGTAAACTGCCGCGACCGCCTTGCCGACCCATCCAGGCTCAAGTCTAGCTGCGGGCTCTAAGAAGATAAATGGGCTGTTGAGTTAGTGCAGATAACCTCTGCTGCCTCAAGGCCCCAGTATCGGGCGATAGAAATGGATGCTGGACCTATGTTGGTTCGCCAAAACCCTGCAACGGAAGCATCGTTAGCTAAGCGCAGCAGTGCTCGAATCGGCATCACGTGAGCCACTACAACGACAGTTTGCCCAGAGTAGTTGGTAAGAATTGAATCGAAAGCCCTTCTTACTCGAGCGTCAAAGTCCTTCAGCGACTCCCCTTGCGGAGGGGCCACCTCAAAAGATCCTCGCCATGCGTTGTATTGCTCCTCGTAGGCCGTGAATACCTCTTCATTGGTAAGCCCATCCCAATCACCAAAACCGATTTCGGATAGATCTTCGTTTGAAACCATGGGTAGCGAAACGCGATTAGCGATTGCCTGAGCGGTCTGTTTGGCCCTGGCAATTGGCGAATGCACGACTGCAACCGGTGCACTCAAATAGGCAAAATTTCCCGAGTGACCAAACTTGGCAAGTTCTTCGGCAACTTCTTTAGCGTCTTGTCTACCAAGTTCCGATAAATCAGGATTCTCACCATCGCCACCAGAGATTTTTCTGGACTCGGTTAGAGCTGTCCGGCCATGCCTCACGAGTATCAAAGTGGTCGTGGAATCAGTACTCGGACGTGGAGCACGAATAGAGGAGGGTTCTGCCAGATTGAACTCAACAGCAGAAGCAATAGGGTCACCGGAGTAATCCATGGCTTTGTTGGCAAGTGCATCGGCTAGCCCGTTTTGTTCACGCGGAATCCATACAAATTGAACGTCTTTGGATGCAATCAATTTCTGCACCTTTGAACCTAAGGCCATCATGTCTGGGTGTTTGATTTTCCAGCGTCCCGACATCTGCTCAACCACCAGCTTTGAATCCATCCGCACCAGGATGCTTGCCGCTGGGTCAATCTCAAATGCTGCCTCAAGGGCAAGTAGCAGTGCTGTGTACTCGGCAACATTGTTGGTTGCTATTCCTACCGCTTCGGAAATTTCCTTTAGTACTTTTCCGCTTTCGGCATCGATAACAACTGCACCCGCTCCAGAAATTCCTGGATTGCCCCGTGAACCGCCATCTGCTTCGACAACCAGTTTCATGAGCGCACCAAATAGGCCTGACAGTTAGGACACTCTGCAATTTCGTCTGCTGGTAGAGCAACTATCTCTTCTAGGTTTGTTGCAGTTATTGATAGTCGGCATGCTCCACACTCGCGCCCCACTAGCTTGCCTGCGGCGACGTTGCGATCTGCTTTTCTTTGGTAAGCCGCCGCTAGTTCTGGTTCGACAAGTCCAACTAGGGCACTGCGCTTAGAGGTTAGCTCCGCCCGCACAGAGTCTAGTCCTGCCGTATCTGTTGCAAGAGCTGATCTAAGCCGCGTTAGTTCCTGTTCGGCTGCGGCCTTAGCTTTTTCGGCTTCAGATAGTTCCGCGCGAACCGTTTCAAGATCTTCCATGATTCCAAGCTCGGTATCTTCCAGTTCACTTTTTCGCTTAGCCAAAGAAGTTAGTTCATGCTCGATTCCTTGGGCGTCTTTTGCTGAAGAAGTTGAGGAAAGTCGTTGGTTATCTTTAGCAATCCTGTTTTCAACAAGTTCAAGATCGTTCTCTGAGCGCTTTAGTTCTAGCTCAAGATCACCGACTCTGTTTCGAGCATCAATGAGGTGATCTGATAGCGCCAGAGCTTTCTCGTTTGCCTCCGAGATAGCTGTTGCCGAAAGTAACTTGGCTTTATCGCCTGCGTTTCGCACCAGAGACAGATCAATCTCAACAAGCTCCAATAGCCGCTTTTGATCCTGAAGGTTAGCCTTCACTGCTTCTTCTTCCCTGAACACTCATGGACCACGGGTCTGTTGAAATTCGACTGGCAACAAAGCTGACCTCTGGAATCAGTTTGGAAAGAGTGATCTGGGTTGGCTTTAGCCAGAGACTTTCTGCCGCGAAATGTGAGATGTCAATTAGTGCCAGCGGATTGGCTGGGTCTGATACTGCATCTAGAGCAACGTGATGCCTTAGATCACTTGTGATAAATAGATCAGCTCCAGATTGCGCGGCAGCAGTGATAAAACTATCTCCGGCTCCCCCAACAACGGCAACAGTTTGAATGGTCTTGTTTAGATCCCCAGCTACCCGAACGGGAGCATGTGTGTCAGGAAGGCAAGAGGCTACAAATCTCGCATATTCAGAAAGTGACTGAGGCCTCTTGAGTTTTCCGATGCGGCCATGGCCAATTCCATCGCCGGTAGCAATCAGTGGCTTGGTGTTTGCTAGATCTAATTGCTGAGCCAAGATGTCAGATACCCCATCGACGACGATATCGGCGTTGGTGTGGGCCGAATAAACGGCAATCGAGTTTTTGACGGTGAAAGAAACTAGTTCTCCCTTTAGCTGATCTTCGCTTAGGAAGTTAACACCCTTGAGCAAAAGCGGGTGGTGAGAAATAACAAGTTCGCAGCCGAGTTGTTTTGCTTCTGAAAGAACCTCAAGGGTCACATCAACGCAGAGTAGGGCCTTTGTGATCGCCTGGTTTGAATTTCCCGTTGTAAGGCCCGGGCGGTCCCACTCTTCGGCTCCAGCAAGCGGCCAGAGCGACTCAAAGGTTCCAAGCAGGTTCGATAGCGGTAGCGGCATCGGTTTACGCCGTAGCGTCAAGGAATTCCTTGAGCTCCTGGCGTCTCTGATCTAGCTCAGCAAGGTTTCGCTCTTGCTTCCTAATTCTTGGGATTCCCAGAACTACCGGTAGCAAGGCAGCTAGGCCAAAGGCCATCGCGATACCGATGCTTGATCCGGCAAGATCAAAGATTTCAGGAGTGAAATCTCCTAGATATCCAGTCCAGCTGGAAAGCTGGGGTCCGCCGTTTAGATAACCAAAACCAAGTGCGACTGCAAGTAAGAATCCAAGGGCATTGACGAAGTTGAACTTGCCGTAGAAACCATATTCACGTGTCAGTGAAACTTCGTGATATCCGCGAGTTCGAGCAAGTGCATCAGAGACAAAAATTCCAGCCCAAGCTGCAGCTACTACCCCGGTAAGAAGCACTAGTTCAATCACTGACTCATGCAGAGTCGATGCTGCCACGAAATAACTAGGAACCAGCACGGAAGCGATTACCAGCACTGAAACCAACAGGGCTGCCACCCAACCTGGAATCTTCACGATTCCGATTAGGTTCCCCGACAGCGAGTAAAGCGAGGCGGTGATCAAGTGAAGAATCGATAGCCCAACTGCCACTACAAAGATCACAAAGACCCAAACTGGGGCAGAGACTGCAACTGTTGCCAACACCTCAGCGCTGAATGAAGAGCTAAGAGTTTCTTCCGCCATGAATAGCCAAAGCAAACCAAGAGCACCTGTAATTAGCGGAAGGAAGAAGGTTGAAACAAAGCTTAAGAAAAAGACCTTGGACCCTGGGGTTTGCGCCGGCAGCTTCCTAGCAAAATCTCCAGAGAGAGAAAGCACCGCAAACCCGAGAAGGGCAATTGCAAAAAGACCAAGGTCAATTAGTCCCGGAGTTGAAATCGGCTCGAGAGTTGCCAGGTCCTGCAGTGAATAGGTACTGGCTACAAAGTAGACAAATGTTCCGATTCCAATAACGCCTACAGCTGCCGTGACCTGCTGAAGGCGCAGAAGACCCTGGCCTCCAAATGCGGAAACTATTGCCGCAATAATAATCATTGGGATTAGAACAAACAAAGAAGCGGTGAATTCACCCGGGAAGATCAACTGCTCGGCAACAGCGGAAAACCACGGTTGGTTGAAAATCAGCGGTGAGACAATTCGTGCAGCAAAGTACACAAAAGCAGCGGCCCAGAACAGTTTTGCAAACAGCATAAGTGTTGCAGGCAACGAATTACCCCAGACCCCAAAAGCTGCTCTTGAAACAATCGTTAGTGAACTAGAGGCGCGAACCGAAGCCATGGAACCAACCGCTGCCATAAATGAAGTGATAACCAGAACAGCAGCTAGCAATACAACCGACTGAGCCAGCGTTGCTCCAGCGTCTTTAATCACAGCCGCAACAACCAGTGCCAGCGGTGATGCAGCAATTGCAAGCCAAGACCAGCTAAGCGCTAAAGCAGTTCGAGTTGGGCCGGTTTGATCTTCATCATCGCCGTCAAGCTCATTTTCGCTCTGCTCTATGAAATCTTCCTCAACAGGGGCAGAAACTGGTGCTGGTTCAGCAGTGCTGGATCTATTCGAGGAAAGTTCAGAAGTAGAGTCAAATTTGGCAATTGGGGTTTGTTCGATTTCAGGTTCCGTCGCAACTTCTGCGTAGCTGGCATTTAGCGCAGCCACGATGTCTTCGATTCGTTCTGGCGAAGAAACCGGCTCTGAAGAAACAGCGGGTGCAACCTCGTCAGGCTCACTAATAGTTGGCTCTGGAGTAAGGGGCGCAACGGACGCAAATATGTCTACCGGCTCGGCAGGAGTTATCGGTGCTGCTGGATCTTGGAATGAGAATGAATCAACAGGAGTTGGTTCGGCTGCCGCATGCATCTGAGCTTCAAGTTTCCACTTCGAAAGCTCCAGAGCGTCTTCTTGACGAAGCTTCGACTGTTCTTCGATTAGTGTCATTGCCGCCATCAGGCCATTGGGCTGAAGCTGTAGCTCGGCAATTTTTGCATTCAGCTCAGCATCTGGCATGGCCTTGGGAACCGGGGGTTTTTGTTGAAACATAGCCAAATCCTATCCCCGCTAATTCAAATGGTCGCTATCTGTGGGCCCTACCGGGCTCGAACCGATGACATCCACGGTGTAAACGTGGCGCTCTACCAACTGAGCTAAAGGCCCTCAAACATGCGCCATAAGGCAACTACAAAACTCTACTACAAAGCCGCTAGAGCCTGGTGGTAGCTAGCAAGGTCACGAGCTTCGCCTGGACCGTTGACAAACTTGGCTCGAATAACGCCGTCGGTATCAATCAAAAAGGTTCCACGAATCGCAAAGCCTAGATCTTCCTTGAAGACGCCATATTTCTGTGCCACGCCACCGTGCGGCCAAAAATCTGCCAGCACCTGGAATTTATAGCCTTCTTTTTCAGCAAACTGCTTCTGGGTGTACTTGGAGTCAACGGAGATGGCCATTAATTCCACGTCCTTGGACTCAAAGGCAGCAAAGTTATCGCGTAGTTCACAAAGTTCGCCTGTGCAGGTGCCAGAAAACGAGAGCGGGTAGAAAACCAGTACCACAGGCTTCTTGCCCGCAAACGAAGAAAGCTTTATGGCTTCCCCGTGCTGGTTGGTGAGTTCAAAATCTGGGGCCTTGTCGCCAATTTCTACTGCCATGACTCTCCTTGTGGTTTGTGGTTTCTAGAGTACTTTCCCAGCGTCCAAAACCCCAAATGGAGCCTCTGACCAAACGTAGCTAAACTGCTAGAAGCCTAAACAAATAGGCCTCCCTGGCTAGCTCACAAAATCGAGACTTGCCGCCTGCTTTAGAAGAGAGGACCCGCGTTGTCCATTAACAACAATGACGCCTACGCAGTCTCAAACCCAGATATCGACCCACAGGAAACTTCCGAGTGGATGGAGTCGCTAGACCAAGCTGCTAAAACTCACGGCCGCGGTCGGGCACGCGAGATCATGCTCAATCTTCTAAGAAGATCCCACGAGCTTCAGCTTAACGTTCCTCTTGTTCCAACAACCGACTACATAAACACAATCTCTCCTGAAGACGAACCAACTTTCCCAGGTAACGAGCAAATCGAGCGCACCTATCGCGCGTGGATGCGTTGGAACGCAGCAATGCTGGTTCACCGAGCACAGCGACCTGGAATTGCCGTAGGTGGACACATTTCAACTTTTGCCTCATCGGCGTCTTTGTATGAAGTTGGCTTCAACCACTTCTTCAAGGGTCAAGACCACCCTTCCGGTGGTGACCAGATTTTCATTCAGGGTCACGCCTCTCCCGGTCCTTACGCTCGAGCATTCTTGGAAGGACGTCTGACCGAAGATCAGCTAAACGGATTCCGTCAAGAAAAATCTCACGCTGGTGGCGGACTATCTTCTTACCCACACCCAAGATTGATGCCAGAGTTTTGGCAGTTCCCTACTGTTTCCATGGGTCTTGGTCCAATCAACGCCATTTACCAAGCACAGCTAAACCGTTATGTTCACAACCGCGGCTTCCGCGACACTTCAGAACAGCACGTTTGGGCATTTTTAGGTGATGGTGAGCTAGACGAAGTCGAAAGCCGTGGAGCACTCCAGCTGGCTGCCAATGATGGCCTAGATAATTTGACCTTTGTTGTTAACGCCAACCTGCAGCGCCTTGATGGCCCAGTAAGAGGTAACGGCAAGATCATCCAGGAACTTGAGTCCTTCTTTAGAGGAGCCGGTTGGAACGTCATCAAAGTTATCTGGGGTCGTGAGTGGGATCAGCTGCTTTCTAAGGATCACGATGGTGCACTTGTAGATTTGATGAACAGAACCCCCGATGGTGACTACCAAACCTACAAAACCGAGTCCGGTGCATTCGTGCGCGAGAACTTCTTCGGTCGCGATCCAAGAACCCTTGAGCTTGTTTCAGATATGACCGACGAGCAGATTTGGGGTCTCAGACGTGGTGGACACGACTATAAGAAGGTCTACGCCGCCTACAAGGCCGCTACCGAGCAAAAGGGCAAACCAACGGTCATCATCGCCAAGACCATCAAGGGCTACAACCTAGGCAAGACTTTCGAGGGTCGAAACGCCACTCACCAGATGAAAAAACTGACCCTCGCTGATCTAAAGCAGTTCCGCGATGAAATGCGGGTGCCGATTAGCGATGCCGAGCTAGAGCGCGATCCGTACCAGCCTCCTTACTACCACCCGGGAGAATCGGCTCCGGAGATTCAGTACATGCACGCTCGAAGAAAAGAACTTGGCGGATACCTGCCAGAGCGTAGAAGTAAGTACGTGAACTTCAACCTTCCAGAAACTTCCACTTACGACATTTCCAAAGGCGGATCGGGAAATCAAGAAGTAGCCACCACGATGGCTTTTGTTCGACTCTTGAAGGATCTACTTCGCTCAAGTGAGCTTGGACCAAGACTGGTTCCAATCATTCCTGACGAGGCAAGAACGTTCGGTATGGATGCCTTCTTCCCAACCGCAAAGATTTACAACCCAAGCGGTCAGCACTACCTTTCGGTAGATCGAGACCTACTTCTGAACTACAAAGAGTCAGAGACCGGTCAGATTCTGCACACCGGAATCAACGAAGCGGGATCTCTAGCTGCGTTCACAGCAGTTGGAACCAGCTACTCCACTCAAGGCCAGCCGCTTATCCCAATCTACGTTTTCTACTCCATGTTTGGATTCCAGAGAACTGCCGATGCGATTTGGGCCGCAACCGACCAGATGACTCGTGGCTTCATGATTGGAGCCACCGCAGGTCGCACTACCCTGACTGGCGAAGGTCTGCAGCACGCCGATGGCCACTCACCACTGCTTGCATCAACAAACACTGGAGTTATCAGCTACGACCCTGCATACGGCTACGAAATTGGGCACATCATGCGTGCAGGACTCGAAAGAATGTATGGCGGCAATCACAAGGATCCAAACGTGATCTACTACATCACTGTTTACAACGAGCCTTACATTCAGCCGGCCGAACCTGAGAACGTTGATGTCGAAGGTTTGCTCAAAGGTATTCACCGAGTCAGTGAAAACTTCTCAGGCGGACGAAAAGTGCAGCTTCTTGCATCAGGTGTTGCGCTTCCTTGGGCATTCGAGGCTCAGGGTCTTTTGCAAAATGACTGGGGTGTTTCAGCAGACATTTGGTCAGTAACCAGCTGGACCGAGCTTCGCCGCGACGGATTGGCTAAAGACCGCGAGAAGTTCCTGAACCCTAACTCACCCGTTGAGGCTAGCTACCTAACCAAGAAGCTCTCCGGGCTGTCAGGACCTTTCCTTGGAGTCAGCGATTACATGCACGCTGTTCCCGACCAGATCAGGGCTTGGGTTCCAGGCGACTACGCAACCCTAGGAGCTGATGGTTTTGGATTCTCAGACACCAGACCAGCTGCACGTCGCGAGTTCAAGATTGACGGACCATCAATTGCAGTTCGCGCCCTACAACAGTTGGTTGAGCGAGGCGAACTAGATCACTCAGTACTTCAGATGGCAATCGACCGATACCAGCTACACAACGTAAACGCTGGAACAAGTGGAACTGCTGGTGGCGAAGCCTAAGGATGAAACTCTCGAGTGGTTGCACTCCATCGCCGGAGAACTAGCAACCACCACGCTGGCTCGCCTTGACCAAACTCTTCCCTGGTATCGGCAAATGCCCGCTTCCAGGCGATCAGCGGTTGGACTGGTTGCTCAAGCCGGTATTACCTCGTTTTTGTCCTGGTACGAAAACCCCAAATCACAACCCTGGGTTGCTGCCGATGTTTTCTCAACCGCTCCCCGCGAACTGCTGCGCTCGATTTCTCTGCAAGAAACTCTGCAGCTGATTCGCGTTGTGGTGCAGGTAGTTGAAGACCGCGTCATTGAAGAGCACAGCGAATTGCGCGAAGCCGTACTTTTGTACTCACGTGAAATTGCCTTTAGTGCAGCTGATGTTTATGCCAAGGCAGCAGAGGCGCGTGGGCTCTGGGACGCTCGACTAGAAGCTCTGGTGGTTGACACTATCTTGAGCGGGGAAAGCGAAGAAGAGCTTTCCTCTCGAATTTCAGCCCTCGGCTGGAAAGCCCGCGGAGCAGTTACAGTCATGATCGGTGGCTTCGATGATGCAACAGACATTGATGGTCTCAGGCGCAATGCCCGCAGGCACTCTGCGGATGTTCTAGTTGGAATTCACGGTGATCGACTAATCGTGGTGGTTGGAACTATTCCAAACGAGAATGAAACCGCAACTGCCGCTGCTTCACTGTTTGAGCTTTGTTCAGTGTTCCTCGACAGTTTTGGTCCAGGTCCAATTGTGGTGGGGACGGAAGTGCCTTCAATCAGCGAGGCAAACCGCTCTGCCAAATCAGCTCTTGCTGGTATCGCAGTAGTTGGCGCATGGGCGAAGGCGCCGAGACCGATTTCTGCTGATGATTTACTTGCAGAACGAGCCCTTGCCGGAGACATGCTCGCTAAAAACACACTGCTTAACAAGATCTATCGCCCACTGGCGAAAAACTCCCCCGATCTTCTTGAGACACTTATTGCTTACCTTGAATCTGGTCGCTCGCTTGAGGTCACAGCCAGGGAGCTTTTCGTTCACAGCAACACCGTCAGGTATCGCCTAAAGAGAATTGCAGAACTTATTGGCTGGGATGCCACCGGCTCTAGAGAGTCATTCGTCCTTCAAGTAGCAACAGTTCTAGGTGCCATGACTGAGCATGAACAAGGCACCAGTAAGCGGTGGAAATGATTTGCATAGCTGCTCCAGGCCAAGGCTCGCAAGCACCGGGATTTCTAAATCCCTGGCTTGAGATTCCAGTTTTCAAAGAGCAAATTGAAAAAGCGTCGGCTGTACTTGGAATTGATCTGGTCCACTACGGCACAGTTGCTGACGCCGATGCGATCAGGGATACCAAAATCGCTCAACCTCTAATTGTTGCGGCAGGAATCGCAAGCTACCTAACACTCAAAGATTCACTCGGTGAGGCGTTGGTTGTTTCCGCTACCGCCGGACACTCCGTTGGGGAGATCACTGCGGCATACGTTTCTGGGATCTTTGATGCAGATAGCGCTCTTAGATTTGTTCAGCGGCGTGGAAACGAAATGGCGGACGCAGCAGCGCTTGAGCAAAGCTCAATGGCGGCAGTTGTTGGAGGCGAAATTGATGCAGTACTTACGCACTTGGAATCAGTTGGATTGTTTGCAGCAAACTACAACGGAACTGGCCAAGTTGTTGCAGCTGGATCAAAAGACCTTATTGACGCTCTGGTAGCTTCTCCCCCAGCTGGAAGTCGAGTTATTGCTTTGCAGGTGGCTGGAGCGTTCCATACGTCGTACATGGAACCAGCTAGATTGCCGCTGGCAACTTTCGCCAAGGAATTAAGCGTCCAGGACCCTCAAATCTCTATCTGGACCAACAACGATGGTTCATTAGTTGAGTCAGGCCAAAAGTACTTAGATCTATTGGTGAACCAGGTTTCAAATCCGGTGCGGTGGGATAAGACCATGGAATCAATGGAACGCGCAAATGTTTCAGTGATGGTTGAGCTACTTCCTGCGGGGGCACTGTCGGGAATCACCAAAAGAGCGATGCCAAACACTGTGGCTATCGCACTAAAAACTCCTGCTGACTTGGATAAAGTTGCCGAAGCAATAGGAAAGTAGAGCCCAACCCATGGCAAAGCTGAATCAATCAACTGCGGTTGCGTATTCAAAGATTTACGCAATTGGTGCAGCTCGCGGCGACCTAACCGTCACAAATGACGATATCGCAGGACCCATCAATTCCTCTGACGAGTGGATTACCCAGCGAACAGGCATCATCACCCGCAAGCGAGCCAGTAAAGACCGCTCGCTGATGGACATGGCCGTTGAGGCCAGCAACGAAGCAATCAAGAAAGCCGGCATTAAACCTTCTGAGATTGAAGCCGTGATTTTCTCCACCATCACCCATCCCTACCAGACGCCATCTGCAGCAGCACTGCTTGCCGAACTGGTTGGTGCTAATCCAGCCCCAGCTTTTGATATTTCTGCTGCCTGCGCCGGCTACTGCTACGGCATAGCCCAGGCAGACTCGCTAGTTCGATCCGGAACAGCAAAGTATGTTCTGGTTGTTGGAGGAGAAAAGCTAACTGACTTTATTGACCCAACTGATCGTTCAATTTCATTTTTGTTGGGCGATGGTGCAGGAGCTGCAATTGTGGGGCCATCCGATACTCCAGGAATTTCTAAGAGTGTTTGGGGAAGCGATGGAAGTAAGTGGGAAGCAGTTGGCATGACTGGTTCACTGCTTGACTTCCGTGATGGCACCGGAGCATGGCCAACACTGATTCAGGAAGGCCAAACAGTATTCCGCTGGGCAGTTTGGGAGATGGTAAAAGTTGCCAAGCAGGCACTCGAGGTAGCTGGAGTAAGAGCCGAAGATCTCAATACAATTGTTATGCATCAGGCCAACGAGAGAATCATCGATGAAATGGCAAAACAACTAGCTCTTCCAGAACACGTCGTAGTTGCCAAGGATATCAAAACAAGCGGCAACACTTCGGCTGCAAGCATCCCGTTGGCTATGCACGCCCTTTTGGAGCAGGGTCAAATAAAGTCGGGCGATTTGGCTCTACAAATAGGCTTTGGGGCAGGTTTGGCCTTCGGTGCCCAGGTAGTGGTTGTGCCCTAAACTTGGGGCTGGTTCAAATAAAGAGTTCATAAGGAGATATCAGAATGGCACTATCAGCAGCAGAAGTACTTGCAGGACTAGCGGAGATCGTAACCGACGAGACCGGCATCGCAACCGACGTCATTGCACTAGATAAGTCCTTCACCGACGACCTAGACATCGACTCAATCTCGATGATGACCATTGTGGTAAACGCCGAAGACAAATTCAATGTGAAGATTCCAGACGAAGAAGTGAAGAACCTTCTTACTGTTGGAGACGCCGTGAACTACATCACTAAGGCCCAAGGCTAAAAACCTTGTTCAAAAAAGTTGTTGTCACCGGAATTGGCGCAACCACGCCACTGGGTGGCGACAGCAAAACAACGTGGCAGAACCTTTTAGCCGGCAAATCGGGTATTTCAACACTGACCCAAGAATGGGTTGCTAAACACGAGCTACCAGTGACCTTCGCCGGCCAGGCCAAAACTCCAGCCACTGAAGTTCTCACCCTGCAGGAGGCTAAGCGTCTAGATCCATCCAGCCAGTTTGCTCTGATAGCCGCGCGCGAAGCGTGGGCTGATGCCGGATCTCCTGAAGTAAACCCAGAGCGATTAGCGGTTGATTATGCAACCGGTATCGGTGGAGTTTGGACGCTTTTGGATGCCTATGACGTTCTCAAAGAACGCGGCCCAAGACGAGTGCTACCGATGACCGTTCCTATGCTGATGCCAAATGGTCCAGCTGCGGCTATCGGAATGGACATTTCCGCTCGTGCTGGAGTTCGAACAGCAGTGTCGGCCTGTGCTTCAGGAACTGAAGCCATCGCTAACGCCTTCAACCGCATCAGAAACGGTGAAGTTGACGTTGTTGTGGCCGGTGGGTCAGAAGCTGCTATTCACCCGCTGCCGATTGCTGCCTTTGCTGCGATGCAGGCGCTTTCGAAACGCAATGACGCGCCTGAGAAGGCATCAAGGCCATACGACATAGGTCGCGACGGCTTTGTCATGGGCGAAGGCGGCGGCGCACTAGTTCTTGAAAGCGAAGAGCACGCCTTAGCTCGAGGAGCCAAGATTTATGCCGAGGTTGTTGGAGCATCTGTCACTTCTGACGCGTATCACATCACAGCTCCGGATCCTGAAGGGTCCGCTGCAGCCAGAGCAATGATTGGTGCGATCGAACAAAGTGGATCAACTATCTCCGATGTAGTTCACATCAACGCCCACGCAACCAGCACACCAGTTGGCGACATCGCGGAGTACAACGCTCTAAAGAGAGTCTTCGGTGATCACCTGCCAAAGATTGCAGTCTCGGCTACAAAGAGCTCAACTGGCCATTTGCTGGGAGGAGCCGGAGCTATTGAAGCAATCTTTACAGTTCTTGCCCTTCACGAGCGAACTGCTCCCCCAACTATCAATCTGGACAACCAAGATCCAGCAATCGAACTGGATGTTGTCACAAGCCCTCGAAAACTAGAGGGGTCGAGTATTCTGGCCATAACTAACTCGTTCGGCTTCGGCGGACACAACGCCGTGGTTGCTTTCCGCTCCACCAATTAGTTCTCGGTAAGGCTCTAGCTCGTCGTCCCACCCCTGACCCAAAAGTCTTCTGAGCTCAGCCTGAAGTTTAAGAATGTTCGAGCCAGCCTTCTCAATCGAGGCTCGAAGCTGATTCTCGCCCACAACAAGATTTCCGGCTTCATCGGTTGCGCAATGGAACATTCCAAGATTCGGTGAGAAGGACCATCTGGCACCAGAAAGTGCTGATTGATGAATTACTTCAAAGCTCAACTGCTTTAGATTCATAAATGCCGATGCCAGCGTGGCACAGTCATTCAGGCTGCAGTCAATGGCTACCGACCCGCGAAAAATAGAATCTGAAGAGTCTTCTTTGCTCCAGTTGATTTTGGTGGGGTTGCCAGTGATACCCGAAATGGTCCATTCGACATGGGTAAGCAAAGCACTTGGCGCGCGGTGTATCAACACCAGGCCTTCAGACATACAATCACCTCCAAACCTAGGTACGTCTTCCCCTACGACCTGTATTTGGTGGTGCTCTAAGGCTAGAGCCGATGGGGCTCGATGTCAAAAAATCCAACTAGCATATAGGGGCTATGAGCAAACTATATTTCCGTCACGGAGCCATGAACAGCGGTAAATCTACCGCCCTACTTCAAGCCGCCCACAACTATGAAGAGCGCGGCCAGGCAGTTCTACTGGCTAAACCCGCCGTTGATACCAAGGGCGACACCGCCATCTTGTCGAGGCTCGGCGTTGATCGCCACGTTGATTTCCTTGTGACGCCTGAGATAAACCTGCGTACCGAGTTTCAGAAAAGATCTAGTTTGCAGCGCGAGTCAACTGGAAAGCGTGTAGCTTGCCTACTTTTAGACGAAGCCCAGTTCCTAACTCGGGACCAAGTTGATCAAGCACTCGAAATTGCAGTGCTGGATGACGTGCCAGTTCTTGCCTTTGGAATTCGAACCGATTTTCTGACTAATGGTTTTCCTGGCTCGCTTCGCCTTCTTGAGATTGCTCACAGCCTAGAAGAGCTCAAGACTATTTGTCGCTGTGGCAAAAAAGCCATGTTCAATGGCCGAAAGGTAAACAACGAGTTTGTCTTTGACGGTGCACAGGTAGCCATAGACGGCGATCAAGTCACCTACGAATCGCTCTGCCCTTCTTGCTACTACCGCGAAAAGTCGGCGTCGAAGGCTTGAAACTCAAGTTCACCGGTGCGAGCTTTTACAACCCCACCACCAAGGCCTTTGATAAAGAACTATTTGCTGAAGATGGCTTTGTCACATCACCTGGATCTTTTGACCAGGAAATAACCCTTGCACCAGGTTTTGTGTTTCCTGCCTTTCGTGACGGGCACGCTCATCCGGTGTTTGCGGGACGAGAGGCCTCAGGGCCGGTAGTTTCAAAAGCTAGCTCGATAGTTGAAATTCAAGCGATTCTTTCTAGCTACCGCAAAGCCAATCCTGACCAATCCTGGATTGAAGGCGGAGCCTACGACCGCTCAATTGTTGAGGGTGGAATCTTCCAAGCGGCTTGGCTTGATGAAGCTGTATCGGATGTTCCGGTGGTACTTCATGCCAGCGATCACCACACAATCTGGGTCAATAGCAAAGCCCTTGAACTAATCTCCTCGCCTCTTCCCCAACTAATTTCTGGATCAATCGACGTTAATTCAAGCGGTGTCCCAACGGGAGTGCTTCGAGAGCCACAAGCCATGGCGCTAGTGCTGGATAAGGCACCAGCAAGAACTATCGAGCAAGAGGTGGCTATTTTAGCCTGGGCCGA
>JBILXL010000084.1:0-4741 GCA_044378505.1 Rhodoluna sp. | reverse complement strand
AAAGTTTTCTTCAAGTTTGGAACTATCGGCCGGATGGCATACTCAACTTTGCGAGGTGCAGGTAAAGGACTTCTTGGCTCCTTCGCACCTAAGGGGATGTTCCCAAACCTTGATCTGAAGTACATCGGTCCAGTTGATGGTCACGACCTTCACGCAATGGAAGCTGCCCTAAAGCAAGCTAAGAAGTACGCAAACCCAGTTATTGTTCACGCCATTACTCAAAAGGGTAAAGGTTACGACCCAGCCGTCAGTGACGAAGCTGATCAGTTCCACGCAGTTGGACAGATTGACCCGGATACGGGTGTTTCTATCGAGTCCTCAGGAAAGAAGAGCTGGACTTCAGTATTTGCTGATGAACTGGTCACTATCGCCGATAACAACAAATCGGTAGTTGGCATCACTGCGGCGATGCTAATTCCTGTGGGTATGCACAAATTTGCAGCCAAGTATCCAGACCGAGTGTTCGATGTTGGAATTGCTGAACAGCACGCGGTTGCATCATCCGCTGGAATGGCCTTTGGTGGTCTCCACCCCGTGGTTGCGGTTTATGCGACATTTATGAATAGGGCATTTGATCAGGTCCTGATGGATGTAGCCCTTCACAAGGCGGGAGTCACCTTTGTGCTGGATCGCGCTGGAGTCACCGGTCCAGATGGCGCCAGCCATCACGGAATGTGGGATCTTGCGATGCTCCAGATCGTTCCAGGAATTCGCATTGCTTCCCCCCGCGACGAAACTCGCCTCAGAGAACAGTTGGCCGAAGCTGTTGCCATAAGCGATGCTCCAACAGTGATTCGCTTTTCGAAGGGCACTGTTGCCAGCGAGTTGCCGGCAATTAGAAGACTCGAAGATGGGGTGGATGTCCTTCACGAATCTTCGGCAAAGGACGTTCTGATTCTTACCGTCGGTGCAATGGCTGAAACTGGAATTCAGGTTGCCAAGATGCTTTCAGACCAAGGAATCGGCTCAACCGTGGTTGATCCTCGCTGGGTAATCCCAGTTCCAAAATCGATTGTTAAGATGGCAGCTGATCATCGACTAGTTGTCACAATCGAAGATGGTATTCGTGTCGGCGGTATTGGAACCAGAGTTCGTCAAGATCTTCGAGCCGCGCAGATTGACACTGCTTTGAGTGAGATTGGTCTACCGGATGAATTCTTGGAGCACGCTTCCAGAAATGAAATTCTGGAACGAGTGGGTCTGACTGCACAGAGTATTTCTAGGGAGATAGTCGCCCAAGTTCTAGGCTCTAGAGTTCCTCATGCTCGTCCAATGCCGGGAGATCAGCCGCTATCTGATCGACCGGAGCTGTCTTCGCAAGAATAAAGGCATCAACAATCAACTGAGCAGTTAGCTCAACCTGCCAGGTTCTGGCGCCTAGTTCATCCAACTTCCCTGAAAGAGTTTCGTAACTTAAGTTTTCCGGGGGAGTGAAGCTAACCTGACGCAAAATCTCTGGGGTAAGTAAGTTCTCTAACGGAACTGATTTTTTCTCAGATAGTTCAATCAGGGAAGCTTTCGCGTATTTGAGTCGACGATCGGCTTCAGGAAACTTTGTAATCCAGTTGCGGTGATTTGGGATGGCATCAGTTTTCTCTGGCTTCAGACTCGGTAGTTCAGTTGCTTTCAGCGCAGATTGAACTGCATCCCACCAGAGGTCTAGGTAAGAGCGGCTTGCCCGACCAGAGAAGGATTTCATAGCCGCGAGCTCTGGTCGCGTCTTAGGCTTTTGGGTTGCGGCTGCCAAAATTGAGGAATCAGGAATCAACCTTCCTGGAGCAACATCCATTTTCTGAGCTAGTGATTCTCGAGCAGTCCAGAGTTGCCTAGCAATTTCGTGGGAAAGTCTGTCCTGGACTTTATGTAAGCCTGTGATGCCACGCCATTTGTCGATTCTTTGCGGCTTTGGCTTAAAGCTCATTAGATAGACAAATTCTTGAGTGGCCCAATCAAGCTTGCCTTGTTGGTTCAGCAGCTCCTGCACTGCATTTGCCAGTTCATGGAGAACATCCACGTCAAGGGCTGCGTAATTCAACCAGGACTCAGGTAGTGGTCTAGTACTCCAGTCTGCAGCGGAGTGCTCTTTTGCAAGTCGGAACTGCAATAGCGATTCGGTTAGTGAACCAAGTCCAACACGCGGTGCGCCTGCAAGGCGCCCTGCAAGTTCAGTGTCAAAGATAGAACCCGGGTAAAGTCCTATTTCATTGAGGCAGGGAAGATCTTGAGTGGCGGCATGTAAAATCCACTCGCGATCTTTTAGGACGGCTGCTAACTGCTGAAACGCCTTTGAAGCTGCCATCTCTGGAGTGGCCACTGGATCAATCAGGAAAATCTCTGAATCTACTGCTCGAATTTGAATCAGATAGGCCCGCTGAGAATATTTGAATCCTGAGGCGCGTTCAGCATCAATTGCTATTGGGCCAGTTGTGGCCTTCAAAACCGCAACAGCTTCTTGGAGTGCACTCTCGTCGGTTATTAGCCTGGTTGCTGCGCGAGGGTGTTGAAGCAGTGGAAGTTCTGGAAGCTCGGGTGCTTCAGGTGATTCAGACAATTAGATTCTGCTGATTCCAGATTCAGGTGGAAGGCCAGACATCATGCACAGCAGGTCTTGCCAGGCTTCAAGGTGAGCAGAGAAGTTGTTATCAGTAGGCGACCAGGAAGCTCGCAACTCAAGCTCGGCATGGTCGCTGTGGCCAGAAATGGACCCGTACCCTTGCGAAATGATTCTGGTAATTGTTCCAGCCTCGGAAGCGTACCCGGCTGAACGGCTGCGTAGCGCATCTTCAAGCCAAGCCCAACAAACGTCCGTGATTAGTTCGTCTTGTCCGATGTCGGTTTCCAAGGGAGATTTTGCGAAACAGATAATTCGGTAATTTCCACCCCAACCTTCTTGGGCTTCGTCGGAGTTTAGAAGAACAAATCGGCCGGTTCCCTGATCGGATCGATTCTCGTGAGCATCAACTCCGATGTTGGCGGCCAAAGCAACAGAGTATTTCGCAATCTTGTCAGGAGAGGGGATCTCTGTAATGTTTACGCCTTCGCGAATATTCGCCTGGCGCAGGGACATCACCGCAAGCTGAAAGTCAGCGGTCGTGTCGGTTTTATCAGAAATCTCGAGCATTTGAATAACACTACGAGGCGCTCTTGGCCTTGGGCTTCTGCCACGCCGTTAGTGAGTCCAGAGCGAAAAGCTGTGATCCTCGGACTGTGCAAAAGATACGAGCACAGCTTCTCCATCAAATGGATTCCGCTGCGTCTCGGGAGTTTCGCTAGCGGCAATTGGCGTTCTAGTAATTGCCGATTGACCAACTACGCCTGCCTCGAAGGCAAGGGCTGTCAGTGTCGGCCCAGCCTCAAGCAAGATAGAGCCAAACCCGTTGGAATTTGCCCAGTTTAGAAATCCATCAAAGGGCTTGCTACCAATTTGCACACTCACATTCTTAGAACTTGCCTGCTCGGTTCTGACCGCAGCACTTGAAAACAGAAAGACGTAATTGGCTTGATCTTCTATTGCCGGGATACCGTCGAAGTCTCCGGCCAAAGAAAAAATTGCCAGGCGCGCCCCAGAGCGCGGAGTTCGATACTGCTCGAGCCTTGCCGTAGCGGCATCGACCACAATAAGGTCAGTGCGTGAGCGAATCTCCAAAAGAAGTTCCCGATCTTCTTTACTCGAGATCGAGCGCGAGGATCCATCGCTTCCCGAAAACTTGCCCGACTGGGTGATTACGTGATTCGAGCGAATGCCAGACCAATTGCCATAGGCGGCTGCTAAGGATTTTGGTTCTGATACACCCGAAGCTTTAGCAAGACCAAAAATTGGCTTGATCACTGTTGAGTTTTTTCCCGAAGCTGGCGTTTGATGCGCGAAAGAATTCCAAGCATCCCTCTGAGTCGAAGAAGTGAGACAGCTGATGATAGCGATAGCTTGAAGGGAAAGTCCTGGTCGAATTCCAAGGCTTCATTGACGGGCAAGCCATCGATAACACTGAATAACAGACTCGCAAAGCCTCGAGTTGTTGGGGACTCGGCTGGTGCACTGAAAAACAACCGTGTTAGTCCTTGATCATCTATTTCAACAAATAGAAATATGGGCGATTGGCATTCTTCGACTCGTTCTAACAACTCTGGATGATCTGCATATCGCTGGGGCAGCTCCGGAAGAGCATCTGAAAACTCCAGCAGCAGATCAAGTCGCTCGGAATCCCTAAGAATCTCGAAATCTTTGATCAGCTGTTCAGCTGTCTCAAGTGTCGGCATTTAGACCAGCTGAGGAATAGAACCAGGTTCGCTACCAACGGTGATTGGAGCCTTCACTAAAGAGCCCCACTCGCTCCAGGAGCCGTCGTAGTTTCTTACCTTTTCAATTCCGATTAGGTACTTCAACACGAACCAGGTGTGTGATGAGCGCTCACCAATTCGGCAGTATGCAATCACATCGGAATGGCCAGCTAGAGAGGCTCCCTTTAGGTAAATATCTTCTAGTCCTGCGCGGTCTTTGAAGCTTTGGTCTTCGTTGCAGGCTTTTGACCAGGGCACCGAAGCTGCGGTTGGGATGTGACCTGCTCTGGTTGCACCCTCGTCTGCGTAGCCCGGAGCCGTTAGGCGCTCTCCCGAGTACTCCTCAGGTGAGCGAACGTCAATCATCGGCTTGCCAAAGTGTGAAAAGACGTCGTCTCTGAATGCACGAAGAGTCGAATCGTTTCGCTCCACCACCGGGTAGCTTGAAGATTGGACTGCAGGA
>JBILXL010000083.1:0-4744 GCA_044378505.1 Rhodoluna sp. | reverse complement strand
TCGCCGTCTTTGAACCAGGCGATTTCAGGCTTCATGTTCTCTTCACCAATTTCGGCAGCTAGTTCCCACCAGTAGTAGTGATTCACAAGTCCGGAGTCAACGACACCATCTTGGATAGCCTGCATGATGATGCTGTTCCTTTCAAACAGCACACCGTTTTGCTTCATGGCATTTAGAAAATCAATTGCGGCCTGCTCGCCTTCAAGAATGCGAATAGCCGTGATGAAAGCTTGGAAGGAAGCATTGGTTGGTGCAATTCCAATTCGGCCTTTCCAACTCGGACCCATTAGATCCTTATAAGTAGTAGGAACTTCAGAAACTTTGTCCGGGTCATAAACAAAAACTCTTCCGCGACCTGAGACGCCAACCCACTGTCCGGTTACTGATTTGTACTCGGCTGCCACCAGGTCGGTTATGTCAGTGGGCAGTGTTTTTGTGACACCCTCCTTGGCAAGTGCACCGAGGGCTCCAGCATCTTGACCAAAGTAAACATCAGCTCGAATGTTTTGACCCTCTTCAAGAATCTGGGCGGCAAGCTCCGCTGAGTCGCCATAGCGAACCTCTACTTCAATGCCGGTTTCTTCTGTAAAGGTAGTCAGCAGGTCTGCAATTAGCTCTTCGCTTCGGCCTGAGTAAATTGTGATTGATTCAGTGGAATCAGTTGGCGCAGGGGAGGCGCAGGCACCGAGAGTTAGAATTCCAGCCAGTGCTAGAGATAGCGGCGCTAGCCAC
The DNA here is from genome assembly GCA_044378505.1 of Rhodoluna sp. Taxonomy (GTDB): domain Bacteria; phylum Actinomycetota; class Actinomycetes; order Actinomycetales; family Microbacteriaceae; genus Rhodoluna. Next base: position 4,012 of record JBILXL010000083.1, on the reverse strand, counting down.
TTATTTTTCTTATTCATTTAGGTGCAGCTTTCAGTTTCGGATCGAATATCATTTCGACCGTCTGGTTTGCCTGGAGGCGGATGCCGTCAGGACTTACTTTGGAGCTTGATCCTCTTGCGGCTCTTCGTCTTCGTAGAGATCCGCCCATTTGTCTTCGTAGTCGGGTTCAGTTGAACCCGGGGCTTTGGTGAGTTCTTTTTCTAGCGCACTGTAATCAGTAGAAGGGCTGAAGTACTTCAGCTCTCTGGCTACTTTGGTGTGTTTCGCCTTTTGACGGCCACGCCCCATGGCGAGACCCCTCTTTCGTATCTTGTCCGTGCCATATTGGGCCCAGAAAACCTGAAATCTCCCTCAAGTTTAGCATCCAGCTCGAAACCTAGCTAGAGCCAAATCACAGCTGTTAGAAGGCTTAGAGCGGGCAGTGCCAAGTTCAAAACGAGATTGGCGATGGCCTTAAGCCGTTGTTGATTCTTCAGGTACTCGTAGCTTTGGGCAGCAAATGTTGAAAAAGTTGATAGACCACCGGCTAGTCCAACAACCAACGCAATTTCATATTCACCGCTTGAAACAGATAGCCCCACCACAAACGAAGCAATCGAATTCACAGCCAAGATTCCCCAGGGCAATGCACCAGACCAGAAGCCAGCGATATGGCGAAGCACACTCCCTGCTCCACCCAATAAGGCAACAGTTGCAACTGAAATCAAGATTTCCATCAGCTAGCCGCCTTTTTCGATGTGCGGGAAGCAAGCTGTGTTCCAAGCCAGTAAGTCAAAATTCCAAGTACAAGCTGGATTGCAACCGCAATCCAATACAGGTAACCAACGCTTGATAGTCCAAGCTCCGCACCTGCGGTAATCACAGCAAGACCACTCATGGTGGTAAATCCACCAGCAAGACCCGGACCGAAAAAGCCCTTCCAGGTTTCTGAGCAAGATGCACCAATTGCGTGCACAAACCCGAGCAAAAACGCTCCGGCCAAATTCACAATTGACGTCGCAACAAGTTCTTGCGATAAATCCTGAAGGGCTAATTCATCAACGCCCAAGATCACGAAAAAGCGCGCGATGGAACCTATTGCGCCACCGAGAAATACCGCTCCAAGAACCTTTGCTTGCAAGGAACTACTTCTTCTTGCGACCAGAAGTCTTCACAGGCTTGCGAGAACCAAGGTTGAATGTGCTGGCAAATCCAAGCAACAAGAATCCTCCGGCAACCCAAGCCGAAGCTTTTGCTCCGTCGGTGAATGCTTCACCGGCCGCCGTTTGGATTTCTGGACTGATCGCACCAAGTTCAGGAATTGCCGCACCGGCTGATTCAACAACCGCATCAACAATCACTAGCTGCTGAGAAGATTCGAGCTGAAGATCAGAAAGTCTGGTTTCCAAACTCGCTTGTGTGGAGGTGAACAAAACTGTTCCCAAAACAGCAATTCCCAAAGCCGAACCGATCTGACGAACAGTTGACTGAGAACCTGAACCCTGACCTGATTTGTCCATCGGAACATCAACCATGATCACACCGGTTAGTTGCGCTGTTGCAAGACCGATACCGATTCCATAAACAAATAAGAATCCAGCAATCGAAGCCCAACCGGCATCGATGGTTGCATTCAGTGCAATGCCTGCAACACCAATTAATTCAAGTCCAACACCGATTCGAACTGCCATTGCTGGAGCAAGCTTTCCGCTTAGCGCTCCACCAATTCCAGATGCCAGGAAGGCACCGGCTGCCAGCCACAACAACACAAGACCAGAGCTGATTGGAGATAGTCCTAGTACGTTCTGAAGCCACAGTGGAATAGCGAACAAGATTCCAAATTCACCCATCGAGATAATCGCAGCTGCGATAGATCCGTTTCTAAATGAACCAATCTTGAATAGGTCAAGATCCAATAGAACGTTCTTCTTTTCGCTCTCACGCTTTTTCTCCCAGAGAACAAATGCGATTGTTGCAACAACAGAAATGAACAGTGAAATTGGAATTACTGAGATTCCTGTTGTTGGCCAATCGTAACCAAAAGCTGAGAACTGGTTATTTGGGTTTACATCCCACCAACCGTAGATTCTTCCTTCAATAAGACCAAACACAAGGGTAGAGAACATCACAACAGAAATTGCTGCTCCAACAAAGTCGATGCCACCTGCACGTTGCGCTGATTTGGATTCTGGTACGAAGTACAAAAGACCGGCGATGATGATGATTCCAATTGGCAAGTTGATTCCAAAAGCCCAGCGCCAGTCAAAATCAGTTGCTAGCCAGCCACCAAGAACCGGTCCGATTGCAACCATTCCTCCGATGGTTGCTCCCCAAACAGCAAATGCGATTCCTCGCTCCTTGCCTTGGAAGTTTGCATTCACCAAAGACAAAGTGGTTGGAAGCACCATGGCGCCACCAATACCCTGAACCACTCGAGCCATGATCATGGCCGAGGCGCTCTCTGTGAGCCCTGCCCAAACCGAGGCAATTGTGAAAATCACGATGCCGATAATCAAAAGCCGCTTGCGACCAATACGATCGGCAATCGAACCAAACACCAATAGCAGTGCTGCGAAAACCAGGATGTAAGACTCTTGAACCCACTGAACTTCAGCTGAGGTAAGAGCTAGGTCAACAATGATTGACGGGAAGATGGTGTTCACGATGGTTCCGTCGATGATCACGATGGAAATTGCCATCGAGATAAAGACCAGACCGATCCAGCGATTGCGTGTTTTTTGAGGCACGTGTATTTGTCCTTGCGGTTTGAATTGGGCTGGCCGAAAAGGGGTTTGGGGCCAGCAAGATTGTTCTAAGACACAAACCTACTTTGCTCTTGTATAGAAGTAGGTGTTCTGGCGGAATCAACACCCGTGAAGAAATTTGCCTGAGTAGGTGAAATAAAGTGAAAGTGGTGGCTCCGACCGGCGTCGATCCGGTGACCTAACGATTTTCAGTCGTTCGCTCTACCAACTGAGCTACAGAGCCTAAAGGTGGTTTGACCCACCCCCATTCAATAAAAGCCCTCCAAAGAGGGCTTCTATTTGAAGCGACCCTGACCGGACTTGAACCGGCGACCTTCGCCGTGACAGGGCGACGCGCTAACCAACTGCGCTACAGGGCCTCGTTGCTACGAGCCTACAATTTGTGACCCCAACGGGATTCGAACCCGTGCTACCGCCGTGAAAGGGCAGCGTCCTAGGCCACTAAACGATGGGGCCTACAAAGAGTGGAACTTCATAGCACCAGCTATAAACAGTAGCCCCCATAGGGCTCATTTAGCAACCCCAACGGGCTTGGAGGCCTTTATCTTTCGACACTCTCAGCCATCCTTCAGGTATTACTTCAAGGTTCCGTGTTAGCTTGAAAAATATGTCTTTTAGACTGAAAGCCCCCTTTGCCCTGCTTACGAGCTTGGCAATTCTTTTGGGAACCGTGTTGGCAGTGCCCGCCATGGCAAACCCGAACTACCCGAGTGCCGCCGAGGTGGCCGCCGCTAAGCGCAACGTGGTCGATAAGCAAAAGATGATCGAGCGTATCGAGAATCTCATCGCAGATCTCGAAGACGAAGTTGAAGTCCTAAACCGCGAAGCCAGCATCAAAGCTGAAATCTTCAACGTCGCTCAAGAAGAATTCGAAATCATCGAGCGCAAAGTAAAGGTATTGGAAAAACAGGCCAAGGCTGCGCTCGCCGAAGCTGACCAGGCTGCCGAGCAGCTTGGTCAAATTGCCTCCCAGATGCTTAGAAATGGTTCCGGCGGAACCTCGCTGAATCTGTTTCTGAACCCCGGCGAAGCCGATGACCTTTTATATCAACTAGGAGCTCAGGAAAAACTAGCTGAGCAAACCGAACTGATTTATCAAAAATCCCTAGAGCGTCAGCGTCTAGCCAAAGCGCTAACCGATGAATTGGCCGCCGCCGAAAAAGAACTTGAAGCTAAAGCCGAAATAGCCAAAAAAGCTTTCGATGAGGCTCAAGCTGCCGCTAATGCTGTTGAGGCTAAGGTCGCAGCAAACAAGCGCCAGAACAGAA
>JBILXL010000014.1:0-15945 GCA_044378505.1 Rhodoluna sp. | reverse complement strand
GAGACTGTTGTGGGCCCGAATCGGAGTCCCTTTCTGTTCCGAATGCGGTGAACAGATTGTCAAACAGACACCCCAGCAGATCGTCGACCAAATTCTAGAAAACGAGGATGGCACAAAGTTCCAAGTGCTTGCCGAATTGGTTGATCAGAAAAAGGGTGAGTTCGTTGACTTGTTCCAGGAACTCATAGCTCAAGGCTATGCCCGTGCGATGGTTGACGGGGAGACAATCTCATTAGCGGAAGCGAAACCATTAAAGAAGTCCTATAAGCACTACATTGCGGTAGTTGTCGATCGTCTTGCAATCAAGGCTGGAATCACCGGACGTCTAACGGATTCCATTGAAACAGCTCTCAAGCTAGCCGGTGGCAAAGTGACCATCGACTTTGTTGACCGAAAAGGTAAAGACTCAAAGCGAAGCTTCTCGGAACAGATGTCGTGCCCAAACGATCACGCTTTAGCAATTACAGAGATTGAACCGCGAACCTTCTCATTTAATGCGCCTTTCGGTGCCTGCCAAGAGTGTTCCGGGTTGGGTACAAAAATGGCAGTTGATGCCGACTTGGTAATAGGCGATGTCGAGGCATCGATTCTTGACGGTGTGATTCTTCCATGGTCTACTCAAGGCAAGGGACTATTTCACTATTTCTCACGCATGCTGCAAGGACTTGCAAAGGATCTAACTTTCTCACTCAAGACGCCATGGCAGGACCTTCCCGAGGAAGTCCAGTACGCAATCTTGCACGGAAATGATTTTGATGTGCAGGTTAAATGGAAGAACCGGTATGGACGCGAACTGCGTTATACCACCGGATTCGAGGGCGTACTCAATTACATAGAGCGCAAGTATCTCGAATCTGAGAACGATTACTCGCGCGGAAGATGGGCAGGGTTTCTTCGAGAAATTCCCTGCCCTGCCTGCGAGGGAGCAAGGCTTCGTCCAGAAGTTCTCGCTATAAAAGTTGCGGGCACCTCAATCTCATCGGTTGCGGCAATGAGCCTAGGGGATTGCGTAGAGTTTTTCGCGAAGCTCAAACTCGGCAAGCGGGATGAAAAGATTGCCGCTCAGGTGTTGAGGGAGATTAGAGCACGGCTTGATTTTCTGATGTCGGTAGGGCTTGACTATTTGTCTCTTGAAAGATCGGCTGGTTCACTTTCAGGTGGAGAAGCGCAGCGCATCAGACTAGCCACCCAGATTGGGTCCGGCCTAACAGGTGTGCTGTATGTCTTGGATGAGCCGTCCATTGGTCTTCACCAGCGCGATAACCGCCGCCTGATTGACACCTTGATCAAGCTTCGTGAGCTTGGAAACACTCTTGTTGTCGTAGAACACGATGAGGACACCATCAGAACCTCGGATTGGGTAGTTGACATTGGACCAGGAGCTGGCATCAACGGTGGTCGGGTCGTCCATTCCGGACCATACAAGGAACTTCTATTAAACAAAGATTCCATAACAGGCGATTACCTTTCTGGAAGAAGAAGCATTGCCCTTCCTAAAAACAGGCGTTCAATCGACCCCAAGCGCCAGGTCACAGTTGTTGGTGCAAAAGCCAACAACCTGAAGAATCTAACGGTCAGTTTCCCGCTTGGAGCTTTCATCGCAGTCACAGGGGTAAGCGGGTCAGGTAAGTCGACGTTGGTAAACGACATTCTCTATAACGTGATGGCCAACGCATTGAATGGAGCAAAGCTAGTAGCCGGTAAGCACACGCGCATCACTGGTCTTGCTCAACTCGATAAGGTTGTCCATGTCGATCAAAACCCGATAGGCCGAACCCCTCGGTCTAACCCAGCAACATATACAGGAGTTTTCGATCACATCCGAAAGTTGTTTGCGGAAACATCCGAATCAAAAGCCCGAGGTTACCAGCAAGGCAGGTTCTCCTTTAACGTGAAGGGAGGTCGGTGCGAAGCATGCAGCGGCGATGGAACTCTGAAGATCGAAATGAACTTCCTGCCGGATGTATACGTTTCTTGTGAGACTTGCCACGGGGCCAGGTACAACAGAGAGACGCTCCAGGTCAAGTACAAGGGTAAATCCATCTCTGAAGTGCTCGAGATGCCTATAGAAGAAGCCGCCACTTTCTTTGAGGCCATTTCATCAATCTCTAGATACCTAACCACTCTGGTGGATGTTGGGCTTGGCTACGTGCGGCTTGGCCAGTCAGCCACGACGCTTTCAGGTGGCGAAGCCCAGCGAGTAAAACTAGCCACAGAACTTCAGAGACGATCAACCGGAAGAACTGTATACGTCTTGGACGAACCAACAACAGGTCTTCACTTCGAGGATGTCAGGAAGCTTCTGCTGGTTCTAAATTCTCTAGTTGATAAAGGCAACACCGTGATTGTGATCGAACACAATCTCGACGTGATCAAGTCGGCGGACTGGATTCTTGATCTTGGACCTGAAGGCGGGTTCAGAGGTGGGGAACTTGTTGCCGAAGGAACTCCGGAGCAGGTCGCAAAGAACAAGGCGAGCTTTACTGGCACTTTCCTCAAGGAGATACTGAAGTAGATGGCCAACGATCTGTCTTTTAGGCCAAAGACATCGGAGATACCAACCAGACCCGGCGTTTATCGCTTCTTCGACGAGAAACGTCGAGTGCTCTATGTGGGCAAAGCCAAAAACCTTCGAGCAAGGTTGCAAAGTTATTTTGCACCGGTTGATTCCCTGCATGAACGAACCAGGCGAATGGTTCTATCCGCGAGCGATGTTGACTGGACAATTGTTAAGACTGAATTTGAGGCTCTGCAGCTCGAATACACCTGGATAAAGGAATTCAACCCGCCATTCAATGTTCGTTTCAAAGACGACAAGTCTTACCCTTATCTGGCAGTTTCTCTATCGGACAAGATGCCGAGAGTATTCATAACTCGCAATAGAGATCTAAAGGGTGTCAAATACTTTGGGCCTTACACGCAAGCCTGGGCTATTAGACAGACTCTTGACACTCTCCTAAGGGTTTACCCGATACGTTCTTGCTCATCAGGCGTTTTCAACGCAGCAAATAGCGCAAATCGCCCCTGTTTGCTTGCTGATATCGGAAAATGTTCTGCTCCTTGCGTTGGCCGTGTAGACCAAACGGAACACCAGGAAATCGCTAAAGAGCTCGTTTCCTTCATGAACGGCATGGATCCTAAACAAGTGGAGATTCTGCAGGAGCGAATGGAGAAGGCCTCAGAGGCTCAAAACTATGAGCTGGCCGCAAGACTAAGAGACAACATTGGGGCTCTGGAAACCGTTTTGGAGAAAAGCACCGTTGTCTTTAGCGACCTAACCGATGCAGATCTTTTTGGAATAGCCCACGACGAACTTGCTGCGGCAGTTTCTCTGTTCTCTGTTCGCGGAGGTCGAATCAGGGGAGTCAGATCCTGGGTCGTTGACAAGGAAATCGAGCAGCCACTCGAGGAGTTGGTTCGTCAGGTAATACTTTTTGCTTACACATCGACAGAGGGAGTTGAGGCTCCAACAGTTCCCAAGGAGATTCTGGTGCCAGCGCTTCCAGAGGATGCTTCTGAACTTGAAAGATTCCTCGAGCAATCAAGAGGCTCTTCGGTATCGCTAAGGGTGCCCAAAAGAGGCGATAAGGCAGCTTTGGCAGGAACTGCGCTTGAAAACGCACAGTACTCGCTTTCGCTATACAAAACCCGTCGCACAGCAGATTTCACTTCCCGTTCCGAATCCCTTAGCGCCTTAGCGAAGGCACTGTCTCTCAAAGAAGCTCCTTTACGAATTGAGTGTTACGACGTTTCGCACCTATCTGGAACCAACATTGTGGCTTCGATGGTGGTGTTTGAGGACGGGCTACCCAAAAAATCGCAGTACCGGCAATTCAACATCGATTCCGCAACTGATGACACCGATGCTATCTACCAGGTGCTTTCAAGAAGACTGAAGTATCTGAGGGATCCGGAAAGTCTTGATGATGGCCGCTTCAGCTACTTGCCTTCTCTGATAGTTGTCGACGGCGGAATCCCACAAGTTGGTGCCGCGATGAGGGCTATCTCTGAATCTTCGGTACCTGAACTCGCTCTTTGTGGACTCGCTAAACGCCTCGAAGAAGTCTGGGTACCTGTATCGGATTTTCCAGTTATCTTGCCGCGAGGTTCTGAGGAATTGTTCTTGCTTCAGCGCATCCGAGATGAGTCTCATCGCTTTGCTCTTACGGCTTCAAGAAAGAAGCGATCAAGCACAATTTCAAGTGCTCTAATGGAAATCCCAGGCCTCGGGGAGAAGCGCGTGACGGCACTTCTTAGAAGATTTGGGTCTGCCAAACGGCTAAAACTTGCCTCCCTCGAGGAAATTTCGGACGTGGCTGGCATTGGTTCTGCGCTGGCCGAGGAGATTCTGAGGCAGCTAAAGCGGGCGCCGTAACGCGCTCGGGCGTGTCGCGAATTGGTTAGACTCGTCTCAAACGGGAGGATGCGATGCCCAATAACACTGGCCACCAGCTACTTATAGTCACCGGCATGTCCGGTGCTGGCCGCTCGACCGTGGGCAATTCTCTCGAAGATCTTGGTTGGTACGTGGTGGATAATCTTCCACCGCAGATGCTTGGACCAATCGCGGATCTTTTCACAATAACTAAAACACCTGTTCCAAGACTTGCCGTCATAATCGATGTGCGAGGTGGGGAATTCTTTAGTGAGCTAGAGGAGAACCTGGCGCTTTTAGGTGGCAAGGCCGTTAATGTTCGCGTGCTCTACCTAGAGGCGAATGATGCAACGCTTGTAAAGAGATTCGAACAAGTAAGACGGCCGCATCCACTTCAAGGTGATGGAACAATTCTTGATGGAATCGCAGAGGAAAGAAAGCGACTGCTTGCTCTTCGTGAATCAGCTGATGTTGTCATGGACACTTCAGATCTGAATGTGCATCAGCTTTCGACTAAAACCGCTGAACACTTCTCAGTTGATTCCTCAGTAAAACTGCAACTTACGGTAATGAGCTTTGGCTATAAGTACGGTATTCCAGCAGATGCTGACAACGTGGCTGACGCAAGATTCATACCGAATCCTTTCTGGAATGAGGAGCTTCGCCCATTTACCGGGCTAGATAAGCAGGTCAGCGACTATGTCTTAGCTCAAACCGGGGCAAAAGAATTTATAGATAGTTATGCCAAGGCGCTTCAGCCTGTTTTGGACGGGTACCTTCGGGAAAACAAGCACTACGCGACGATTGCTATTGGATGCACCGGTGGAAAGCATCGCTCTGTGGCGGTCTCTACCAAGCTTGCTGAACTGTTATCAAAGAACAACGAATACACCGTCACGGTAAGACATCGTGACCTTGGTAAGGAGTAGCACCTTGGCACTGACATCGGATATCAAAGACGAGCTAGCACGAATTGAGGTGGCAAAAAATGGCGTGCGAGCAGCAGAGCTTGCAACTATTCTCCGCCTTGCAGGAGGGTTGCACCTCGTTTCCGGGAAAGTCGTCATTGAAGTTGAACTTGACTCTGCACAGGTCGCAAGAAGGGTTCGCAAGGATCTTGCTGACTTGTTTGGTTGCGACAGCGAACTAGCGGTTATCTCAGCTGGGGGAATCAGAAAAACCAACAGGTATCAGGTTCGAGTTCTTGGCCAAGGTGAGGTTCTTGCTAGACAAACTGGACTTGTGGATACTCGTGGTCGCCCAGCTAGGGGATTACCTGCGTCGTTGGTGACTGGTTCACTGGGTGAAGCTCAAGCGGTCTGGCGCGGGGCATTCCTGGCACATGGATCTCTTACTGACCCAGGTCGTTCGGCAGCTCTTGAGGTCACAGCTCCTGGCAATGAAGTTGCAATGGCTTTGGTTGGTGTTGCCAGAAGACTCGGTGTAGTTGCTAAACCTCGAGAGGTAAGAGGGGTGTTTCGGGTAGTTATACGTGATGGCGATGCCATAAGCGCGATGCTTACTCAGATGGGCGCTCACGGCCAGCTTCTTAAATGGGAAGAACTAAGACTCAGGCGCGAAGTCCGAGCCACCGCCAATAGGCTTGCCAACTTTGATGATGCCAACCTGAGACGTTCAGCTCAGGCTGCAGTTGCTGCTGGCGCAAGAGTTGCGCGGGCTTTGGAGATTCTTGGCGAAGATGTTCCTAAACACCTAAAGTACGCAGGCGAGCTACGCGTCAAGCACAAACAAGCAAGTCTTGACGAGCTTGGAAGACTGGCAAATCCACCTATGACCAAGGATGCTGTTGCCGGAAGAATCAGAAGACTTCTGTCTATGGCAGATAAGAAGGCTGAAGATTTAGGGATCGAAGGAACTGATGCCTTCTTGCCAGAAGATCTAGATAACGACTAACCGATTTACGACGCATAATAGAGCTATACCTAAAGCTAAGGACAACGCCCATGACTAAATACACTCTTCCTGATCTTGCCTACGATTTCGCAGCTCTTGAGCCCCACATTTCAGGTCGAATCATGCAGCTACATCACGGTAAGCATCACGCGGCTTACGTTGCTGGAGCAAACGCGACACTTGACTTAATGGCCGAAGCCCGAGACAAGAACGATCTAACTTGGATCAACAAACTTCAGAAGGACCTGGCTTTCAATCTAGGTGGACACGTCAATCACTCAATTTTTTGGAAAAACCTTTCCGCTTCCGGAGGCGATAAGCCAACCGGTGAACTAGCTGCTGCTATCGATGAGTATTTCGGCAGCTTCGATGGCTTCCGCGCCCACTTCAGCGCCAATGCCATGGGTATCCAGGGATCGGGATGGTCAATTCTGGCTTGGGACGTGTTGGGTCAGCGTCTGATTATCGAACAGCTCTACGATCAGCAGGGAAACTTGGTTGCAGCCTCTGTTCCCCTTTTGATGCTCGATATGTGGGAGCACGCCTTTTATCTTGATTACCAGAACGTTAAGGCTGATTACGTCGCTGCCTTCTGGAATATTGTGAATTGGCAGGACGTTCAGGCTCGGTTCGAAGCCGCACGAGGCCAAACTAAAGGCTTACTGCTAGTCTGATTCAAGCAATTCCACCCGAGGGTGCGTGGATCTGTTTCAAAAAAAGAGCTAGCGCATTAGCGCCCAAGGAAAGGCACACTCATGGGAACCAAAGTTGGAATTAACGGCTTCGGACGAATCGGAAGAAATTACCTCCGAGCTGAGATGGCTAAAGGAACTGACCTCGAGATTGTTGCGGTAAATGACCTTTCTGACCCTAAGGCACTAGCCCACCTACTTAGGTACGACTCCGTGACCGGCCGCCTTGACGCAGATGTTCGCGTTGATGGCCAGTACATCATCGTCGCAGACTACAAAATCAAGGTTCTCGCTGAAAGAGACCCAGCCGCTCTTGGTTGGGGAGATCTTGGCGTTGACATTGTTGTCGAATCAACCGGACGCTTCACCGATGCCAAAGACGCCATCAAACACATTGAAGCAGGAGCTAAGAAAGTACTAATCTCAGCACCTGCCACGGGTGAGGACGCTACCTTCGTGATTGGTGTGAACGAGCATCTATACGACCCTGCCAACCACCACATCATCTCAAATGCATCTTGCACCACAAACTGCCTCGCTCCATTGGCAAAGGTTTTCAACGATGAATTTGGAATTGAGAACGGTCTTATGACCACAATTCACGCCTACACAGCAGACCAGAATCTTCAGGACGGTCCACACTCTGACCTAAGACGTGCTCGTGCTGCCGCAATTAACATCGTGCCATCTTCTACGGGAGCCGCAAAGGCGATTGGCCTAGTTCTTCCAGAACTAAAAGGAAAACTCGATGGTTATGCACTTCGAGTGCCAGTTCCAACCGGTTCGATCACGGATTTGACTATTCTGTCCAAGAAGAAAGTCACCATCGAAGGGATCAAGGCTGCATACAAAAAGGCTGCCGATGGACCGCTGAAGGGAATCCTGAAGTACACCGAGGACGAGATTGTTTCATCGGACATCGTGACGGACCCGCACTCGTCAATTTTTGACGCAGGCCTTGTAAAAGTAATTGATCAAACCGTAAAGATCAGCTCCTGGTATGACAATGAGTGGGGATACTCAAACCGGCTTGTTGACCTAACCGTGTTGGTTGCAAACAAACTCTAAATAACTTGCGAACTCTTTCTAATCTTGGCGATCTAGCCGGTAAACGCGTTTTATTACGCTGTGATTTTAACGTTCCTATGGACAACGGCACTATTGCTGACGATGGCCGAATTCGCGCGGCTCTTCCAACTATTCAAAAACTGTTGGAGCTTGGGGCTAGTGTTTTGATTTGCTCTCATTTGGGCAGACCTGAGGGAATGATCAACAAAGAATTCACTTTGGCACCAGTCGCCGCAAGGCTCGGCGAGCTCCTGGGGCAAAAGATTGTTTTTGCAAACGATACCGTCGGTGAAGAAGCAAAGGCGGGAGCAAAAGCACTAGCTCCAGGTAGCGTCGCGGTTTTAGAAAATCTTAGATTTGAGGATTCTGAAACTAGTAAAGATCCTGATGTTAGAAAGGCGTTTGCAAGCCAACTTGCAGCTCTAGCGGATGTTTTCGTCAGTGATGGTTTTGGCGTAGTGCATCGCAAACACGCTAGCGTCTATGATCTAGCAACACTTCTTCCCTCCGCTGCCGGATTACTCGTCGAAGCCGAAGTTAGAGTTCTAGAGCAGTTAACTGCCTCTGACCAAAGGCCATACACTTTGGTGCTCGGGGGATCCAAGGTATCGGACAAGCTTGCAGTGATCGGATCACTGCTTCCAAAGATCGACAATTTGGTTGTCGGTGGAGGCATGCTGTTTACATTTCTAGCTGCCAAGGGCCTTGAGGTTGCCTCAAGTCTTCTCGAGCGAGACCAAGTCGATACTGTAAAGCAATACATTTCGCAGGCCGAAAGCCTTGGAGTCCGAATCACCTTGCCAACCGACATCCGCATGGCCAGTAGTTTCTCGGCAGAAGCGAAAGTCGAAGTTGCTCAGATTGATGCCCTCAATAAGACCACTTTCGGTGAAACAGGAATCGGTTTGGATATTGGCCCGGATTCTGAATTGGCATTTGCAGCAATCATCAAAGAATCTAAGGTCTGTTTTTGGAACGGTCCGATGGGTGTGTTTGAAATGGAGGCTTTTGCCTCAGGTACTCGCTCTATTGCGACAGCGCTTTCTAAGGTGCAAGGCCTCAGCGTTGTAGGCGGAGGAGATTCAGCCTCTGCGGTTCGGGCTCTTGGTTTTGCTGAGAGTGATTTTGGTCATATTTCCACTGGCGGCGGAGCTAGTCTTGAATACTTGGAAGGTAAATCCTTGCCAGGCCTGGAGGTTTTAAAGTGAGTGACCGTAAGCCGCTAATTGCGGGCAACTGGAAGATGAATCTCGATCATCAACAAGGTATTGCTCTCGTTCAAAAACTAGCTTGGACGCTCAAAGACGTGAACCACGACTACGACAAAGTTGAAGTGGCAGTGTTTCCTCCATTCACTGATCTCAGAAGCGTGCAGACCCTAATCGACGCAGACAAACTGCAGCTTGTAATTGGAGCCCAAGATCTTTCTAAGTTTGACTCAGGCGCTTATACCGGCGAGGTTTCGGGGCAATTTCTCAAGAAGCTTGATGTGAAGTACGTTCTGGTCGGCCATTCTGAGCGGAGGACACTGCACAGCGAGGACGGAGAGGTAATTCAAGCGAAAGTTGCCGCTGCCTTTAGAAACAATCTCATCCCGGTGATCTGCGTCGGTGAAACTTTAGAAGAACTTGAACAAAAGGGAGCTGCTGCAGTGCCAATCCAACAACTTGAAAAGGCGCTTGAAGGACACAAGGAAATCGGGGAGTTCGTAGTTGCATACGAACCGGTATGGGCAATTGGCACCGGAAAAGTTGCAACGGCCGAGCAGGCTGCTGAAGTAGCGAAGAAACTGCGTGCCTCTATCTCCGAACTAGTTTCTGTTGAAGTGGCTGAAGCCACCAGAATCTTGTATGGAGGCTCCGTAAAGAGTGCAAACGTTGCAGGATTTCTTGCTTCGGAAGAGGTTGATGGGGTCCTAGTGGGCGGCGCAAGCCTAGATGTAGGCGAGTTTACGGGTATCTGTCGTTTCCAGAAGCATGTCAGCTTATAATCGTCTAGTACTAATACAGAACAGGTAAATCATGGCTGCCATTCAAATCGCCCTCCAGGTGCTGCTTGCTATCACTAGCTTGCTGTTGATCCTGATGATTCTGCTACACAAAGGCCGTGGCGGTGGTCTTTCCGACATGTTTGGTGGCGGAGTGACCTCGAACGTGTCATCTTCTGGTGTTGCAGAGCGCAACTTGAACCGCATCACGATCATCTTGGGATTGGTCTGGGTGTCCGCTGTAATCGGGCTAGGCCTTTTCACAAGATTTGGTTTCTAGGGGATAGCTTTTGGCAAACGGCGGATCGGCAATCAGAGGCTCTCGCGTTGGCGCTGGCCCGATGGGCGAGCAGTACCGCGGATTCAAATCTGAGCGCGTCCAGCGCAGCTACTACTGCATAAACGGCCACGTTCAGGAGCCGATGTTCGCAGCTCACATCGATCCAAGTGAAATTCCAGACATGATCGACTGCCCAAACTGTGGCATGCCAGCAGGTCAGGACAAAAAGAACCCACCAGAGATTGCAAAGCATGAGCCATACAAAACTCATCTTGCCTATGTAAAAGAACGCCGTACATCCGATGAAGCTAAATCGCTTCTGGACGAAGCGCTTGCTTCGATTCGGGAAAGACGAGTCAAATTAGCCCAAGAGGCTACCAAGCAGGCAAAGCTTGCAGCCGCTAAGGCTGCGGCAGCGAAAGTGGCAGCAGCAAAAGCCGCCGCCGCAAAAGCTGTAAAGCCAAAGCCTGTCAAGAAGGCTGAAAAGCCTGTCGCGAAAAAGCCACTTGTCAAAGCTGCAAAACCGACAGCCAAGAAGGCAGTTGCGAAACCTGCAGCAAAGTCAAAAACAAAGGCAGTGGCAAAGCCAGCAAGTAAATTGAAATCTTCCGCTAAGCCGGTAAAAAAGGCATCTAAGCCAACTGCCAAGCTTTCGGCCAAGAAATCCTCTAAGAAGTAGTTTCTTAGCAAGCAGGCTCTCTATTTCAAAGAGTCAATCAAAGCGTCAATCCCTGACTTAGCATCTAGAAGTCTTAGGACAAGAACTTTAGAGCCTCCGGTTGCGAGCACCCTGGCATCTCCGCTGGCCTGGGAATCAATTAGTTTTCGATAACCGAAGGCTCTTCCAGGAATCTCTTGATCTTCCCCGTCACCTGAGACAATCTGGATGAACAATCCTTGTTTCGGTCCACCCTTGTGGTACTGACCGGTTGAATGAAGGAACCTAGGTCCCCACCCAAATGTTGTTGGTCTGTTGGCTCTCTCTGCGACCAGTTCACGCAGCCTTGATGCCGATCCGAATCTCTCACGGTTGAGATAGCAGTGAATTGAGAAATATGAGTCAGTCTCCGCAAAACCAATCAACTCAGTCAGGCATGCGGCTAGCTTGTTTGAGGAGAGCTTATAGCCAAAAGAAGCTATTTCGACACCAGCGTCTGAGACCGGAAACTCGAAGCTTTCAGAGGGTGAATCAAGAACTGCTCTTGCAGCAATCTTGGCGGATTCGACATCCGGCTGATCAAATGGGTTTACTCCCAATAGGCGAGAGGCAACTACAGTAGCAACTTCCCACAGCAAAATGAGCTCACCAAGCTCTCCTGAAACAGCCAGATCAAATCTTGACTTCGAGGCGTCAGCGGATAGCCCGATAAGTAGCGTGTCCTCAGCTTTAGTTGTGACCTCATGCGAGTCCGATTCCAGAACAATTGGCAAAACACCTCGGCCAATCTTTCCTGTTGATTCAGCAATCAGCTGCTCTACCCAGTCACCAAAGCCAGAAATTGCTGTTCCATCTGGAACGAAACCCAGTTTGTCTTTGTATGTCTTGACACTTGAAGTACGTGCAATAGCGGCACCGAGAATCAGACCTGGATTGGTCTCCAAGTCTTCGGATAATAACTTAGATGCAGCAATTGCGCTTTTCAGTAAAGCATCAACATCAACACCAGCTAGAGCCGTTGGCACAACTCCGAAGGCGGTTAGCGCCGAATAGCGTCCACCGACCATCGGATCAGCAAGGAATACCCGGTAGCCGTCTTTCATCGCCTGAACATGCATAGGGGAGTTTGGGTCGGTGACTATAAATATTCGCTCAGTCTTAGCGATTCCTGCTGCCTCAAATGCAGCTTCGAAGCTTCGTTTTTGGGAATCGGTTTCAACAGTAGATCCGGATTTCGAGGACACTACGACGACGGTTTTCTTTAGATCGCCAGCAAGAGCGTCTTGAATTTGACTTGGGTCTGTGGAATCCAATACAACCAGATCGACCCCAGCAGTCTTAGAGATCACCTCAGGAGCCAGCGATGAGCCGCCCATTCCGCACAGCACGATGCGTGTAAGCCCTCTTGCTGTTAGATCAGCTGATAAAAGCTTCAGCTCAGGAATCAACGACAGGCTGTTTTGAGCTGCGTCTACCCAACCCAACCGGATTGAAGATTCGGCCTCGGCGTCTTTACCCCAGAGAGTGTGGTCTTTAGCAAACAGCCGGGAAGCAACCTCGTCCTTGACTAGTTCAGGGACAAACTGGTTGACAGCTTCAGAGGCGTTCCCTTTGTGTGAAACCTTCAGGGTCATTTAGATGAATCCAAGGCGGCGGAAACCGTTGCAACCAGTTCATTCCAAGACACTACGAACTTGTCAACGCCTTCCTGCTCGAGCAGGTTTACCACTTCTTCGTAAGAGATACCTAAAGCCTCAATGCTTGAAAGATCCGAACGAGCGCCTTCATAGTTTCCGGTAATGGTGTCTCCTGAGATTACTCCGTGATCGAACACCGCTTCCATAGTCTTTTCAGGCATTGTGTTCACTAAATCTGGAGCAACTAGTTCGGTGATGTAGAGGGTGTCTGGAAGGTTTGGGTCCTTGACTCCGGTTGAAGCCATAAGGGGACGCTGTCGGTTAGCACCGGATGCTTCAAGCGCTGCCCATGTTGGAACATTAAACTGCTTTTCAAACACTTCGTAAGCCAGCCGAGCATTAGCGAGTGCGGCCTTTGACTTTAGCTTGAGAGCTTCGGGTGTTCCAATTGCCTCGAGTCTCTTATCAATTTCAGTGTCTACACGAGAGACAAAGAATGAGGCCACTGAGTGAATCTTAGAAAGATCCTGTCCGTTTGCTTTAGCTTGGATTATCCCGTTTTGGAAAGCTTCTATGACTTGCTTGTAGCGTTCTAAAGAAAAGATGAGCGTCACGTTGACGGAGATTCCCTCAGCGATTACCTGGGTGATCGCCGATAGGCCAGGGATAGTCGCGGGAATCTTAATCATCACGTTTTCGCGGTTAACAGCAGCGAAGAGGGCTTTCGCCTGTTGAACTGTCTTTGCGGTGTCCATGGCAAATCCCGGTTCCACCTCTATAGAAACTCTTCCATCGACGCCATTGGTGCTCGCGTACACGTGTGCAAATACATCGCAGGCAGCACGGACATCATCAGTTGTTGCCTCAAATATTGCTTCGTCCGCGGTGGCACCACGGCTAGCCAACTTAGCCAGTTGTGTTGCATAGGCTGCGCCTTTTGAGAATGCACCAGCAAATATTGTTGGGTTTGTAGTGACACCTGAGACGGCACGAGATTCAATAAGAGCCTTAAGAGATCCAGACTCGATTCTTTCGCGCGATAAATCATCTAGCCAGATACTGACTCCAGCTGCACTTAGTTGGTGAAGTGGTGAGTTCACTCTTCTCCCTTTAGAACTTCCATGGCAGCCTTAACAACCGCTTCGGTGGTCATGCCGAATTTACTGAAAAGTGTCTTGTAGTCGGCTGAAGCCCCAAAATGCTCTATCGAGACACTTCGACCATTGCCTACGTACTTTCCCCAGCCGAGAGCAAGTCCCGCTTCAACGGACACCCTCGCCTTCACTGACTTTGGCAGAACCGACTCTCGGTAGGCGTCGCTTTGCTCTTCGAACCATTCAAGACATGGCGCCGAAACAACGCGAGTCGCAATGCCCGCTTTCTCGAGTTCTAAGCGAGCCGCGATTGCCAACTGAACTTCGGAGCCGGTGGCAATCAAGATTGCCTTCGGCGAATTATTGGAGGCTTCGGCAAGAATGTAGGCGCCCTTTTCGGTATGGCTGGCGGCAGCGTAAATCACTCCAGTTTCATCAGCTGATTCCCGATTGAAAACCGGAATGTTCTGCCTGGTCAAAGCGATACCAGCAGGGCCCAGGCGACGTTCAAGGATCTTCTTCCAGGCAAAACTGACCTCATTGGCATCAGCTGGTCTTACGATGTCCAGCCCTGGAATTGCTCTAAGGGTTGCTAGCTGTTCGATTGGCTGGTGAGTTGGGCCATCTTCACCTAGGGCGACTGAGTCATGCGTCCACACGAAAATTGAAGGGACCTTCATCAAGGCGGCCAGACGAACGGCAGGCCTCATGTAGTCGCTAAAGATTAGAAAGGTTCCGCCGTAGGAGCGAGTCTTCCCATGAAGCGCAATACCGTTAAGGATTGCACCCATTGCGTGCTCTCGGATCCCGAAGTGCATAACTCGCCCATAGTTGTCGCCTTTCCACTCATGAGTTGAGTGGACTGCGGGCACAAACGACTTTGAACCAGCGATTGTGGTGTTGTTTGATTCGGCTAAATCTGCAGAACCACCCCACAATTCAGGCATGACACCAGCGATGGCATTCAGAACTTTTCCTGAAGCTGCTCGAGTTGAGACTTCAGCCCCGTGGTCAAAAACTGGCAAAACATCAATTAGCTCAGCTGGTGTCTTTCCGGTCTGAAGTCTGTCGAAAAGCACCTTGGCAGCAGGGTTGGAGGTAGCCCACGCATCGAAAGATGATTTCCATTTTGATATTGCCGGCTGAGATCGTTCAGCTAGAGACCTGGTGTATTTAATGACTTCAGGTGCCACTTCAAAATTCTTCGAGGGATCAAAGCCAAGAGCTTGCTTTAGTCCGACAAGTTCTTCTTGGCCCAAGGCAGATCCATGTATTTTGCCGGTGTTTTGTTTTCCTGGAGATGGCCAGCCAATGATGGTTCTGATGGTGATCAAAGACGGTTTATCCAGCACTGCCTTGGCGGCTTGAATCGCCTGGTAAAGCTCATTTACATCTTCGATGTATTGGCCAGTTTTCTTCCAATCGACTGTCTGGACATGCCAGCCATAAGCTTTATAGCGATCCTCAAGATTCTCTGTGAAGGCAATGTTGACATCGTCTTCGATTGATATCTGGTTTGAGTCGTATAGAACAATTAGGTTTCCAAGCTGTTGATGTCCAGCCAACGACGAAGCTTCAGAAGTGACACCTTCTTGCATGTCGCCATCTCCGGCTACGCAGTAGATGTGGTGATCAAATACCGAGCTTCCAGCTTTGGCATCTGGGTCAAACAGTCCTCTTTCAAACCTGGCAGAGTAGGCAAAGCCAACCGCCGAAGCTAGACCTTGTCCCAGTGGACCTGTTGTGATCTCAACACCCTTGGTGTGTCCATATTCAGGGTGACCGGGAGTCAATGAATCCCAGGTACGAAGCGCTTTGATGTCGTCAAGCTCAAGACCAAAGCCGCCCAAATACAGCTGATTGTAAAGAGTCAGGGAAGAGTGGCCGACGCTGAGAATGAATCGATCCCTTCCAACCCAATCTGGATTTGCTGGGTCGTGGCGCATAATTTTTTGAAAAAGTAGGTGGGCCACAGGTGCAAGGCTGATAGCGGTTCCAGGATGCCCATTTCCGACCTTCTCAACTGCGTCGGCTGCTAGAACGCGAGCTGTGTCGACGGCCTTTTTGTCTAGGTCGGTCCAAGTAAGTTCACTCACGGGCTATAACATCCTTCTTCTCAATCCGCAGATTGGAACTGGCCGCATTGCACATCTCAAGTAAGTGCAGAGGGCTGAGAAACACTTAGCAACGACAACGCTTTTGTCTAACTTTACACTCAATGACCTTCCGAACCTTGGGAG
>JBILXL010000013.1:0-16011 GCA_044378505.1 Rhodoluna sp. | reverse complement strand
AAACGACAAGCCCGGAACTGTTCCGACCTTCTCAATTCCATCTTCAATTCTTGCGGCTTCATCGTCTTCTGGACCAACCAAAGGAAGTCGAACGCGCGGTGAGCCGATTTGACCCAATCCGTGAAGCACATACTTAGCAGCAACTGTTCCTGGAACATTTGTCATGATTGCGCGCTGCAAAGGCTCTAGAGCGTTATGCACCTTGAGCGCGTGGTGAAAATCATTACGGTTGGTGGCATCAACTAATTCGCGGTACGCAGCAGGGGCTACGTTTGCGGTGACACCGATAAGGCCGGTTGCTCCGATTGCGATGTGAGGCAAAACATTTGAGTCATCGCCGGAGAAATACATCAGGTCGGTTTCGTTCATGATTCTGGAAGCTTGTGCTAGATCGCCAACTGCGTCTTTGACCGCAACGATATTTGGGTGCTTGGCGGCTCTGTGAAAAGTCTGTTGCGAAATTGCCACTCCAGTGCGACCTGGGATGTCATACAAAATTACAGGCAGGTCAGTTGCATCAGCAATCAGTCTGAAGTGAGTCAAGATTCCAGCCTGAGTTGGCTTGTTGTAATAAGGAGTCACGATCATCACGCCATCGGCGCCAGCTTTTTCACTCTGCTTGTATAGCTGCATCGCGTGAGCGGTTTCGTTTGATCCACCACCGGTGATTATCTTGGCCCTGCCGGCAGCAACGGATTTTCCAACCTCAACAAGTTTGATTTTCTCCGCGTCGGTAAGTGTTGAAGTTTCACCGGTGGTCCCAGTGACAACAACACCGTCGGCGCCGTTGGAGATTACGTAATCGATGTGCTTTTCAGTAGAAGCCCAGTCGACTTCACCTTCTGGTGTCATAGGCGTGACAAGGGCGACCAAGACTTGGCCGAAGATGTCCTTGTTGGTTTTTGCCATGACTAAACCCTAGCCCAAGGGCAAGTTATGGTGCTACTCGCCCGTTTTGATTGAAAGTCTCGTAGCTGTATGGCATGAGCTTTGCCCACTCATCTTCCATCTTCTCTGCACACATTTCGATCTCACGCTGCGGGTAGGACGGGAAGTGGGTGCCCTCGCGCTTGGTGCGAAGACTCAAGAAATTCATCAGCGCACGCGCATTCATGGTGACATACATGCTCGAGTAGATATTCAGCGGCAAAACAATTCGAGCTACTTCTCTTGCTACCCCTGCCTCAAGCATGCGCTGGTAGGACGCAAAGGCCGTAATTGATGCAGTTCGAGATTCTTGCTCAACAAGAGCAATCTGCTCGGCAGAACCGGGGTGAAATTCATAGTGACCGGTCTTACCGGTCTGCACCAAGTTGCGATCTGGACCTGGAACATAGAAAACAGGGGAAAGCTCTTTGTAGCGGCCAGATTCCTCGTTGTAGCTTGCAATGCGGTGACGCATAAACTCTCTAAATACAAAAATTGGTGCCTGAACGTAGAAAGTCATTGAGTTGTGCTCGAACGGTGATCCGTGACGATCACGCATTAGGTAATTGATTAGACCTCGATCGCGCTTATCGGTCTCGGCATCCTGGTTTGCGGTTGCAGCCTCTAGGGACTGCTCACCCTGCGTGGACACTCGGGCAGCAAAAAGAACGTCCTGGTCGCTAGCGTTTGCTCGAACCAGTTCGACCGTGACATCGGATCTAAAAATTACGTCAGACATTCCCACTAGCTTAGCTACTGCCTCGAAACTCCAAAGACAACTCCACGCCGAGCCTTACGGAACTAGCTAATTGGACCCTTGCCAGTCAAGGTGATGGCCTGCCTCATGGCCTTCCTGGCTCTTGCCCTATCCCCCGCAGCGTCATATGCCAAACCAAGAGCAAACCAAGCTTTCCAATTGGTCTCATCCGCTTCTACATTTTGACGAAACAGTTCGAAAACTTCTTGAGCAGATTCCTTTGTTGGTCTGCCACTCGGGCGAAGCTCAAACGGAAACTGTGGCCAAGCGTTTTCCTTTTTTAGTTGATCGCCTAGCTTCTCGATCCGAATACCAAAACGCAGCTCCATAAAGATTCCCCAAAAGGCCACCGCTGGCAAAAACAACATTAGGGAGCCGATTGCAATACCGATTGGCTCTCCTGAACCAACAAGAGCAAATGACCGATCAGCCACCACCGCCAAATACATAAGCACTAGAGCGCTCATAACCAGTGCGCCAAATTTAGCTGAGGTCAACTACTTTTCCTCGAGCAGATTCATTAGCCCAACGGTTAAACCAGTGCGGCCTGGGCTTTTGCGCATAGCAAGCAGCAAGCCCTGAGCGTAGACCTCGTGCGAATCAACCACGTGCTTGAAGTACAGAGTTTCATTAGGACCGGCCATCAAAACTTCTTGCTCTGCGTGGGCATCCTCGATTCTCAAACTTGTGATTGGCACTCCGTTGAAAACCGGGGCGGGGTTGCCTGCAGTAACTGGTTTTACATCCCGACCTTTTCTTGCGGCTGAAATTTCTTGCGCGGTAAACAGCGCAGTTCCAGATGGGGCGTCCAGTTTTTTGGTGTGGTGGGTTTCAATTATCTCTATGGCGTCAAAGTACTTGGCAGCCTCTGCCGCAAACTTGGTTGCTAGAACTGAGCCAATCGAGAAGTTTGGAATAACAACGACAGTGGCACTTTTGCCAACCATTTTGTCCCTGAGGGCATCGAGCTTGTCTTTGCTCCAACCGCTGGTGCCGACAAGAATTTTGATGTTGTTCTGGATTGCAAAATCCACAATCGCAACCGATGCATCGGGCTTAGTCAAATCAACCAGCAAGTCAGCTCCGATAGCCTCAGCTGGAGAGTTGTGGGAACTAAGAGCTGAGTGAAGCTCTAGGTCTGGGTTTTGCTCGATCAGAGAAAGTGCGAGCTGACCCATCCGACCGGATGCGCCGATAACCGAGATTTTGATTGCCATGCTACAAACTTACCCAGTACCGCCTAGCGGACGAAACTTTCAAACATGGTTTCGGTCACATCGCCCACCGCAACTATTGAGCGTGGCAGTTTCAATAGGTCCTGAGCAAGAGCCTGAACCTGAGAAAGTTCAACGGCAGCAAATCTTTCAATGGTTTCATCCAGGTCCATAAACTCCCCCGCCACTATCTCGGCACTTGCCAGTCGGGACATTCTGGCCTGGTTAGTTTCGAACTTCAAAGCCAATGACCCTGAGATGTTTCCACTGGCAAGGGCTAGTTCTTCTGAGGTGATTCCGCTCTGAGCTACTTTGTCGAGCTCTGCGATCATAAGCTCGGTAACTTCCTTAGCCTTCGCTGGTGAACACCCGGCGTAAAGACCAAATGTTGCGGCGTCGGAGTAGCCCTGATTGAAGGAGTAAACCGAGTATGCAAGTCCGCGCTTTTCTCGAATTTCTTGGAAAAGCCTGGAGCTCATTCCCCCACCAAGCACGGTGTTTAGAACACCCATTGCATAACGTCTTGGGTCATCGACATACAAACCTTCGGAACCAACCATGATGTTCACTTGAGAAATTGGTCGGTGAATCACATTCAGCTTGCTGCCACGAGAAATCTTTGCTGGATTCAACAGCCTTCTTGGCACCGGCTTGGCTTGAAGACCCAAGTCCCAGCCGGCAGTTGCAAGTCCTTGCTCCACTAGCTTGATTAGCTCCTGGTGATCAACGCTTCCAGCTGCCGCCACAACCAAATCCTGAGGACGGTAGTTGTTTTGGTAATGCTCCCAAACCGCAGCACGTGAAACAGCGGTGATGGTTTCGATGGTTCCACCGATTGGTCGACCCAGTGGATGATCTCCCAAAACAGCACTTGAAAAAGCCTCGTGCACCACATCTTGTGGGTCATCGTCGTTCATCGCCAATTCCTCGAGAATCACAGGGCGCTCGTTCTCAAATTCTGTTTCGTCAATCAGGCTCGAAGTGAGCATATCGGCGATTACTTCAACCGCAATCGGCAGGGCCTTGTCTTGCACCTTGGCGTAGTAAGAGGTGTGCTCTTTGCCTGTTGAAGCATTGGAAGATCCGCCTACTGAGTCAAAGGCAACTGCGATGTCCATCGCGGTTCGAGTTTTGGTTCCCTTGAACAGCAAGTGCTCCAGAAAGTGAGTGGAACCGAAGTGATTGTTGGTTTCGTCTCTGGAACCAACCGCAACAGAGAAAGAGACCGAGACTGATTGGCTACCTGGAACATGCTCAGTCAAAATGCGAACACCGCTTGGGAGGACGCTTCTGCGAACAGAAGAGCCCCCCGAAGCGGTGAACGAAAGATCAGATTGTTCTAACGGGAGAATAATCTCGGTCATAAAGGGTTGGCTTACGCTTCCTCAACGTCAACCGGTGAAAGCGATAGCTTCCCACGGTCGTCAATCTTGGAGATTTCAACCTGGATACGCTGGCCAACCTCAAGAACATCTTCGACGTTCTCAACGCGCTTGCCGCCAGCCATCTTCTTGAGCTCCGAGATGTGTAGCAGACCATCGCGACCTGGAACTAGCGAAATGAAGGCACCGAAGGTGGCCAACTTCACTACTGTTCCCAAGAAGCGCTCACCGATTTCTGGAACGTGTGGGTTGGCGATCGCGTTGATGGCAGCCTTGGCAGCCTCAGCGGATGGACCATCCACGGCACCGATGTAAACGGTTCCGTCGTCCTCAATCGAAATGTCTGCTCCAGTGTCGTCCTGGATCTGGTTGATCATCTTGCCCTTAGGGCCGATAACTTCACCGATCTTATCCAGTGGAATTCTCACTGAGATAACGCGAGGCGCGGTTGGCGCCATCTCGTCTGGCTCTGAAATTGCCTGGTTCATTACTCCCAGGATGTGAAGTCTTGCTTCCTTAGCCTGAAGTAGTGCTCCATCCAATACAGAAGCAGGGATTCCATCGAGCTTGGTGTCCAGCTGGATAGCTGTCACGAACTCGCTTGTTCCGGCAACCTTGAAGTCCATATCTCCCAGTGCATCTTCTGCACCAAGGATGTCGGTTAGAGCCGCGTAGCGGGTCTTTCCGTCAACAACATCGGAGATAAGACCCATGGCAATACCTGCAACCGGTGCGCGAAGTGGCACACCGGCATTTAGCATCGCCAGAGTCGAAGCACAAACAGAACCCATCGAGGTTGAACCGTTTGAGCCAAGGGCTTCGGATACCTGACGGATTGCGTAAGGGAATTCATCTCTTGCTGGAAGCACTGGAACAAGTGCGCGCTCCGCTAGAGCTCCGTGACCGATTTCGCGGCGCTTTGGAGTTCCAACTCGACCGGTTTCACCGGTTGAGTAAGGAGGGAAGTTGTAGTTGTGCATGTAGCGCTTCTTGGTCACCGGTGAAAGTGAGTCAATCTGCTGCTCCATCTTCAACATGTTCAGTGTGGTGACACCAAGGATCTGGGTCTCTCCACGCTGGAAGATCGCAGAACCGTGAACGCGTGGAATTACTGATACTTCAGCATCTACCTGACGGATGTCGCGAAGGCCACGGCCATCGATACGGATTCCTTCTTCAAGAACACGACGACGCATAACCTTCTTGGTCACAGACTTGTAAGCGGCGCTAAACATAGCCATCTCTTCTTCAGAAACGCTTGCTGCCATCTTTTCCTTAACCTGTGCCTTGTAGGCATCGTCCTGGTCCTGACGAGACTGCTTGTCAGCTACCTGGTAAATGCGAGCAAGCTCAGTTTCAGTTTCCTTCTCAACGATTGCGTAGAACTCATCGGTGTAAGGCAAGAACACCGGGTAGACACCGCTTTCGCGTGATGCAACAGCAGCAAGTTTCTGCTGAGCCAAAATCAATTCCTTGATGAATGGCTTGGATGCTTCAAGACCTTGAGACACAACCTCTTCATTAGGAGCGGTAGCGCCTTCATTCTTGATTAGATCCCAGGCGTTCTCAGAAGCTTCTGCTTCAACCATCATGATTGCGATGTCTTCTTTACCGTTTTCAACGATTAGACGACCGGCAACCACCATGTTGAATACTGCACGCTCTAGCTGAGAGTACTTAGGGAATGCAACCCATTGGCCATCGATAAGTGCAACACGCACTCCACCGATAGGACCGGAAAATGGCAAACCAGCAATCTGGGTCGACATAGATGCCGCGTTGATTGCTAGAACGTCGTATAGCTCGTCAGGCTCGATAGCCATAACGGTCACAACAACCTGAATTTCGTTTCTTAGGCCATCAACGAATGATGGGCGAAGTGGACGGTCAATTAGACGACAGGCCAAGATAGCCTCAGTCGATGGGCGACCCTCACGACGGAAGAATGATCCTGGGATTCGTCCCGCGGCATACATTCTTTCCTCTACGTCGATAGTCAACGGGAAGAAGTCGAATTGGTCTTTTGGCTGCTTGCTGGCGCTTGTTGCCGAGAACAGCATAGTTTCGCCATCTAGATAGATGGCTGCCGAACCCTGCGCTTGCTGCGCTAGGCGTCCTGCTTCGAAGCGAATGGTTCGCTTTCCGTACTTGCCGTTGTCAATTACTGCTTCGGCTGATTTAATTTCTGGACCTTCCATGGTCCCTCCTCTTTGTTTATAAGCGCGTTCGTTTTTTACTCAACTGTTGAGAAAAACGCGCATAGCGAGGATGAGGCGAGAGATTTTTTGCCGCTAAGACTTAGCTGCTGCCTGGTCGTCAGTAGAAAAACTTGGGGAAATTCCCAAGATCCACCACCGAGGACCAGCAAACCTATCCTCATCGCTCAGTAATGAGCCTAACAGGGTAAGGCAAATAAGCCTAGGAAACTAGGCGAATAAGGTGATTTTTGCTTTAGCGGCGGATGCCGAGGCGCTCAATAAGCGCACGGTAGCGGTTGATGTCTACCTTCTGGAGGTATCCAAGAAGACGACGACGCTGACCAACCATTAGCAATAGACCACGACGTGAGTGGTGATCGTGCTTGTGCTCTTTTAGGTGCTCGGTTAGGTCCTTGATGCGCTGGGACAAAACTGCAACCTGAACCTCAGGAGAACCGGTGTCACCTGGGTGAGTTGCGTACTGAGCGATGATGTCGTTTTTTACTTTTGCTTCTAGAGACACTTTTATTCCTTCGATTCGCTGCGCGGCGCAAAAAACCTTTTGTCTTTTGCTCTGTGGATCCGCGGCCGATACACGGCAACTTTGAAAGCTTACCTCAGCTTCGGTCTCTAGCGCCAGCCCTGAATTAGGCCTCAGGTGCGTACTTATTGCCCTGTTCGCGAGATTTAGAAGGAAGTAGGCACAAAATCAAGATAAACACCTGGACTCCGAAAGCTATCAACAAGGTAGGCACGAAGTAGGCAACCGAGGTTGCAAGCACCTCAATCTCAGGAGCGGAGGTGGACTGCAGGTAGCCAACAACACCAATGATTCCCATCAACAAAGGAACAATTGGAAGTAAGTACAAAAACAACCACTTACCTGACCAGCCCGAGTCCTGGATCCTTCGCGATGTGACGGCCAGAGTTGGAATCAAAAGCAGAAGTCCCGCGATGCTCGTCAGCGGGGTTGGTTGGTTGATTGCCTCAATCAGATCGCCAGTTTCAATTGGCGGCCAAATAATTGACTCAATGGTGGATAGAACTATTCCAATCAGCACTGTTGCAAGCACGAAGAACCAATACTCGCGCCTAGGGGCGGTGCCCCTGAACTTTCTAAAGTTCACAAAGGCCGACTTCACGGCATCAACAAAGGTGATTTTCATTTACAGTCCTAACTGATTTCTAACTACGTCTAAATCTAGATTGATTTGCTTAACAAGTGCTTCAACTCCGTCAAACTTTGCGGCGGGTCGCACAAAATCAACAAACTCCAGAGAAACAACCTTGTCGTATAAATCAAGGTCGGTCTCATCCAAGACGTGAGATTCCACGAGTCTTGGAACAGCCTGAAAAGTCTCGTTGATGCCCACCGAGTGCGCGGCCGGGTATCTTTTGCCTTCGGTAATCAACCAACCTGCATATACGCCATCAAGTGGAAGGTAGCCTTCGGCATCCCGCGCGATGTTAGCGGTTGGAAAGCCAATCTTGCGTCCAATTTTTAGGCCGTGCTCAACCATTCCGCTAACTTCATGGACGCGTCCTAGCATTTTGTTGACTAACTTGACGTTTCCCAAATCAAGCAGCTCGCGGACAAGGGTTGTTGAAACCACTTCCCCATCGACAAGCACTCGCTTGAGCTCAATAACTTCGAAACCGTGTTGGTCACCCAGGATCTTTAGCGATCCAAAGTTTCCAGAACCTTGATTGCCAAATCTAAAACCTTCCCCAACCAGAACCAGTTTGGCGTTTAGCCCATCAACAAGAATCTGTTTCACGAATTGCTCAGGGGTGAGATCTGCCAGTTCTTGATTGAACTCAAGCTGCAGCATGGTCGAGACACCAAATCCAGCAATCAAATCTGCTTTTTGACCAGGGCCAAGAATTGGTAGCTTTGCTCGTTCGGGGCGCAGCAGGTGATCTGGATGGCGATCAAATGTGACAACCGTTGGTGTTAAGTTCTGATTTGCAGCCGCATCAACCACTTCAGCGAATAAAGCTTGGTGACCTAAATGAATGCAATCAAACTTGCCAATGGTGATGGCGGCTGGGCCAATTCCTTTTGGTATCTCAGAGAGCGAAGTTAGGGTCTGCAACCTAAATCTCCCTCTGAGTTTTTCTCATCCAGAGCAACCCGAGTATTGGCAATATCAGTGGGATGTATCCGTAGCCGGAACCAAAGCCCGACCAAACGCTCGGGTGAGCAAACAGCTCCGGTGCGACAAAAGATAGAGCACCGACCGAGAGCACACCAACAAGTTCAAAGATGACAGACCAGAGCGCTACTTGCCGCCAGTTTCTTCCTGCTTTAGCCAAAGAGATTGTGGCCAAAATGTAGACCAACGCACTCACTAGTGAAAGCGAGTAGGCAAGCGGAGCCTGTTCAAATTTGGTCACTATTTGGAAGCTGGCGCGAGCTGTAGACGAAATAGCAAACACAGCATAAAAGACAATTAGAAGTCGGCCAACGCCAAGAGTGCGCTTGGGGTTAGGACCTGGTGCCTTAGTCATTTTGTTGTTAGCCGTGCTTTCTTATTTCGTTGTTAGCTAGTAACTGCCAGTCCAGATCTGATTCATGCGAACCAGCATGACTGCAACTGTTAGTGCGGCCACCCCGAGAATAACTGTTGACCAGCGATTTCTTTCAACCAGAGCCCAAAACCCAGCACCAACTGGAACCATGATTGCCACGAGCAAGTAGGCATAGAATTCCACGGTGTCCACGGCAGCTTCGGCTCCCCCGACAACAACAATCGTTGTGTAGACGAACTGGCCAATTAGTCCCAAAAGAACTACGCCAAGAGCGCCAACGCTCCAAAGACTAGGGAGTTTTCCAATTAGGCCAAGGCCCAGGCAGAACAATCCGGCAGCTACGGCGAACCAGAGCTGAGATAAATAAAGCACTTCAATCATTTTTGTTCTCCTTGAAAGACCACAACTGATTTTAAGCCTGAACCAACCGGCTCCAGAACCGCCACCAGATCTCCCGAGCCTGAAAGCCCCGCAATCAAGCCAGTTTGTTCTCCAACATCAGAAAGTCTCTTGCCGTGAACCAAGTCAGTGACCTGCTCATCGCTGAGATTTATGGTTGGAAACAAATCGCTGGCAGCTTGAGCAAGTGGGGTAAGTGCCAGATTCTCAAGGTCAGTTATTTGATTTGCCTCTGCAACATCAAAAGAGCCAACCCGAGTTCTCCTAAGTGCGGTGATGTGCCCGCCAACTCCTAAGGCCTGACCTAGATCTCGAGCAAGAGCGCGAATGTAGGTTCCAGAGGAACAATCGACCCTAACTTCCAGGTCAATAAATCCCTCGGGTGATTTAGTGCTGGAAACAAGTTCAAAAGCGCTGACTGTGACTTCACGGGATTTAAGTTCTACTTCTTCCCCGGAACGAACAAGATCGTAGGCTCTTTTTCCATCTACTTTGATGGCACTTACAGAAGATGGCCGCTGTTGAATCACTCCAGTGAGTTTGTCAATCTCCTGCTGGATTTGTGCTTCGTCCACTGCGGCTAAGGCTTGCTGGCTGGCAGTTTCCAAAACCTCGGACTGCGAATCATCGGAGACGGTGGAAACGCCAAGTCGAATAGTTGCCAGGTAGGTCTTGTCAGCGCCAACCAAAAAGGTAAGAAGCTTGGTACCTGATTCAATCCCCAGAACTAAAAGTCCAGTTGCAAGCGGATCTAAAGTTCCGGCGTGACCTACTTTTTTTGTACCGACGGCTTTTCGAACCTTCGCCACAACATCATGACTGGTCCAGTCGGTTGGTTTGTCGATTAGAACAAGACCTGAGGCAACCAAGACTATTCCTGGTCTTCGATTTGCTTTGGTTCCTTGTATGGATTGGCATCGCCTGCTGGCTTAGCAACCGCAGCTAGCTTGGCTACCTGCTCATCCCTGGCTCGAGCGGTTGCCAGAAGATCGTTTAGTTGAGCTGCGTTTTCTGGAAGCTCATCGGCGATGAATTCCAGGGTAGGGGTCAAACGAATAGAAAGGTTGTGTCCAACTTCTCCCCTGATGCGGCCAGTGTTGCGCTTGATGATTTCATTGGAACGAACTCGATCTTCATCTGATCCAAAGACTGTGTAGAAAATCTGTGCGTGAGAAAGATCCGGAGTCACCTTTACCTCGGTAAGCGTCACAAAACCAAGGTCTGGATCCTTGACCGCTTTTTCAAGCGCCTCGGCTACAAGTACCTTGATTCGTTCGGCTAGCTTTCGAGCTCTGGCAACATCAACCATGATTAGACCCTTGGCTTCTCGCGCATCTCGAAGGTCTGGATGATATCTTCAAGCTCTAGCTCGTTGAATCCAGCAAGTCCGATACCACACTCGAAGTCAGTCTTGACTTCGCTGGCGTCATCCTTGAATCTCTTCAGGGAGTCAACCTTTAGGTTGTCCGCGACTACGACGCCTGCGCGAAGCACACGCGCAAGAGAGTTTCGCTTGATGGATCCGGAGCGAACAATCGAACCGGCAATTGTTCCGACCTTGGAGGACTTGAATAGTTCGCGAACTTCGGCAGTACCAAGCTGGAACTCTTCGTACTCTGGCTTGAGCATTCCCTTGAGGGCCTTCTCGATATCTTCCAAAGCAGCGTAGATAACTGAGTAGAAGCGAATGTCCACTCCCTCGCGGTCAGCACGCTCCTTAGCCTTGTTATCCGGCTTGACGTTGAATCCAATGATGATCGCGTTGTCCACGGTTGCAAGGTTCACATCCGACTCGGTCACAGCACCAACACCGCGGTGGATGATGCGTAGCTGGACAGAATCGTCCACCTCGATCTTCAACAGCGAGTCTTCCAGCGCTTCAACAGCACCAGATACGTCACCCTTGATAACCAAGTTAAGAGCTTCAACCTTGCCATCTTCGAGGGCCTTGGTGAAGTCCTCGAGGCTAACGCGCTTACGAGTCTTGGCAAGAAGTGCGTTTCTGTCGGCTGCTTCGCGCTTTTCAGCAATCTGACGTGCCTGACGCTCATCGTCGGTCACAACAAATGTGTCACCGGCGCGAGGGACGCTCTGGAGTCCAAGTACCTGAACTGGTCTTGAAGGTGTGGCGGACTCAACTGGCTCGCCATCTTCGTTGAACATCGCACGCACTCGACCGTGAGCACTTCCGGCAACAATCGAGTCACCGACTTTCAAAGTTCCGGACTGAATAAGTACTGTCGCTACTGCTCCACGGCCCTTGTCAAGGTTGGCTTCGATGGCAACACCACGAGCGTCCTTGTCTGGGTTTGCTCGCATGTCCAGTGCAGCATCAGCAGTTAGCAGAACTGCGTCAAGTAGCTCAGTAATTCCCTGCTTCTTCAACGCGGAAACTGGGACGAACATAACGTCACCACCGTATTCTTCAGCGATCAAGTTGAACTCGGTTAGCTGCTGCTTGACCTTGTCAGGGTTAGCGCCTTCCTTATCAATCTTGTTCACGGCAACCACAATCGGAACTCCGGCTGACTGTGCGTGGTTTAGAGCCTCAATGGTTTGAGGCATCACGCCGTCATCGGCTGCAACAACCAAGATCGCGATGTCGGTGACCTGAGCACCACGAGCACGCATAGCGGTGAAAGCCTCGTGACCTGGGGTGTCAATAAAGGTAATGGCGCGGTCTTGACCCTCGTGAGTGGTGTGCACCTGGTAAGCACCGATGTGTTGGGTGATTCCACCAGCCTCACCAGCTTGAACGTTGGCGTTTCTGATCGAATCCAAAAGCGCAGTCTTACCGTGGTCAACGTGACCCATGACTGTCACAACCGGTGGACGAGGTAGCAAATCTGCTTCGTCATCTTCGTAGTCGGTTGAGATATCCAAACCAAAGCCCTCGAATAGCTCGCGCTCTTCGTCCTCTGGAGAAACAACTTCGATCTTGTAGCCAAGCTCCTCTCCAAGAATCTGGAAAGTTTCGCCATCCAAAGATGCAGTTGCTGTAGCCATTTGACCAAGTGCGAATAGCACTGTGATCAGCTGACCGGCATTGGCATCAATCTTGTCTGCGAAGTCTTGAATTGATGCACCACGGCGCAAACGAATAACTGTTGTTCCATCACCGCGTGGCACAACTGCGCCACCAAGGCTTGGAATACTTCTTTGTTCGAATTCTTCTCTCTTGGTGCGCTTTGACTTTCGGGCTCTTCCGCCTCCGCGTGCTCCGCCCTTACCAAACGCTCCTGCAGTTCCTCCACCAACACCGCGACCGCGACCGCCGGCTGGTCCTCTTCCTGGGAATCCTCCACCCGGAGCACCGCCACCAAGTCCCGGTTTTGCTCCACCAAATGCTGGACGAGCTCCACCTGCACCGGTTGGTCTTGCTCCTGGTCTGGAAGTTCCACCTTCTGGTCTAGCTCCAGGTCTAGGTGCACCTGGTCTTGGTGTACCAGGTCTTGCCATACCTTGAGCGGAGTTAAATGGATTGTTTCCTGGTCTTGCCATTGGGCGAGGAATACCCATTCCCTGACTTGCAGCAAACGGATTGTTTCCTGGTCTTGGAACACCCGGCACCGATGATGCAGCAGGTGGTGTCTTCGGGGCATCAGTTATTGAACTTGGAGCAAGTCTTGAAGTCTTCTTCTTTGGTGCTTCAGTTTCCTCAGGTGCTTTTGCAACCTCGGCCACAACCTCAGGCTCGGCAGCAGCGGTCTTTTTGGCAGCGGCTTTTGGCTTAGCAACTTTTTTGGTCTCTTCAGCAGGCTTGGCATCAGGGAAGGCAGCGCGAAGTTTTTTGGCAATCGGGGGTGCGATTGTGGAAGATCCGCTCTTGACGTATTCGCCGAGCTCTTCTAGTTTTGCCAGAGCTACTTTGGTATCAATACCAAGTTCTTTGGCTACGTCGTAAACACGTGGTAGCGCCACTTACTTCTCCTGTCTGGGCCTTCCCAAACAGGGCAGGCCGTTAAAGCTGTTGGGTACTCATTTCGAGATACTCATTAGATTTCCAACATCTTTTCTACCTGTTTCTTACTTTCCTAAAGGACTTGAATCAGGTTCACTGGTTCATAATCCGATTTTGACCAAGTGGTCCGAGGCGGTAAAGCCACCAAAGGCCAGTCTAGGCCCAAACTGCCAAAACGCTCTAGTCGTCTTCCAAAATACTGTCGGGCTGAATGTCAATCTTGGCTCCGGTGAGCTTGGCGGCAAGCCTGGCGTTCTGGCCTTCTTTACCGATAGCCAGCGATAGCTGGAAATCAGGGACCAAGACCCGAACCTGGCGCTCTTCCGCATTGATGAGAAAAGCATCGGAAACCTTCGCAGGAGAAAGCGCATGGGCCACAAACTTTGGCAGATCATCGGAGAAATCAACGATGTCAATCTTCTCGTCGTTGAGCTCATTCTGAACAGCGCGCACCCGCTGCCCTAGTTCACCAATGCAGGCTCCCTTGGCATTGACCGCAGGATCATTTGCTCGAACGGCAATCTTGGTACGGTGACCGGCTTCTCTGGCAACCGAGACAATCTCAACGACTCCATCGGCGACCTCCGGAACTTCCATCGCAAACAACTTGCGAACCAGTCCAGGGTGAGTTCGAGAAACTGTGACCTGAGGACCCTTAGTTCCCTTGGAAACATTTGTCACGTAAACGCGCACGCGCTTGCCGTGGGCGTAATCTTCTCCGGGAACCTGCTCTTCCGGAGGCATTATTGCTTCGATGGAACCCAAGTCAACGTAGACCATGTACGAGCGCTGTCCTTGCTGAATGGTTCCGGCAACAATGTCGCCATCTTTACCTTTGAATTCTCCAAACAGACCTTCGTCGTTTATGTCTCGAAGGCGAGAGGCAATTACTTGCTTGGCAGCGCTGGCTGCGATTCGACCAAATCCATCCGGGGTGGACTCGGTCTCACCAGTTTCGTTGCCTTCTTCGTCGAGGTTGGTTGCAAAAATCTGAACGTGGCCGGTTTTCTGATCCAGCACGGCACGGGCTTTATCGGTGTTGCCTACGGTGCGGTGATAAGCGGCCAAGATGGCGGCTTCAATGATTTCAACGAGTTCTTTGAACGGAATCTCTTTTTCGCGCTCCAGTACCCTAAGGACACTCAGGTCGATATCCACGGGCAACCTCCAGACGCTATTTAAATTTCAGACAAGGCTGATTCTAGCTTGATAGAACGCCTTTCCCCACTCCTGCGATTCCAGAGCTCAACTTCTCCAGTTTCCAGCCCTTTGCCAACAATCAACACCTTTGGAATTCCAAGTAGCTCCGCATCCGAGAACTTAACTCCCGGGGAAACCTTGGCGCGATCATCCAGTAAAACAGTTTTGCCGGTTGCCTCAATTTCGCCTGCTAGTTTTTCAGCGGCAGCGAAAACCGAATCGTCTTTACCAGCGGCAACTACGTGAACATCGGCCGGTGCAACTGAGGCTGGCCAAATCAGGCCCTTGTCGTCGTTGTTTGCCTCAGCCAAAACTGCAACCAGTCTTGTGACACCAATTCCGTAGGATCCCATGGTGACAGTCACCAACTTGCCGTTTTCATCTAGAACATTTAGATCCAATGCTTCGGCGTACTTTCTACCCAGTTGGAAAACGTGACCGATTTCGATTCCACGAGCTAGTTCAAGCTCACCCGAACCATCTGGGGCCTGATCTCCGGCACGTACCTCAGCAATGTCCGCAATTCCATCCGAAGTGAAATCTCTTCCAGCAACCAAGTGGAAAACGTGTTTTTGACCCACATTTGCTCCGGTAATCCAACTGGTTCCAGATACAACTCTTGGATCAAGTAAGTATTTGATTGCAGCAGGGGCTTTTAGGCCAAGGAACTGTTTTCCGTCTTTGGTCGGACCGATGTAGCCCTTGACTAGCGCAGGTAGCTTTGCAAAATCTTCTTCGGTAGCTTGCGAAACTTCGCTTGGTGAAAAAGCAGCTTCTGCGCGCTTTTGGTCTACTTCACGATCTCCGGGAATTCCAACAATCACGAAAGAGCGTTTTCCTTCTGGGGAAGTTAGAGCCAAGACAACGTTCTTCAAAGTATCTGTCGCGCTCCAACTTGTTCCATCCGACTTTTTGACTTTGTCGTTAGCAAGATCAACAAGAGTCTTGATGGTTGGAGTATTTGGAGAATCGTGCACAACTGCTGCAGGCTGTGAACCGATGGCGATTTCTTTAGGAACTACCGTTGCAACTGCTTCGACGTTAGCGGCGTAGCCGCCTGCGGATCTAACAAAAGTGTCTTCTCCGATAGGAGATGGCGATAGGAACTCTTCTGACTTAGATCCACCCATAGCCCCAGCGTCAGCTTTGACGATTACGTATTCGACACCCAAGCGAGTAAAGATGCGCTCATAGGCAGCGCGCTGAGCTTGGTAGGAGGCTTCGAGTCCTTCGTCGTTTATGTCGAAGCTGTACGCGTCTTTCATTACGAATTCTCGTCCGCGAAGCAAACCAGCACGAGGCCTTGCCTCATCGCGATACTTGTTTTGAATCTGATACAAAGACAAAGGAAGGTCCTTGTAACTGGAGTACATATCCTTCACAAGCAGAGTGAAAACTTCTTCGTGAGTTGGGGCCAACAAATAGTCGGCTTTTTTACGGT
>JBILXL010000012.1:0-16034 GCA_044378505.1 Rhodoluna sp. | reverse complement strand
GCTAGCCCTGGTCTGTTTGCTCGGTAGCTGCAGGTGTTGGAACCGGTAAGCCAACAACCACTAGCTTGATCGCTTCAATTCGAGCAGCTTCAGGTAGCGGCAGCATCGTGGCTGAGGCAATAACACCTTGGGAGTCCTGGCGCAGCAAGTATCTGGCTGCAGTTCGAATCAAGGTGTTATCCGAACCACAAAGAGCCAAGCTCACAGGGTAAATAGCCTGGTAAGGGGCTAGAGCTTCAAAGGCTCCCTGCTCAGGGGTTGGTTCGATTGTTGGATCCAAAATTAAGTCAAGACCATTTTCGCCAGTGGTTGCAACCAGCTGAGTTCCAGCCGATGAAATTGAACCGTTGTCGGCAAAAATCAGAGATTCAAAATCCCCAGGGGTAGTGAGAATGGCAACAATTGCCGATCCCATGTAAGTGGCTGCGCTAAAACTTGCAATTCCAATAGCTCCTTCTTCCATCGGCATGGCAAGTTCTGCTTCGGTGACACCAGAGGCGTCGGCAACCGCATCAAGGACCAAAGGCTCGCCGGCAAGTCTTCCGATCCATTCAGAAAGGGCGTTCTTGGCTGAAACAGTTGCTTGAGTCGGCAGAACAATTGGAATGTCCGGGAAGGAATAACCTTCGTTGTTTACGGCAAGGGCAGGATCTGCCCAGCTGGTAATTGTGCCGTTGAAGATTCCAACAATTTGAGTTGGATCTAGAAATACTTCAAAGATGTCTGGAATGTTCACAACAAGTACTGCTGCGTCCAGTGCAACCGGTACCTGCTCGAAGGCTTCGCAGCGCGCGGCAATCAAGGAGGACTCTCCGATAACTAGATTCGAATCGGTACTGAATTCATCAGTTGTCGTGATTGTCATATCGGTGCAACCAAAGGTTAGTGAGTCAGACCAGCCGAATCCAACATCTGTTATTGCCTCTGGGAGGCTAAGAGTTACATCCCCTGTTTCACACTGAACTTCTAGCTCGGCCTGGGCAATTCGAAGATTCTCAGGCATTGGGGGATCGCAGGCTGTAAGCGCAAGGCTAAGTGAAATCGCGATAGCGATTGCCGAAACTGTTCTGCGAACTTGCATTTTTCTCCCTGATTATTCAACCACAAAAGCGCGACCGAAACCGATCGCGCTTTTGCAGCTGGATGAAACTATTTAGTTTTTACTTGATTTTGGCTATTAGTTCTAGAGCCTTGGTCTTTAGCTTTCCGCTAACTGCAACGTAGCCAGTCTTTGCAGCTTCTTTTGGTGCACAGGTGTTGATGAAGTATGTGAAGTAGTCCTTCACAGCTGCAGCCTTGCTTGCAAAAGCAGACTTAGTTGGAGCCATACCGTAAGCAACCAGGGTCAAGTTGTAACCACCAGTTACCTTCTTCTTGTAGTCGAATACAACCTCACCGTTAGATGAAAGGGTGCTGGCTCCAAGGAATTTGGCTGAAGCTGAAACGGTTGGCTTGATGTACTGTCCGGCGCCGTTCTGTAGTGATGCGTAGGAAAGTCCCGCGGTCATAACGTCTGCAAGGTCAGCGTAGCTAATTGAGTTAGCTAGACCCTTGACTGTTGTGACGATACCGGAGTTCTTTGAAGCACCGGTTCCCTTGGTGCTTCCAGAAGCGTCAGCCCATGCGTCTGCTGCCTTCCAAGATCCACCAACAGTCTGCTTCATGTAGTTACCGAAGTTGTTTGTGGTACCAGATGTGTCTGAACGGAAAACAACCTGGATTGCCTTGTTAGGAAGCTTTGATGCAACGGCTGCGTTTACAGCCTTGATCTTGGCATCGTTCCACTTGGTGATCTTGGCTGTGAAGATTTCGTCAAGAAGCTTTGGAGTTAGGTTCAGTGTCTTTACACCAGAAACGTTGAAGACGATGGCAATTGGGCCACCGACCAATGGAACATAGGTGAAGTTAGCTGGCTGGTCTGAGCTGTATAGAGAGTCAGATCCACCGAACTGGGTTGATCCGTTAGCGAACTCGGTCTTACCGGTTCCGGAACCCTTAGAAGTATATGTGACCTTGTTGGTCGATGCAGCTGAGTAACCTGCGATACAGGTCTGCTGCATTGAGTTCATGTATGAAGATCCAGAGCCAGTGATTGTCTCGTTGGCGTATGCGGCTGGAGCCACAAGAGTAATGCTTGCTACCAGTGCGCTGGCTGCAAGGATTCCGCTAATCTTTCGCATTTATTTCTCCTTGGTTTTTACTTTTCTCAACTTGAGATATTGCTATTCAACGATTTAGAGGTGAATTACCTGTGTTTACCATCTCAACTCGAGAAGAATTGAAGGTTAACAATTGGTTATCCGAAGTGCCCGTTCACGTAGTCATTTGTGCGTGGGTCTACCGGCATTCCAAACACCTGCTCGGTCTCGCCAAACTCAACTACGTGGCCCGGCTGGTTGTCATCGGCCAGGAAGAAGGCTGTCTTGTCAGCCACCCGCTGAGCCTGCTGCATGTTGTGAGTGACGATGACAATGGTCATTGACTCCTTGAGCTCCAAAATGGTCTCTTCAATGCGGCGGGTAGAGCCTGGGTCGAGCGCCGAGCAAGGCTCATCCATAAGCAAAACCTCTGGGTTCATAGCCAGTGACCTTGCAATGCAAAGGCGCTGTTGCTGACCGCCAGAAAGCGATAGCGCTGGCTCATCAAGGCGGTCCTTTGATTCGTTCCACATCGAAGCACGCTTCAAGGACTCTTCAACTAGGTCGATAGAGATCTCGCTCTTTCTTCCCGAAAGCCTGAGCCCTGAGATGACGTTTTCTTTGATTGACATAGTTGGGAACGGGTTTGGCTTCTGGAAAACCATGCCGACCCTTAGGCGAACAGTGGTTGGGTCAACCGACTCGTCGTAGATGTCATTGCCATCGAGCATTACTGATCCTGCAAGACCGGCTCCTGGGATTAGCTCGTGCATGCGGTTTAGGGTTCTAATAAAGGTTGACTTACCGCAACCGGATGGGCCAATCAGGGCGGTGACCTTGTTGCTTGGGAACTGAAGAGATACGTCCTTGAGGACCTGTCGCTCGCCGAACCAGACGTTTATGTCTTTGGACTCTAGCTGGAACTGAGAGTTGGTCATGATTTTTCCTTTTTCTTGGCCTTTTTGGGTCTTGAGATAAAGCGTGCTGTTCCGAAGAGAATTCCAACAACAATTAGCAACACCAGCGCCGCTCCCCAAGCGCGCTGGATGCTGGTGTCAAAACCTAGTGAGATGTAGTTATAGATGTAGGTAGGCAAGGTTGCCAATCCCCCATCAAAGATGTTCAAGCTTGTGCCGTTGGCAGCAAAGGTTGTAGTTAGCAATGGAGCAGTTTCTCCAATAACTCTCGCAACACCCAAAAGAATTGCTGTCACAACACCTGATTGAGCAGCTGGCAAAGTCACCATCAAAAATGCTCTCCAGGCAGGAGCTCCAAGACCCAGTGCACCATTTCTTAGTTCTTGAGGAACAAGTCTTAGCGACTCTTCGGTCACCCTTGCAACAGTTGGAAGCATTAGTGGAACAAGTGCTAATGATCCAAGCCATCCGGCGTAAGCCGAGATGCCTGTCACAACAAGCATCGAGTAAACAAACAATCCGGCAACAATCGAAGGCAAACCAGCGATTGCCTGGAGAAGCACTCGGATAAAGGTACGGCTCTTGCCGCGGGTTTCAGTTAGGTAAACACCAGTTGCAACGCCGAGCGGAACAGTCACCAGGGTTGAGAGACCAACCACCAAAAGTGTTCCAAGGATGGCGTGTCCAACTCCACCGATTTCAAGACCGGTGGTTGGTGTCACATAAACGTTGTTCTGGTAGATAAAGTGCGGGCTTAGGGCGGCAAATCCTGCATCAATTACCGACCACAAAACCGAACCCAGAAGAACCATCACGAAAGTGCCTAGGAAGTAAGTCATAACAATAAGAGCAGCGTCAGGAACTCCCCTTCTTCCCTTAAGAAGGAATCCAGCGATTGCGACAGTGATTAGCTGAAGGGGCAACAAGATAAGTAGTACCGAAACGATCAAATCCACTCCGGCAAATAGCCAAGCGATTGAGGCTACGCCAATAGGAATCACGCTGGCCACAATCTGAATCACCTTAGAGCGATTGTCAGTTTTTTTCC
The DNA here is from genome assembly GCA_044378505.1 of Rhodoluna sp. GTDB lineage: Bacteria > Actinomycetota > Actinomycetes > Actinomycetales > Microbacteriaceae > Rhodoluna. The sequence continues at coordinate 11,931 of JBILXL010000012.1, read as the reverse complement.
AAGGCTCTGAGGTTTTTGGCCTTGCGACAGGATCGAGATTCATCGATTCCTCCAAGGCTGTGAGCGGTTCACGATAAACGAAGCGATGGTGTTGATCACCAAGGTCAAAATAAACAAGACAACACCTGCGGCCAACAAGGCGCTAATTTCAGCCTCTCCAGCCTCACCAAACTTCGCAAGAATGAGCGAAGCAATTGCTCCACCTTCAGGGGAGATGATCTGGAACCAGTTGAAGTCGTCATAAACCAAGTTCAAAACAAAGAAGATCGCGACGGTCTCACCAAGAGCGCGACCAAGACCCAGCAAGACACCGCCGAGAATTCCACTGGAAGAAACCGGCAAGATAACTCTTCTAAATGTTGACTCTCGGTTAGCACCAAGTGCAACCGAGGCCTTGATTAGGTCGTCATCGATCTGGCTAAAGATTTCTCTGGTGACCGAGGCAATGATTGGAACAATCATTACAGCAACAACGATGCCGGCAATAAATGGAGTTCGAAGGAAGTTTTCCGCGGTGTTGCTAAAGATGGGAATGAATCCAAGTGCATCATTTAGCATCTGTCCCCAGTGAGCACCTACCGGGCTAAATACCGCAAGTCCCCATAGTCCGATGATGACCGAAGGAATTGCAGCTAGTAAGTCAACAAGAATTGTTGCAACGCGAGCAATTGGCTTTGGTGCCATGAACTGAATGAAGTAAGCCAGGGAGATCGCCATTGGCACTGCGAAAGTCACACCGATTAGTGCAACAAGAACTGAACCCCAAAGCATTGGACCGATGCTGAATGTTGGGGGCTCATCAATGGCCACCCAACCGGTTCCAAAAACAAAGTCAATGACGCCTTGCTCTTCAAAAGTTGGGAAAGCTCTCCAACCTAAGAAAATCATGATCAAAATCAGCAAAACAACTGATGAGTATGCTGCAGCGGTTGAAATTCCGAAGAAAACTTTGTCTTCAATTGTTGTTGGCTTGACTCGGAGTGTGCGCCTTACCGGTGCATCAGTGGGAGTTTGGGCCATGCCTAGATACTGGGCTTTCCGAGTGTCGGGCAGTTGAGTCCTTGGTTAACGCAAGGTGAACTTTCCTTGTAACCCTCAATGATTCATTGACCTTTAGGGCCGCTACCGCCCGAAACTGGCGGGCCTGTTTCGGGCTAAACTTACATGGTTATCGACCGATAAACACCTGGAGAATTCGCCTAGTGGCCTATGGCGCACGCTTGGAAAGCGTGTTGGGTGAAAGCCCTCGGGGGTTCGAATCCCCCATTCTCCGCCAGCAACTCCCTTGATTTAGAGCCTCATTAGGGGCGTTTATTGAGGGAGTTTTTGTTTAATGTGCAAGTGTGTGTGCAATGTCCATCTGGCGAACTCGCGACTTTTTCCAAACTTATAATTGTGGTGGATTGAAAATAGGAACAATTTTGCTAAATCTTAAAGACTTATCCACGTCCTTGATCGCCATTTATGTTGGGGCTGTGACTGTGGGGTTCAGCTACCTAATTGGTATTGGCACTCAACTTGGAATCTTGATCCCGGCAGCATTTCCACTAGGTCTATTGCTAGTTGGCTTATTTTCTTGGTTGCCCGCTAGAACTCAGCTAATTGCTTGGGCTGTGGCAACGGTCTGGTTGCTCTCCTCTGTTTACTTAGGAACTTCAGACATAGAGTACGCGATGCTGATTGTGGTTGTAATTGCTGCGATAGCCGGCGTGTTTTGGTCCCCTTGGTTTATCGCAGGAATTTGGATGATCCATCCTCTCTGGGACTTGATTCCAAGAGACCTTCCTGCCCACCAGCACGACCTCCCGCTGGCGTGCCTCATTTATGATCTCGTCATTGGCGTGTACCTAATATTCAGAATTCGATCCAAGTTCTTTGAGGGAGCCACGGTTGGACTCTCCACAAGCTCGAAATTGTTCTCGAGTGGCTTGGGAAGAACTAGCGCAGCACTGATAATGCTCGCGGTGATAATTACTCAGATTCTTGTTGTGGGATTGATTTCCATGGAGCCCTATTCAATCTGGCTTGCTGCGCCGGTTGCACTAGCTCTGATTCTTACAACACTTTGGCTACCTCGGGGAGGTCAGAGGATTTTCTGGGCAGTCTTGACGGCATGGACAGGTATGACTTTTGCCCATTCAGGAGAGCTTTTAGAGCTTGCCGTTTTTGGACTGGTGGGACTGCTTGCGGTTTTAGGTTTCAGGAAGTCACCATTTATTTGGGCAGGCGCCTGGGCATTTCATGCTTTGTGGCACTTTCTTCCGCGTGAGCACATTTCACACGAAACCGCATTGTTGATGGGGCATTGGATGGTTCCGACAGCCGGCGCGGTTTTTGAGCTTTCAATTGCGGCATACCTTCTCTGGTTTGCTTTGCAAGAGAAAAGGAATAGTAGAGCCTAGTTCGAATCAAGCACTCTCCGCGAGCAAAGACAAGCATTTAGTACCAAGGGAAGCCCCTGCTTAGCCCGCTTTCTTCTTGACCTTGGCTCCAGCTTTTCTTTCTCTAACTGCTTCACGGAGTATTACTTCGATCTGCGAGTTCAAAGATCTCATGTCCTGCTCTGCCCAACCCTTCAGCTCTTCCCAGAGCTCAGGAGAAATGCGAAGTGGAATTGCCTTCTTGTCATTCATGGCTAGTTGTAGAGCGTTCCGGCGTTGATCACTGGTGACGCATCCTTTTCACTACATAGAACAACCATCAGATTGCTAACCATGGAGGCTCGGCGGTCATCATCCAGAGTGAAGGAGCTACTCTTTTCTAAATCAGCAAGTGCCATTTCAACCATTCCAACTGCACCTTGGACGATCTTTCGACGTGCACTGATTACAGCTTCTGCTTGTTGACGCCTAAGCATCGCCTGAGCAATTTCAGGAGCGTAAGCCAGGTGCGTCAATCTTGCGTCGTCGATTACAACTCCAGCTACCGCTAGGCGACGTTCTAGATCTGCGCGTAGTTCTGAAGCTACTTCTTCTGGGTTTCCACGCAAAGTCAGTTCACCGGTTAGGTCCCCTGACTCACTGTGATCGTAAGGGAATTGGGTTGCAACGTGACGAAGTGCTGTTTCAACCTGGGTCTTTACGTATGTCCTGTAGTCATCAACTTCGAAGACCGCTTTGGCTGTATCAGCAATTCTCCAAACAACAACAGTTGCGATCTCGATTGGGTTACCTCTGCGATCATTTACTTTTATTACTTCACCCATATTCGTTCTGGCTCGAAGTGAGATCTTGTATCTGCTGTCCGGCTTTGTTGGGCTAACAGGTTTGGTCACCGTAATGTTCTTGTTGATCTCATCTTTTAGCTCTGAGCTCGGTGAAGAGTTCGAGTAGAACGGGTTACCCCAGTGCCAACCGGCTTTTTTGACTGTGCCTTTGTAGTTTCCAAAAAGGATCAGAACTCTGGACTCATTGGGCTGCAATGTGTAGAAACCAGCCATCACAAAAGCGGCTATGGCATTTAGGGTCAATGGGACTGCAATAACTGCACCAAAAGGCAGGTTCATAACACTGGCGAAGTCCTCTCCTTGGCTGGCAAGTTGAACAATCCACCAAATCGAGGCGGGAACCACAGCAATCAGGGCGAGTAAGACGATCCAGCCGGCTATTGGGTTTACAGTTTTTTCTTTATACACAGCTCTCCAATGTTGATATCAAAATGATATTAAAATACTATCTCTATTTTCCAAATGCTGCAACTAGTAACTAGTGAAGAGTTGGTGGTTCGCCAAGAAATAGCTTAGAAAGATGGTGTAGAAAGTGATTTCACTAGCCCTTACCCCTGTATTTATGCGGGTAAGAAGGTGGTAGGTCGAATCAAGCACTGTCCGCCAGTAACTCCCTTGATTTAGAGCCTCAGTAGAGGCGTTTATTGAGGGAGTTTTTGCTTAATGTGCAATGTTGTGTGCAATGTCGCCCGATTGTATTCGGAGTAATCCGCTTGCGAGCTAATTAGGATTTTTTTACCCATCTAAACGTGAGCAAGGTGAAGACGACTCCAAGGGCAACCCAAATAGCAATTGCAATCGCCACTTGATCCAGAAACCAGTCACCACCAAGCTCAACGGACTTGAATTGGTCGGGGTAGAACACCGCTCTAAATCCCTGCCCAATCCATTTCAAGGGAAACACACTCGCAAAGTTTTGTAGCCATTCAGGAAGAGTTGTAAACGACAGATAAACGCCTGAAATGAATTGAAGAATGAGAATTGGCGGCAATATCACGGCATTGGCACTCTTGGCACTCCTTGGAAGGGCGCTAATTGCGATTCCCAAAATACTCGATGCCAAGAGACCCAAGTAGAACACCCAGGCAAAGGTGAGCCAAAGCTCCACAGTCTGAGGAAGGTGAGCTCCAAAAACAAAGCGTGCCGTGAGCACAATCGCTACCGCCTGCAGGGTTGCGGAGACGAAAACCTGACCGAATTTTCCGATGAAGTAAGAAACAGGGGAAATTGGCGAGCCCGAAAGTCTCCGCAAAGTTCCGTCGTGCTTTTCAATAGCCATATCAATACCCAAGTTCTGAGTTCCCGAAACCAAAACTCCCATAGCCAACATTGCTGGCAGGTACACATCTGCAGAAGTTAGAACTCTTCCGGCTCCGGGTACATCAATTTCAAGGTTTGAAAATGCAGCAGTGAAAATAACCAGCATCATCAGAGGGAAGAAAAAATTGAAAAAGACAGCGTCAGGTGTTCTGATGTAGCTCTTCAGCTCGTATCCAATTCTCTTTATGCCAACGCCAAGAATGGAAGGTAGCTCAGTCTTCAATCTTCACCCCGTTTCGATGCTCAGCAATTAGCTGAAGGTAAACCTGCTCGAGATTCGGTACCTTGACCTGAAGGTTTTCTGGTGCTGAACCAATTCTTTTTGAGAGCTCGCTAATAAACAAAGTCGGGTCATCGGTGCGCTCGATGCGTTGCACCCCAGCCTCCACCCAAGAGACCTCAGGTTTGCGACTCTCCCGACCACCGATCTCAGCAATTTTTCCAAGGGCAACAAGCTTTCCATCGACAATAACTCCGCCCCTGTGTCCAAGCTCCTCGGCTTCGTCTAGGTAATGAGTGGTCAGCATAATTGTCATTCCCTCCTGCTGCAGACCACGAATAACCTCCCAAAACGCTCTCCTAACTTCTGGGTCAAAGCCAGTTGTTGGTTCGTCTAAGAACAAAACCTCGGGATTTCCGATCAACCCCAGCGCAACATCTACTCTGTGCTGCTGACCGCCAGAGAGCTTCTTTACAGGATCTGAAGCCTTACCGTGCAGCCCAACTGCCTCGATAACTTCTTCAACTTTTCTGGGGTTTGGGTAAAGGCTGGCAAAGTGTGTGATTGTGTCTCGGACAGAAAGCCGGCCAAGGTCACCAGCGGATTGTTGAACTATTCCAATTCGAGCCCGGAACGCACGGCTGGCTCTTTGCGGATCCTGACCGAGAACTTTTACTTCTCCCGATGTTCTGGTTCGAAAGCCCTCCAGTATCTCTATCGTTGTTGTCTTTCCAGCCCCGTTTGGACCGAGAAGAACGAAGGTCTCTCCCCTTGAGACACTAAAACTTACGTCGTCGACAGCCTGAAAGTCTTTGTACCTCTTTGATAGACCCACGACTTCGATTGCACTCATACTGACAATTTAACCAAAACACGCATCAGCGTCAATTGCCTCACCAATGGCTTAGAAAGATGGCGTAGACAGTGATTCAGGAAGTCGTAAACCCTGTGTTTATGCGGGTAAGAGAGCGGTAGTTCGAATCCCCCATTCTCCGCCAGCAACTCCCTTGATTTAGAGCCTTAGAAGGGGCGTTTATTGAGGGAGTTTTTGCTGCTTGTGCAGTTGCGTGTGCAATTGACAGAGCCAAGCAAGGTCTGACTTGAAATTATTGGAGGAGATTTTGATGGTCATGGCTTTCTAACCAGTCATCAAAAGTGGTTTTCCCCACAATCGTTTCGCCCATTCCGCGCAAATCGCCTGAAGCCATGCCTCTACCAAAAACCCCCGGAAGCGGAAACTCGAGAACCAACTTCTTCAAGCCGTCGAAAGCGATCTGCCTTCGAGCCAGATCAACTAACACTTCATTTCTTGGACCAACCAAATCTGTTACGCGCTTAAGTGGTTTTCCTTCTGCGATATCCACTAGGTGTTGCCCCACTTCCCTAGCTGCCACTGGTCGCATAAGGCATTTTGGAAGAAGCGCAATCGGTCCAGGCATACTTTGCAGTTGCTGGGTCACGAACTCATGGAATTGGGAGGACCTGGCAATTGAGTAGGCGATTGTTCCTTTTTGGATGGTTCGCTCTTGTTCGAGCTTCCCCGCATAGTAGCCATCGTCAATCGCATCGATACCGACGATCGATAAAGCCACGTGGTGTTTCACCCCGGTCTGCGCCTCTGCGCTCAGGATGTTGTTTGTGACAGTTGAAAAGAATTTTCGCGCAGCTTTGGCACTCAGTGTAATTGTGTTGGTTACATCGATGACTACATCCACGCCACTGAGAGCCTCCGCCAAACCCTCGCCAGAGGTTAAATCAATGCCATTTCTTCGGGAAATCGAGACAACTTCGTGTCCTCGGTTTTCGGCAGCAGTAACGGCAAACTTACCCACTAGTCCAGTCCCACCGGCGAGAGCAATCTTCATCAAAAACCTCCCTCTCTAAAATAAGACTCGAGAACGGAAGTGTCCAATTCAGGAACCGGATTGGGTTAGTTCGAATCCCCCATTCTCCGCCAGCGCAACTTCAACCCCGTCAATCCCAGGATTAGACGGGGTTGTCTATTTCCCGAAAAGTCGCGATTTATTGGGACAAATGTTAAGTACTTGACAATCTGATTGTTAAGTACTTAACTAATCATCATGAATACAAGCCGGATTACTTTCACCCTGAATGAGCTCGTCTATGTCCTGAATTCGACTGCGGATCGGCTTCTTCGGGCAAACTTCGAGATCACCTACAGCCAGTTCCTGTTTATGGTGACCCTTATGAGCCAGACCAATCCAACGCCAAGTTATCTAGCCGAGTGTTTGGGTGTCTCGAGAGCTGCAGTTAGCCAAAGACTCTCCTGGTTTCAAGAGCGAAACCTTGTAAAGATTTCCAAGGTTTCCGGAAATGACAAGAACCTGTCTCTGGCGCTAACACGCAAGGGTGAAACATTGGCCGCCGAATCGGCTGACTTTCTAGAAAAGGAATTCCGAGTTATCTTCAAAAATGCCTCTTTTGTTGACTTAGACAAACTTGACAAGACCTTGACCCAGATCAAATCACACCTAATTCAAAACCAGGAGTCAAGAAATGCAGCCTAATAACCTATTTGAACTTTCTCGCCTGCAGCACACCAAATCCCTTTATTGGTTGGCGGTTATTTCAGCTGTCGGTGCGGTTTTGCTGGTGCCGTTCTGGATTTTCGACCCTAGAGATCTCGGTGGAGTTTCAGCCTGGGAAAAACCACTGAAGTTCTTTATTTCTTCAGCAATCTTTTCCTTCACCTTCTCTTGGCTCAGTTCATTCATTACCAAGGGATCTCGTTGGGTAAAGCTATCAGGACTACTTATCGCGATATCTCTTGCTGTTGAGCTGGTTTTGATTGTGGCGATGGCGGCGCTAGGGACCACGAGCCATTTCAATGTCTCGACCCCTACGGCAATCGTTATTTGGTCTTTGATGGCAACATTTATTTCAATTGTGCTGTTCGCAACCCTTTTCCTAAGCATCACGATCTTGCTCCAGAAACAACAGGAATACAATCTCAAGCTAACTCTTGTGCTTGGAAGCCTTAACACTGCAGTTGGCATGGGCTTGGCATATCTAATGACTTCGGCAACGGCCAACCAGCTAGCCAATTTCCAAGGGATAGCCGGAGCTCATGCAGTTGGAGTTGAAGATGGCGGTCCAGGTTTGCCATTTTTCGGTTGGAGCACAGTCGCAGGTGATCTTCGGGTAGGGCACTTCTTTGGACTGCACTCAATTCAAGTAGCAGCGATTCTGCTAGCCATATCCTTGCTGTTGCCAATTGCATTCCGGATTCCCCTGATCGTGGTTGGCAACGTTACATGGCTAGGTTTCGTTGGACTTGTGACATGGCAATCCCTTAGAGCTGAACCGTTCACATCTCCGAGTCAGCCAACGCTGACTGGCTTCGGTGCGCTACTGGCTGTTAGTGCTGTGAGCTTTACGTTTCTTGTTATTTGGCAACTAAGAAAGGAAAATAAATGAGCGACGAAGCAAGATGGATGTTGGCATTTGCCTTCATATCTCTACCAACAATCGCATTTGGAGGATACTTCCTCTTAACTGTTCTTAAGAAGCAGGCGGGCACAGAGAATATCTCGAGCATTCAGCGGGAGTACTTCAGGGCAGGGCACGCTCACGCGGGAGTGCTGGTTATTCTTGCGATCATTGGGCAAATAGTTTTGGATTACTCACTCTTCAATGACGCATTGGTCTGGGCCATGCGAATTGGTTTGGTAGTTGCACCCCTATTGATTTCGGGCGGATTTTTTGGTGGAGCACCAAGGACCCCGGACGCACAGCCCGGTGGGCTTGTCAGACTGATTCCTCTAGGTGCGATTGTGATGAGCCTTTCAACAATCGGTGTTGGCTTGAGTTTGTTATTCACAATCTAAAAAGTTTGCCCAATGGATCTGCTTTACGCTTTAGGCCCAATGGCAATCGGACTGATTGCTGCAATTTCTATTTCTGTTTATTGCTGGTCTAGGTTTCGAGCGGCAAGCGTTGTAATTCTGGTCTGGTTTGCGCTTTCGGTTGTAGTGGGGCAGTTTGCTTTTTACCCTGACGACAGTTATTCCCAGCTCGAAGGGTTGATTAGATTTACAGCTTTTGGCACTCTAGCTTTTGGCCCAGCTGTGGTATTAATTTTTATGGCGCTGAAGGTAGAAAGCTTTAGGTCAGCGTTGTCGAAGATTCCAACTTCAGCGTTGGTTTTGACTCAGTCTTATCGAATTGGTGGCATTTTTCTGATGGTGGCTTACTTCAGCGGCGACCTTCCAGCTGAAGTGGGTTTAGTTTCAGGAGTAATGGATGTGACAATCGCCTTCACCGCGGTTTTATTTGCCAACCATCTCAGGAAAGATGAAGGCAAGTCTCGGACGCTTGTCATAGCATGGAGTACCCTCTCCCTGATTGACTTTGCTTGGGCAACCATAGTTAAGTCCGCGGCATTTTTTGGATTGCTGCAGGTATCCCCTGCGCCGCTTGCACTAGGAAATCCACCTCTACTCATCATTTCCTTGTTTGCCCTGCCTCTGGGCGTCTTCATTAGTTTCTACCTAATCTTGAGAGCTAGAGAGCGAGGACAGACTGTCTAGAGATCATGAGACCACGCCTATCTGGGTGTGGCTAGTGGGCAGACATCCTAAGAGAATTACCCTTGCTATTGCGGGTGTCGGGGGTTTACTCCTTGGGATAGTTGCAGTTGCGACGAATGATGTTGTTTGGTGGGCGAAAGTAATTCTCTTCGCACTGGCCTTCGACCTAGCAGCGGGTTTCGTCAGCAACCTCAGTCACTCGACAAGGTCTTTTTGGTCGAGTCGCTCTTTTTTTCTCAGGGCAACCTATGTTGTTGCCCACCTGAGCGTCTACCCATTGGCTATTTGGATTCTGATCCCATCTAGTGTTTTGGTTTTATTGCTGGCCCTCGTCTTAGCAGCAAAGATCCTTGCCTTCGTAAGCAATGGATTCCGGAAATAGCACAGTGTTCGAATCCCCCATTCTCCGCCAGCAACTCCCTTGATTTAGAGCCTAAGTAGAGGCCTTCATTGAGTGCTCCGAAGCAAAGCACGGTGGGCTTGTCAGACTGATTCCCCTAGGTGCGGAAGTGATGAGTCTCTCAACTATCTGGATCCAATTTACTTTTTTGGCGCGGGCATGCCAAGCAGTTTCTCTAGGTCGAAACGCTCGCCCTTGCGCCATGAGTCCTCGACAAACTTTGCATAGCGAACCTTGTTGAGAAGCTGGTCCTCTTTCGACTCCATCAGATGCCAGGTTGCAGCTTCGAGAAAACGTAATTTCGTGTGAAGTTCGATTAGCTGAACATCTCGCTCGGATATCTTGTCGGCTTTGAAGTATTCATTGAGATAGGTGACAATCAGGTCGCGCTGTATTGCTTTTTTCTCGTAGAGCATTGAGTGAATCACTACGCCAAGCTCAAAATACTTGGATGCCCAACCGGCTTCGGCCCAGTCGATTAACAAAGCGCGCTTGGGTTGAAACACAACGTTAGAGAAATGACTGTCGCTGTGAACGAAGGTCAAATCTTCTCGCGCAAGTTCGTGAGCCTTGAGTGCACGGGCTATGGAACGCGCAAACTTCACAAGTTCGGGCGCATACTCCTCAGCATTGGACTTTGAGAAAATCGGCTTCAGCATTCTGGCCGAGTTCCATTCGGCTTTCTTAGTTTTTCCATCCCGCGCAAATGCTTGGTGAAGTTTGCAGTGTGCTTCGGCAAGCAATTTTACGTGTTTTGGTAGCGCCCTACCTTCTACAATCTCGCCTGCGAAATATGAATACTTAACCATGTCGAATTGCTTTAGTTGTTGACGTTTCAAAACTGTTGGCGCTGTAATCTTCCTTTTGCGAAGCAGAATTAAGTAGTTGATTTCTTTGTCGAGCTGCAAAGTCAGCTTTTTGTTTCTGCGAACAAATTTGTAAACGCTAGAGAGTCTCTTGTTAATCACCGTGATCGATTCGTAGCGAAGTGCCTCAACCGAAAAACGCGCGGGTTTATCGATGCGGCATAGTGCCGTGCCAATCTCAGGGGGAAGTGAGTCAAAGGAAACGGTCTTTGCCATCTCTTTAGTTTAAGGGCAGCATGATTTCGAGGTCTGGTGTTGGTGTCCGTTAGGAAAGCGCTATTTACAGCTAACTCCCCTAGAAGTACGTGAGCAAAGGGCTGTTCTAATCCCCCATTCTCCGCCAGCAACTGCCAGCAATCAAGAATGTTGCATTAATGCTATGTAGTATCTATACTACATCTATGAGTAGAAATTCCGAAGAGCCGGTATTCAACCAGATCGAGCAGATTCGCACAGCCCAGGGGTTGAGCAGGCAAGAGCTGGCAGATCTGGTTGGAGTCCACTACCAAACCATCGGCTACCTAGAGCGCGGGGAATACAGCCCGTCTCTAGTGCTGGCCCTTCGAATCGCCAAGGCTTTGAAAAGAGAAGTTTCGGAGCTTTTTTCACTCACTGAACAGAAAGAAGGAAAGAAGTAATGTCAAAGAAGAACAAGATCTACTGGGGCCTAGGCGTGACCGAGAAGGGCACCAAAGCCCTGCTGACTGATGAGAATTCAAAGTTCAAGTGGCTTAGATCTCAGCGCAACAGACGCATTCTTGTTGTGCTTTACGCGCTTGGAATCCTTGTAGTCTCCCTGGGAAGCTACTACCCGACGCTAAAAACTAACCTTAACATTTCTTCTGAGACCGAGATAACCATTTTGGTTGTCACCGGAATTTGGGTCGTTCTATCAGTTCTAATCGGATACTCACTGCTCAGAGTGGCAGTTAGAGGAATCGCGGAAGCTCCTGACGAGCTTTTGGACGAGAGGCAAATTCAGATTCGCAACACCTCTTACCGGTATGCCTACTTTACCATGATGTACGTAGTGTTTGCAATTCTTCTTGCGATGCTCTTTGGTCCAGAGCTTGTGCTCTTTGAGCCTGAAGGCAACGACGGAAGCTACCTGGTTATTGCGGCACTCTTTGCGTTTGCCTCTGCGCCATCGATGATTCTTGCCTGGCGAGAAAGAGACATCTAAAATGGCGATAACTCAAAGAGACAGTTTTCCCGACATCCTCCGCGGCTTTGCCCTATTCGGCATAGCTATGGTCAACATTCAGTTCTTCTCGATAAGCACCTTTAGCGGTGCCGAATCATTAGACCTATCTCAAACTGAGCCTGCAACTGTTGCCTTCCTTGTGTTC
>JBILXL010000082.1:0-4856 GCA_044378505.1 Rhodoluna sp. | reverse complement strand
ACAGTGTTCACCTGGTTCTTGCGAGCTTCACGAATTTTCTGGGCAGCTTCATATTTGAACTTGCCGAAATCCATTAGCTTCGCAACCGGAGGGCTGGATTGTGGTGAAACCTCTACGAGGTCCAAGTCTGCCTCTTGCGCCATGCGCAAAGCATCCTCGATTTTTACAACTCCAACCTGTTCACCCAATGCTCCAACGAGGCGAACCTCTGGGACACGGATGCGGTCATTGATGCGGGGATCGCTGATCTGGTTCTCCTTATCGATGTGCCTTTGGCCACACCAAGGACGCTAAAAGCGCACAGGGAAATGCAGATGCGAAAAAAGCTTTACCCGGCAACCTATAAATGCGGTGGACGCGGGTGGGAAACTAATCCACTTCTGACCGAGACCATAAGACCTCGGAGCCATGGGATAGCCTAGCATCAAAGCCACTAAAGGAGAATAGTTGTCTGAATACGACAAGATTCAAGACCAGATCACCGAGATCTCAGACTTGCCAGCCGTTGAGGTCATAGGCCGCTACGCGGTTGACCTGTTGAGCGTGGCGGCCGTTCAGTGTGGACTGGCTGCTGATGGACGAAAAGGCGACCTCGATGAAGCCCGAAAGCTGATTACCGCCGTGGCCGGATTGATTGTGGCCGCAGCCCCAGACCTAGGCGATCACCACGCCAGACCGCTTCGCGATGCCCTTCGCCAGGTCCAGCTTGCCTTCCGCGAGGCAAGTGTCATCAAAGACGCTCCTGGCCAAGGCCCCGGCGAGAAATACACCGGTCCAGTCAACTAACTTCGTAGCTTGATTGCTACCGAATCAACCGCCAAGGCAAATTCTTCAGATTCGGACCAGTTACTACTTATTCGGTCGATTAGCTCCCTAACTACAGCAGGCTCAGCCTTGGGCTCAAGTTGAATCGACACCTGCAGTTCTGATCCTAAAAGCCTGGACTGAGGATCGGCGGTGGATGCCTCAATGTTCACAACTAAGTGCTCCCCTGCTACTGACTCTCGCAAAACCTTCAACACCGATTCGTTGCGCTCAGGTGGTAGCCAAGGCAGTGACTGAGCAATCTTTGCAATGGCTGGCCGTCTAACCACGAACTCAGTATCGCTACCTGGATCCAGCACAACTCGAGTGCTCATCTGAGACGCCGCGGCTAGAGCGATTCGAATTGCGTCGGTGGGAACGGGCCTCGAAGCTTTGTTCCAGCGACTCATGGCTTCAACGGAGGAAAAAACAACCAACGAGTCCTGATCATCGGGAGACTTCACCGTGACTATTGAAAGCTCAGCGCTCTTATCAACCTTCTGACCGTGAGCGCCAATTTCAGACTCACCAAGATTTGCAAGAAGTGGGACTAGAAGTCTTGAAACCCGAATCTGATCAATAACGGCTTCTGCGCCAACTTCACCGGCTCGAAACGCCGTTATTGCCCCGATTAATTCTGGTGGTGCCTTACCGTCATCGTCTGCAAATGAGTTTGAATCGAAGCTTCGACCTTCCCAAGGTGTTCCAGCAGAATCGGTGAATCGATTGGGATTGATGTGCTCGTTCACTGACCCGCAAGCTCCAGAGCCTGCTCCAAGCTAAAGCGCTTGGCGTAAAGCGCCTTACCTAAAATTGCACCCTCAAGACCAAGAGGAACCAATTGCCTTAAAGCAGAGATATCCTCGAGGGTAGAAATCCCTCCACTTGCAATAACTGGTTTGTCTGTTTTTTCCATTACTTGACGAAGTAGCTCAAGGTTTGGCCCCTTCAAGGTTCCATCCTTAGTGACATCCGTCACGACGTATCTGGCGCAACCGGCTTGCTCTAGTCTTTCCAAAACATCGAAAAGCTCGCCGCCTTCTTTTGTCCAGCCCCTGGCAGCCAATGTGGTTCCTCGAACATCTAAACCAACTGCGATTTGATCACCGAAGCGAGCAATTACTTTCTCGGTCCACTCAGGATTCTCAAGTGCTGCAGTTCCAAGATTCACCCTGGTTGCGCCTGCTGATAGGGCCGCCTCGAGAGATGCATCGTCGCGGATTCCTCCGGATAGTTCAATCTTTATGCCAACGCAGGCATCGACAACTTCCTGAATCACCTTTCTGTTGTCGCCGCGACCAAAAGCTGCATCTAGATCAACTAAGTGAATCCATTCCGCTCCCGCATCAATCCAGGTTTGAGCTGCTTCAAGAGGGGATCCGTAATCAGTTTCAGAGCCAGCTTCACCCTGGGTAAGCCGAACAGCTTTGCCATCGGCAACATCAACCGCTGGAAGAAGTTCTAGGTATCCTGACACTTCGTTACCTTTCTAGAGTGTCGCAATCCAATTCCTAAAAAGCGTAATCCCCGCTTCACCTGATTTTTCTGGGTGGAACTGAACTCCGGTCAGCGGGCCGTTCTCAACGGCAGCTATGAATCTCTCGCCGTACTCAGCAAAGCTAATTACTGGAGCGATAAATGGCGGGTCCACCTGCAAAGTGAACTCCTTGGCTGCATACGAGTGAACAAAATAGAACAGCTGATCTTCGACTCCTTCGAACAACTTGGAATCAGCCGACGCAGCTACGTTGTTCCATCCCATGTGTGGCAGCTTGGGTGAATTCAACCTTGCAACTACCCCTGGCCACTGACCAAGCCCTTCGGTCTCAACCTCATGTTCGAGTCCTTTTTCAAACATCACCTGTAAACCAACGCAAATCCCAAGTACAGGCTTGCCTCCAGCCAATCGCTTATCGATTAGCTCTGGAGCTTTGACTTTTATTAGCGCCTTCATAACCGCTGCAAAGGCCCCAACTCCTGGAACCACCAGCCCATCGGCGGAGTGCACTTTGGAAGAATCCGAGGTTAGTTCAACTTCCGCTCCCGCATACTCGAGGGCCTTTACTGCCGAGTGAACATTGCCGATGCCATAGTCAAGAACGACTACGCGAACACTCACAGAGCTCCCTTGGTTGAGGGCACGCCCTCAACTCGAGAATCCTTAGCAACAGCCAAACGCATAGCTCGGGCAAAAGCTTTGAACTGAGCTTCCGCAATGTGGTGAGGATCGCGTCCAGCAAGTACGTTTACGTGCAGGGTAATACCAGCGTTAGTCGCAATGGCCTCAAATACGTGCCTGATCATTGAACCGGTGAAGTGGCCTCCGATGAGGTGAAACTCAAATCCTCCAGGTTCGCCATCGTGCACTAAGAATGCTCTTCCCGAAACGTCAACAACGGCTCGAGCCAAGGCCTCGTCAAGAGGAACAGTGGCATCTCCAAAACGAGAAATGCCAGATTTATCGCCCAGCGCTTGCTTGATTGCTTGGCCTAAAACAATGGCGGTGTCTTCCACGGTGTGGTGAATATCGATGTGAGTATCACCGGTTGATCTAATAACTAAGTCAATCAAGGAGTGCTTGGAAAAAGCAGTGAGCAAGTGATCGAAAAATGGGACGGTTGTAGAAACATCTGACCTACCGGTTCCGTCCAGGTTCAAAGACAGCGTGATTGAAGACTCGCTGGTGCGTCTTTCGAGCTGGGCAATTCGACTCACGACACTCTCCTTGGCTTTGCTTGGGATTCACCCAAGTCTACAGTTTGACCAATTTTTGGGCAGCTGACAAGAACTTTGAGGTCTCGGGCTCAGTTCCCGCGGTGACCCGAAGTGTGTGAGGGATTCCTACGTTTCGAACCAGCACCCCTTGAGCTAGAAGTTGCTCAAAAGCCTCCGCGGAATCCTTCAGCCCACTAAACAGTACGAAGTTTGCTTCGGAACGAAAGACCTCAAATCCCAGCTCGGCTAGCTCAAGGCTCATGCGGTCTCTTTGATACCGAATGTCCTCCACGGTTTTGAGCATCATCGCCGAGTGCTTCAGTGCTGCAGTTGCAGCCGCCTGAGTGAAAGCCGAGAGGTGATAGGGCAATCGAACCAGGCGAAGAGCGTCTATGGCGCCGGGATCGGCGACTAAGTAGCCAAGGCGCGCTCCGGCAAAGGCAAAGGCCTTACTCATGGTGCGGCTAATAAGTAGACGAGGTCGGCCTTCAAGAAGACTGATTGCTGACTCACCGGTGCCAAATTCGGCATAGGCCTCATCAACAACGATGATCCCGTCGGTTGCATCGTAAGCCGCTTCAATAACACTGAGGCTAAGCGGGGTACCGGTTGGGTTGTTTGGTGAGCAGAGCAAGACAATCGAAGGCTGGTGTTTCGCAATTGCCTCAACAACTAGCTCTGAGCTAAGTTCAAATTTCTCGCCTCTTGGCGCATCGAGGTATTTTGTTCCAGTTGTCAGCGCCAAGAGGGAATACATGGAGTAGGTAGGTCCGAATCCTAGAGCCTTTCGATTTGGTCCACCAAAGGCCTGAAAGATTTGAAGCAGCAGTTCATTAGAGCCATTAGCTGCCCAGAGGTTTTCTTCTTTCATACCATCGCCAAGATATGTGGCGAGCGCAGTTCGAAGCTTCGTAAACTCTCGATCTGGATATCTATTTATGTCGATTAGAGCGGCTGCTATTGCCGCCACGACGTCAATTGCCACCTCTTCTGGAATCTGGTGGGTGTTTTCATTTACATTCAAAGCAACTGGAACATTTAGCTGCGGGGCGCCATACGGCTTTCTACCACGGAGGTCATCGCGGATTGGAAGATCTTCTAGGCTAGCCATTACTCAAGATTAGTGGCTAGCAAAAAATCAACTGCTGGGGATTATGGAAGGGCTAGTTTGTCCCCGGTCGAAAGAGTTGCACTAGATAAGTTGTTTAGCAAAATCACTTCCGCGATCCAGTCCTGCTGTGATTTTCCATCAGAGTATGTCTCGGCAAGCTCCCAGAGTGTGTCTCCGGGCATCACTGAAACGTAGTTGAAGGCGTTCGAGCCATTGACGGTCTCGT
>JBILXL010000134.1:0-2784 GCA_044378505.1 Rhodoluna sp. | reverse complement strand
ATCAGCCCGATAGTTGGTGTTCGACTGGAAGTCCAGAACCGGGGCATTGTGACAATTCTGGCCAGAGGACACAACAAAGGATCTGGCTGGGCAGCTCTTTGCAAAATAGTTTCAAAAGCCCAGAGCAAATCAAAAAAAGAAATAGCCATCACCGAAAAGGATCTATCGGAACTTATAGCCACCGATGGAAAACCCAACTGCACTATCTTGCTGGGACCTGACTCTGATTTTGGTAGAGCAGTTATTGATTCCAACGCAACCGTTTCTGCAAAGAAGCTCCTGGCTTGGCAAGAGCTAATTCCAGTTAGCGAATGCTTGAGTGTAGAAATTGTTTCTCACCTAACTGAGCCCGGTACAAACTACTCGACCCTGCAGGCTAAACGAATGCTGCAGCTGGCAATTACCTTGAAGGTAAAAGCTGTTATGACAAACGCGGTTCGCTATCTGGAGCCAGATGATGCGCTAACCGGAGACGTTCTAGATGCCGCAAGGCACCTAGAACCACTTGGCATCTTTACCCCTCAACCCAATGCTCAGGCATGGCTCAAGCCCGAATCGCTGATGAAGAAACTGGCGGTTGAGATAACACAGAGCCAAGAGCTAGCAGCAACCCTTATGAAAAATACCGAGGAATTAGCCGATAGCCTTCGGCTTGACCCGGTTAGTGACTGCGACTGGTCAAGACCGAAAACCCCAGAGAAATCAGCTCTCGGCATCGAAGGAAATCCCTTTGAGGTGCTCTGGCAAAAAGCTCACGCCGGTATCAGTTGGCGCTACCCAAATCTTTCAGAGAACAAGCTGCTTCCGGTTAGACATCGACTACATCAAGAGCTAATAACAATCAACAAACTTGGCTTTGCCACCTACTTTCTAACCGTGGCCGATGTTGCCCAGATGATTCGAGATATGCGAATTCGAACAGCTGCTAGAGGTTCAGGTGCTGGGTCACTGACCAATTACCTACTTGGTATTAGCGGTGTTGACCCAATTGAGCACGATCTGCTGTTTGAGAGATTCCTGAGTACCGAGCGTTCCAGTCTTCCTGATATCGACATCGATGTTGAATCGGCCAGAAGGCATGATATCTACAGAGCGATATTTAAGCGCTACGGTGGCAATCGCGTAACGCTGCTTTCGATGCAATCCACCTACCGCGGCCGAGGTGCAGTTAGAGATGGCGGATTGGCGCTTGGCTTTGAAGAAGATCAGATCGATGAGATTGCCAAGAGTATCTGGCGCTTTAGTGCTAGAAACTTTCGAGGAATGCTGGGGCAAAAGCCCGAACTTCAAAAACTAGCCCAGCAGGTTGAACACGATCGAAGACTAAACCTGCTTGTCGATGTCACCGAGCGCCTCGATAGATTACCTAGGCACATCTCGATGCACCCCTGCGGTGTGATTTTAGGAAACCAGGATCTTCTATCCCTAACTCCAGTTGAACCAAGCGGTTTAGGGCTGCCGATGAGTCAGTTCGATAAGGACGATATGGACCCGATGGGAATGCTCAAACTAGACATTCTTGGAGTTCGGATGCAATCCAGCATGGCCTACGCAATTAGAGAAATAGAACGCGTGTCTGGAGAAGTTATTGATCTTGACTCAATCGCACGCGACGATAAGGAAACCTTCAGGCAAATCAGGACCACCAACACCCTCGGTGTTTTTCAAATCGAGAGTCCAGGCCAGCGAGAGCTAACTGGCAAGCACCAACCAACTGAGTTCAATGACCTAACAATCCAGATTTCACTGTTTAGGCCAGGTCCGATGAAGGGCAACATGATTGCGCCGTACCTAGATGGCCGGCATGGGTTTGTAAAGCCCGACCTGATTCATCCAGACCTAGCTCCAATCCTGAAATCAACTCAGGGTGTTGTGATATTCCACGAGCAGGTGCTGAAGATATTGAACGTGATGACCGGATGCTCGCTTGCCAAAGCAGACGAGCTTCGAAGAACCCTAGAAAAAGACCGTGGCTTTGTTGAGAAGTTCTTTAGGCAAAACGCCACTAAGCGCGGCTATTCAAAAGCGGTTGTTGATCGAATCTGGAGCGTGTTAGAAGGCTTTGGAAGTTTTGGGTTCTGTAAGGCACACGGTGCCGCATTTGCTCTTCCCACCTACCAAAGCGCCTGGCTCAAAACCCACTACCCCACCGAGTTTTTAGCAGGTCTATTCACGCATGATCCAGGGATGTATCCGAAGCGACTGCTGTTATCTGAAGCTCGAAGACTGGGGGTCAAGATACTGCCGCTTGATGTCAATAAGTCCAAGGATGAGTACTTAGTTGAAAAAACTATAGATGGCACCGGTATCCGAATGGCCCTAACCAATCTGCATGGAATATCAAACTCCGAGATAACAAGAATTATCAAACAGGCACCTTTTGTCGATTTGGCTGATTTCTACCTGCGTGCATCACCCTCTCGGGCAACCATAAAGCGATTAGCGCTGGTAGGGGCACTTGATGAACTAGCTGGTGGCTCGAACGATCACACCAGAGGAGATGTTCTAGAGCGAGTGCGTCAGCTGACAGCCCTGAAGGCCAAACCAAAGCTAGATCAAAATCAGCCGATGTTGGATTTTGAAGCGAAGGAGCAAATGCCCTCCGGTTTTGCCGAAATCTCGGCGGCTGGGCAAATTCAAGCAGAGCTAGATCTACTCGGAATGGATATAACCAATCATCAACTGGCTAAGTACCAGCCGATGCTAGATCAGATGGGCGTTGTTAGGGCAAATGAGCTAGTTGGGTTGAGATCAAAAACCGACGTGTTGATAGCCGGAGTTAGG
>JBILXL010000081.1:0-4970 GCA_044378505.1 Rhodoluna sp. | reverse complement strand
CATGAACACCAGTGGTTCCCTCAGCGATTGCTCATCTTCGACTACTAGCACCTTGGTCATTAGCTTGCCTCCGGGACTACTTTGATGGTGCCTGTGACTGGATCCGCGGCGGTGGCCAACGGAATTCGAATGGTGAATGTTGAGCCAACGCCTAACTGGGAGAACAGCTTTACATCGCCTCGGTGAATCTTGGCCACGTGCTTGACGATGCTAAGCCCCAGTCCAGTGCCGCCAGTTTCTCTGGATCTGGAAGGGTCAATGCGATAAAAGCGTTCGAACACTCGCTCTTGATTTTCAGCAGAAATTCCGGCACCGGAATCGGTGACCACAATTTCTGCCAGCGGGCCTTTGACTGCGCAGCCGATCCCAACTTGAGATCCAGGTTCGGAATAACTGATTGCGTTTTCGATCAAGTTCTTTACAGCTGCAGTCAACATTTCCTTGTTGCCAAAAACTTCTGGACCTTTTCCACCATCAGAAAGCAATCTGATGTTTCGCTTAGAAGCCAGCTGTTCGTTTCTATCAACTGCTTCAGAAACAACACTACTGAGATCAACTAGCTCTGCTTCTGCGAGCACCTCTTCGGACTGAAGTCTGGAAAGTTCGATGATGTCTTGAACTAGAAAAGATAGCCGGCTTGCTTCTTTATTTAGATTGCCCGCGAATTTTTCAATGGTGGCCCGATCATCCCCGGCTTGGGCAATTGCCTCCGATAGCAAAGCTATGGCTCCGATTGGAGTTTTTAGTTCGTGGGAGATGTTCTCAATAAAATCTCGTCTTGTTTTATCTAAGCGAATATCTCTTGTTCGATCCTCAAGGACCAAGACAACATAATCGTTAGCGACCAACGAGGCTTTTGCTGAAACAGAGATTTTCTCTTGCGCAAGTCCAAAGCGCAAAACTCCTTCGAAGGACTCAACCTCTTTTGAAGATCGTGCCAGCTGGGCAAGTTCAATTAGATCTTGCTGCACCAGCACGCCACGAGTGACAAGACCAAAGGATTCAGCGCGGTTGTTCATTCGCACAACTTGATTAGATGCCCCGAGCAAAATTCCAACCGAGCCAAATAGCTCGAGAATTTCAGCTGCCAAAGTTGGGAACGGGATTGGGTCGCTGTTGGAGTCGATCTGGAAGCCCCGGCGTCCGATTGCAAAGCCAGCTATGGCTGCACCGACCACCGCTACCGCTATGGTCAGAAAGATAACCGCTAGGCTAAAGTTGTTCACAAGGTTAACAATATGGCTCAAAAAGTCGGCTCATGGGTCCAAATCAGCATATCGGGCTGGATTTTGGCAAGGGTTTGGTGTTTATTTGACCTGCGTTAACCAAAGGCTGGGATAGTCAAGCAATCAGCCAGAAAGGCAATCCCTTGAGAGAAGTATTCAGAAGCGAGCTTCAAGAGGTGCAGCAGCGCCTAGTCGAGATGGCACATTCCTGCTCGACAATCATGGAAAAGGCTTCCCAAGCATTTTTGACCAGTGACGTGGCTAAGGCGGATGAGGCTATTGCTCTTTCCGACACCACAAAGGAAAAAGCCCTAGCCCTTGATGAGCTAGTGATCAAGATTCTGGCTCAGCAGTCACCAGTTGCCCGAGACTTGCGAGTCTTGGTTTCCGCACTTCGAATCAGTGCTTCGCTTGAGCGCATGGGAGCACTTGCCGGACACATCGCAGCCATTGCTCGCTACCGTTTTCCAGGTTCCGCAGTTCCTGATTCTCTAAGAAAGACATTTGAAGAGATGGGTACTCTTGATGCCCAGCTTGCCAAGAAAGTTGCTGGAGTTTTGAGTAACACCGACGTTGATCAGGCTCGTGCCATCCAAGCTGAAGACGAAAGAGTCGACGAACTACACAGAACTGTGTTCGATGTTGTTCTTGCTCCATCTTGGAAAGAAAACGCCATGTTCACAGTTGATGTGACTTTGGCAAGCCGCTACTTCGAGCGATTTGCTGACCACGTTGTTGATATCTCTTCCAAGGTAAGTTACCTCACCACCGGTGAGTGGAACGAAACCGAGTAAGACTTACTTCTTTCCCTGGCTTGCTACCGCTGCGACTCCAGCTGCGGCGGCCTCAGGATCTAAGTACGCACCACCCTTAACGGTTGGCTCAAAATTCTCATTCAGCTTGTAAACCAGCGGCATACCAGTTGGGATATTTAGCTCAGCAATATCTTCATCAGAAATTCCATCCAGGTGCTTCACCAGCGCCCGTAGGGAATTTCCGTGAGCTGTAACCAATACTGTGCGACCAGTCTTTAGATCAGCTTTGATTTGATCCCACAGTGGCATCATTCGCACCAGGACATCCTTTAGGCACTCAGTTTTTGGAAGTGCAGAACCAAGGTCGGCGTAGCGCTCGTCTCCAGCTTGGGAGTACTTATCCGAATCGTCAATTGGCGGTGGTGGAACATCAAAGCTTCGGCGCCAAATCTGAAATTGCTCTGGTCCATACTCAGCCAAAGTCTGAGCTTTGTCCTTGCCCTGAAGGGCTCCGTAGTGACGTTCATTCAGGCGCCAAGATCTCTTGACTTCGATCCAGCTGCGCTCGGCGGTATCGAGGGCGATGTTTGCTGTGGAGATGGCGCGTCTTAGTAAAGAGGTATAAAGAAGGTCTGGCTTTAGCCCAGATTCTGCCAATAGCTCTCCGGCTCGCTTAGCTTCCTGGCGGCCCTGATCGCTTAGGTCAACATCGACCCAACCAGTGAACAGGTTCTGTTGGTTCCACAAGCTGTTGCCGTGCCGAAGCAAAATCAAGGTGTATTGGCTAGTCATACTCTCAAGTTTAGTCAGCAGGGTAGTTTTTAGTGGTGGCTTTGAAAAAACCGGTTGGCGCAATAACTCGCGGAACCACTAACCCCAACCGCCTTCGGCGCATCGATCGGTACCTAACTCAGTTCACCTTCCTAAGGCTTGTGACTAATCCCATTGCAGTTGACCTGGGATATGGCAAGACCCCGGTCACCGCAGTTGAGCTTTTGGGAAGACTTACTAAAGTGGCCCCAACTATTCGAGTCCTTGGAATTGAAATTGATCCGGCTCGGGTGAGCGAAGCCAAAGCACTGGAGCATTCCCGCCTTGCTTTTGAGCACGGCGGGTTTGAGGTTCCAATTCCAAAAGCGTTCTCAGACCGAGAAGATGTTGACCTGATTCGTGCCCTGAATGTCCTAAGGCAGTACTCAGAATCCGAAGTTTTGTCAGCCTGGTCGCTTATGCAGTCGCGTCTTAGCAAAGACGGTTTAATCATCGAGGGCACCTCAGATGAAATCGGAAGGGTAGCTAGTTGGATAACGCTCGATAAAACAAAGCCAATTACCTTTACTATTTCGTTGCGATTGCAAGGACTAGATAGACCTTCAAAAGTTGCAGAGCGTCTTCCAAAAATTCTGATTCACAAAAACATTGCAGGAAACAACATCCATCGCTACCTGCAGGAACTAGATCTGGCGTGGGATAAAGCCGCCGGCTTTGGTGCCTTTGGCTCGGCTCAGAGATTTGTGCAGAGCGCTAAGACATTGCTTCAGGCCGGTTGGCCAATTGAAAACTCCCCGAAGCGCTGGAGGCTTGGGGAGCTAAGTGTTAGCTACGAGGCTATTTCGCCCTAGCTCCAAGATTTAGTTTTGGAAGCTTCGGAATGTTTGCAACAGAGCCTGCCGACTGAGGAACGATTATCTCTTGCGTTGCGGCTATCGATCCGTGCTTGCCAACAACTTCTAAGGCAGCATCTTCCGGGACAGATCGGGAGATAACGGCAAGGGCGATTGGGCCCATGTCAAAGTGCTGAGCTACCGAGGTGATTTTTCCTCGAGTCTTTTCTTCCCCTAAAACCCTGATTTCATCGCCAACATCTGGAAGAGCATGCTCCGAACCATCAAGATGCAAAAAGGTAAGCCTTCTTGGTGGATGACCCAGATTGTGCACTTTGGCAACTGACTCCTGGCCGCGGTAGCAACCCTTCGAAAGGTGAACTGCGGTTGATAGTAGATCTAGTTCGTGCGGAAGAGATTTCTCATCGACTTCGTTGATTGCCTTCGGCCTTCCGGCTGCTACACGCAAACCATCAGCAGCCATCGTTCCAGCTAGCACCTTGCCAGCTAGGAGTTGATCTAACTTTGCGCCTTCAACCAAATGCTCGAACCACGTGTAATCAACAGCACGAGTTGAATAGCGGTATCCCCCGGCAACAACTCCTGGCCACTGGTCTTTCCAAATCAATGGATGATCGTTTGACAAAAATGAAATCTCAGGAGATGCCGTAGTTGCCCCAACAGTTGCAAACTGTGCAGAACGGTCTGTGATTTCAACTTTCATACGAAAGACCATCTTCTGCAGCCAGGTAAGCAGTGCTTCGGTGTGGGATTTATCGACCATCAGCCAGGTAGTTTCACCGTCATCGATGACCTTGATTACTTGTTCGATTCTTCCCTGTGGGTCCAGCAACAAAGCCTCGGCAGATTCACCAGGAACTAAGTTCTTGAGATTTTGGCTAAGTAGTGAGTGCAGCCAGCTAAGACGATCGATACCGCTGACCGCGATTACACCTTGATTATCCAACAGGCAAAGCGCATCGCCTTCGGAAAGCTTTCGCTGCTCAATCATCGGATCGCCGAAGTGCTGCTTGACGAACAACTACTCAACTCTTTCAAGCTTGGCTGAAGCGTGCGATGCCAAAGGGTTTCCAAGGGCGGCCATATCCCACGCCCAGAGCAAACTGCCGTCAACTAGTCCAAACATTCTGGTTGCTGCTACGTATTCCTTTGCCGAAGAAGAGCGCATAACTGCATCAGTGGAGAGGTCCACTCTGGCGCCTTTGATTTGGCCGATGTAAAGCTCACTTACTCCACTGGGATGAAGAATCGATGCTTCGATATCGAAGCCGCCGTCTTTGTTTCTGAGAGTTTCTAGTTGTTCATGGTTTGCAAGTAGTTTCTCGCCGGTGCCAGGAAGTAATCCGGGGCCACTATCTGAACCT
>JBILXL010000079.1:0-5026 GCA_044378505.1 Rhodoluna sp. | reverse complement strand
CCTATTCAGTTACTGTGTGGCAGGGATTCTAAGTGCCGTACACACAACCAATGAACTTTCGCCGTTGGATGCTGATGCCTCCCTTGGAATCGCTCTGGCGATTTTGGGGGTTAGCCCAGCGAAATCCAAATCAATAGTTGCTCGTCCGTTGGAAAAATGGACTTCGGCCGATTGAGGCACCGCTGACCACTAGAATCTTTACAAACGAAAGGCTCCCATGACCGCCAAGCCGAAGATTCTTGTTGTCGTTCACGACATCGATGACCACCTCAACGAGATGGCCAACCCGATTGCCGAGGCCGGCATTCTCATGGATACCTGGGATGTACAAAATGACAGTGTCGGCAAACCCGACCTAGACAAACTTGATCAGTACTCGGGAATGATTTCAATGGGTGCGCACGCTGGTGTTCTCGAAGAGGCTAAGCACGCTTGGATGAGCCACGAGCGAAAGATTATGCAGTGGTTTTTAGATACCGAGACTCCCCTGCTTGGACTGTGCTTTGGTTCGCAACTGCTCGCCTCGGCTGCCGGCGGTCGGGTCTATAAGGCCGAGATCGGCGAATTCGCCTGGACAAAAGTTGACATGTTGCCAGAGGCAGCAAGTGACCCTGTGATCAGTTCCTTGGGTAAGACCGCAGATGCCTTCCAATTTCACTATGACAGTTTTGATTTGCCGGATAACGCTGTTTTGCTTGGCGAAAGCAACGGCACAATCGAAGCGTTCAGAGTTGGCTCGAGCGCCTGGGCAACTCAGTTTCACCCCGAGGTTGGTCTTTCTCAGCAGTTAGCTTGGCTAAGCACTTACCGAGGCGCTTTCATTAGAGAAGGTATCGACATCGAAAAGCAGATTGCTAAATCCCATGAGCTTGCCGCGAGCTACCGAAAGCAAGCGTGGGATCTATCCGCGGCTTTTGCAAATCAGGTTCTGGCCTTTCATAGAAAGCAGTCCCGGTAGTCGGTTTACCCCACAGTCCCCAACAGAAAGATTAAGAAAGAAAACCCAGCTCTCGTGAGAAGAAACTGGGTTTTCGTGCACCCCCCGGGACTTGAACCCGGAACCCACTGATTAAGAGTCATGTCTGCCGAAAATCAGTATTTCTTTCTCTCACTATAGTCAGTGCGTCGGACATTTGCTTCAGTTCAAACAATTCGGATTGAAGTCATCTACGTTTATATTTAATGGCCAACGAATATCGGAAGAGCCATCCATATCCCAACAGCTACAAGTGTTGCAGCGAAAAAGTAGTTGATCCAACGTTTGGAAGTTTCGCTATGGAACAACATCGTTAGACCTTGGCCACCGATGGTCCAGACCACAAAAGCAACAAGATTGTTCAAAGTAAAAATAAGTGTGATGAGTAAAACAAGAGTGAAAGAACTGCTATCGCTTGGATTGAGAAATTGGGCGAACATAACAGCAATGATGTAATAAGCCTTTGGATTCACCAGCATTATCACTGCTCCGGAAATTAATCCAATATTCACTGGGGCTGGTTGAATACCTTCCTCCTTGGGAGAGCCGTAAGACCTAGCTGATTTGATGAATTTGTATGCCAACCAAAAAACATACAAACAGCCGACAGCAGCCAGCGTATTTGCAAAAATCGGAAGGCGAAGCACAGTCACTCCCATACCTAGCCCTATTGCTGCAGTCACAATAAAAGTCGCTACGTGATAACCAGAGAGCGAAGGTATTGCTGCCTTCAATCCCTTTGAAGCCCCGATGGCTGCAAAAAAAGTGTTTCCAGGTCCTGGGCTATAGGCCAAGGGGAAAAGGAATACAACTAGAGCTATAGCCATTTCTAAAGACATAGGGATCAAGATACACGACTGATTATCTACACTTTGCCTACATTAATTTGTCTCATATCCCCCCTGACGTTTGACCATTAGGGATAACTGATTCCGTATCAGTCGGTCTTTACTGAAATTGGAGACTTGATCTCTAAGTGGGAAGGCTCGAAAGCTAAGAAAACCCAGCTCTCGTGAGAAGAAACTGGGTTTTCGTGCACCCCCCGGGACTTGAACCCGGAACCCACTGATTAAGAGTCAGTTGCTCTGCCGATTGAGCTAGAGGTGCTTTTTGTTGCCTAATTGGCAACAGTTATAAACAATACCACTTGCGCTTATTGGTTCAAAACTTAGAGGCAGCGTGGTGGGTACCAAGCAAAGGCCCCAAGGCCTTAGCTGATACCCAATGACCAAATACAATTTCTCTAGGAGGTGGCGAGTTGACCAAGCGAAGTCCTGGAATAAGTCTGGCAAACGCACCTGTCAGTTACGGTGCCTTTGAAGTCACGGTAGGAATTGACCCGAATACCCCAGATGGGATAGCGATTCTCGATGAGGTTTCATCTGCGGGCTATGAGGGTATCGACCTAGGTCCAGTTGGATATCTTGGTCTTGGGAAAGAACTTGGAATGCGCCTTGCTGATCGCAATCTTGGACTTGCTGGTGCTTATCTAGAGTTTCCGTTTGCGGATAAATCAAGGCTTACTGAAAGCATTAAAGATCTTGATGCCATGCTGGATACCTTTGATGCCGTGTCACCCTTCATTACTGGCCCACAGCCACGCCCAACGATTGCAGACAATGGAAGTCCGTTCCGAAACGCCAACCCTGGATCTGGAAAACGCAACCCTTCCAGTGGTCATGATGACCCAACCTGGGAGAAATTCGGGGACGGGCTTCGAATAGTTGTAGAAAGATGTCGCTCACGCGGATACGAACCGACGTTTCACAATGAAACTGGAACCTATGTGGAGGCACCAGAAGAAGTGGAAAAAATGTTGTCAGTCTCGGATATCGGCTGGTGCTTGGATACCGGTCACCTTCTTTTAGGAGGCGGTGACCCAGTTACAGCTCTCAACAAGTGGTTTGGCCGAATAAACCACATTCACATCAAAGACGCAACGCTAAGCGCTTTTGACAAAATAGTCGAATCCAATTCCCCCACCACAGCAATCTGGGATCAAGAAGTCTTTCCGATTCTGGGCCAAGGTGATTTGAACCTAGAGGCTCTGGTTGCAGATATGCACAATCTTGGTTTCCAGGGTTGGGCAGTAGTAGAACAGGACATTTTCCCTAAGACTGCAGCAAGGTTCCAGCGCGCAGTAGAAGATCAACGAATAAACCGCAAAATTCTCTCGAAACTTGGTCTCTAATGAGCACTTTCAACCTTGGACTAGTTGGCGGCGGACGTATGGGTCAGATGCACCTGCGCGCACTAACTTCTTCAAATCAAGTCGCCGTCACCTCAGTTGTGGAACCATTTGAATCTACAGCAGAGAAGCTCAGGGGCCTCGGGTATAAGGTGTATTCCAATTTGGAGCAGATGGTTAGTGCTGAGAAACTAGATGGGATTCTCGTCGCTGCCCCCACGGATAAACATCTGCAGGTCATTAGTGAAATTGCAGGGACAGGGCTTTCAATCCTTTCCGAGAAACCGTGCGGTTTGAATTCAGATCAGGCTAGACAAGCCGGTGAAATATGCAGCAAAAACGGAGTCAAGTTGCAAGTGGCCTACTGGCGCAGATTCATTCCCGAGTTAAGGGAAGTAGCCAGAAAGATCGAATCTGGTGAGATTGGTGAGGTCCACTTCATAAACGCTTCCCAATGGGACGAATCCCCTCCTCGCAAAGAGTTTCGCCTTGCCAGTGGTGGCATTTTTGTTGACATGGCCGTACACGAAATTGATCAGATTCGCTGGCTGACCGGCCAAGAAGTAGTCAAGACAAAAACCTCAATCTTTCCTCAGACTGAAGACTCAATGGGAGACACTGATAGCACCCAATCGATATTAGAAATGTCTGGGGGCGCCATTGGCCTCGTGTCACTTGGAAGATTCCATCCAGGAGGCGATCTAGTATCTGCTGAAGTCTTTACTTCAAAGCAGCACACCAGGATAGAAATATTGACCCCCTCCACCGGGGAACAACCTCAACTTGATGCCCTTAGGCTGCAAGCTGAGTCCTTTGCAAACTGGGTCTCAGGGGGCCCACAAGAAGGTGCCACTTCATCGGATGCCGAAGCGGCGCTCGATATTGCAAACCAATTGAAGTCAAATGCGGGATTAGCTACCTAACCATTAAGCAGATAAATGGGCCTTATCCAAGCTAACGAGCAAACCTTCTAATTAGCCTTTCAGTGGCAATCAGACTGCCACCAAGCACTGCTGGAATTCCACCGCCAGGGTGCGTTGAAGCTCCCACTCGCCATAACCATGGTCTAAACCAAGATGAATGCTTGGGCATGTGAAGCGGACCCGACTGCCAGATCTTTCGAGCTTCTCCATAGAGAGCTCCACCAGTTGCTCCCCACCCGGAGAAATACTCGGGATCCAAAACCTCAAAGGAACCAAAGTACTCTTTGATGTTTTTTGGCAGTCCCATAACCGTGGTGACCCGCTCGAGCTCTGCCTTAGCGAAGTCGCTATCGATGCCGTAGTGCTTGCCATCGGCAGGAGCAGTAATCAAAACGGCAACAGTGGATTTGCTGTTTGGGTAGATATGTCCTGCCTTGTAGTAGTTGACAAAGACCATCGACTCTTTCGGTAGCTGCTTTGCTCCCAGGGACTTATGCAGTGCAGCTGGGTCATCAGGCATGATCACCGAGTGGGTCTTGGTGCCTGCAGGTAGGTCTTGATCTAGCACTGCGTAAATCGCAACACCTGAACAGCTCATCTTGCGACCTGCTTCGTTTGTTGCTTTGCCAAGAAGTCTGTCTGTGACCTTGGCATCCAGGCTCGAAATCACAAGATCTGCTTGGTACTCACCCTTGGCGGTTGTGACCTTGTTCTTAGAAATGGCAGTGACCTTCTCGTTCAAGTAGATCTCAACCCCAGCATGACGAGCAAGCTTTTCAAGTGTCAACGGAATCTCGTTGACTCCGCCAACTGGAACTAGGACCTTTTGGGTGGCCATAACCGCAGGCATGGTTGCAAAAAGGGCCAGTGTGCTTTCAGGTGCTACGCCAGCGTTCAGGGTGTGTATCGAGATGATCTCTTTGAGACCTTCCGGTAGCC
>JBILXL010000011.1:0-16697 GCA_044378505.1 Rhodoluna sp. | reverse complement strand
CTTGCCGGAGTAAGTTCCCTCGACTTGCGGCGTGAAGTACATGGTGTTGGTCTTGCCAGGGAACATGTCTTTCTTGTACAAGAAGTCAATTACCCAGAAGGAGTGAATGACATCTCGCGCTGACAAGTCAATCTTGACGGTCTTGTCTACCGGCAGGTAAAGAGTAGGAAGGGTTTCAGGGACGCCCTCTTGGCCGTCAAACTGAGCTTGAATTCCAGATTCGAAAACGTTGGCGTCAACGTAGTTAAAGTCCCAACTCCACTGCTTAGCAATAACTTGAATCGTGACTTCTGGATTCTCGGTTGGCTGCTCAATAGCTGCCATGTCTCTGGCTGTGAAGGCAAAAAAGCCGATTACCAATATCAGTGGCACCACGGTGAAAAGAACTTCAATTGGGTTGTTGTATCGAAGTTGCGCAGGAATTCCAGTTTCGCCCTTGCGACGCCTGTAAACCAGAATTGCCCAGCCCATCAAAGCCCAAGCAATGATTCCAACTAGCCACAAAACGATCCAGGCGGTGTTCCACAATCCGGTGATTCGATCGGTGTGGTTGGTGACTCCCCAAACTCCAGGCAAAAAGCCCCTAGCAAACTGGTCGGAACAGCCAGAAAGCAGCAAAACCATGGTGGTCGCCAGCGGAACAATGGCCCACTTGAAACGTTTACTCACTGGAGAAAATGACCCTTCGGCTATCGAAATCCTATGAGTATTAGTCTAAGCGAGGAAAATCGTACGACCGTGCCAAAACGCCTATAAATTCGGGGTTTTCGAGCAGTCCTAGGAACTAAATCAGTTAGTTGAAGGAGTCTCCGCAAGCGCATGAGCCAGCTGCATTTGGGTTGTCAATTGTGAAACCCTGCTTTTGAATGGTGTCCTCAAAATCAATCGATGCACCCTCAAGATATGGAACGCTCATCTTGTCAACAACAACCTGAACACCATCAAAATTGGCAACAGCGTCGGACTCTTCCAAAACTTCATCGAAGAACAATTGATAGATCAGACCAGAGCAACCGCCTGGCTGCACTGAAACACGAAGTCTGAGGTCATCGCGACCTTCAGCAGCCAGCAACGTGCGAACTTTGTCCTTCGCTGTGTCTGTGAGGCTTACTTTGTGGCTGAGTGTCTGCTCCATGCTTACTCTCCTATAAAACTCGGTGTTGCTATTACTCTAACAAGGCTGAACCTAGCTAAGGGTGACCTGATTCCCGCCTATAAGAAATAGCAGCTGAGCCAAAATTGCCGACTGGAATCCCTCCAAATGAAGACTCTCGTTGGGCGAATGAGCCCTGGAATCAGGGTCTTCGACTCCCGTGACCAGCACCTGAGCCTTTGGAAAAACCCTCTCCAACTCCGCAATAAAAGGAATTGAGCCTCCGATGCCGATATCCACCGATTTCTCTCCAAAAGCCAGGGACAGGGACTGCTCGGCTAGAGTCTTGGCCCAACCGGACTCCCCCAAACTGAAGGGCTTGCCAAGCTCTACAGCCCCAAAAGTGATCTCCGCGCCCAAAGCGTTATGCGCCAAGATGTGGCCCTTCAGGGCCTCCAGAGCCCGTTCTGGGTCATCTCCAGGGGCGATTCTAAGGCTCAGCTTGGCTCTAACGCTCGGAACTAGGGTGTTGGAGGAAAGGGCCACAGTTGGGTAATCCAGCCCTATCAGGGTCAAGGCGGGCTTAGTCCAGATTCGAGGCAGAATTGGACCACTGCCTATGGCTGAAGTGGAGGGCAAAAGCCCCGAATCGGACCTTAATTGGGACTCGGAGTAGTCTAAATTACTATTTTCGGCAGAAAATAGGCCTGAAATGGTGACCGACCCGTTTTCATCCCACATGGAACCTAGAATCCTGACCAAAGCCAACATGGCGTCCGGAACAGCCCCCCCATACATACCGCTATGCACGGCGTGATCCAAAGTCCGAACTTCGAACTCAAGGGAAACTAATCCCCGCAAGGTTGTGGTGATTGCCGGAACTGTGGTGCTCCAGTTGCCAGAGTCCGCTACAACAATGACGTCCCCTTCGAGCTGGTTTTTATGGGTTTCCAAGAAACTAGTGAAAGAGGGCGATCCCGCCTCTTCCTCACCTTCGATGAAAATAGCTAATCCAAGATCGAAGTCGGCTCCTGCAATTTCGGCAAGTAGTTTCACCGAGGCATAGTGGGCGATAATTCCTGCTTTGTCATCGGCGGCGCCTCTGCCATACATTCTACCGTTTCGGATCTCGGGTTCAAACGGAGTGGAATCCCAAAGGGCACCATCCCCAGGTGGTTGAACATCATGATGCGCGTAGAGCAAAATAGTGGGCCGTGAGTTTTTTGCTTTCCGGGTTGCCACAATTGCAGGAGCTCCAACTTGCGAATCTCCGTAGCCAGCACGCAGAATTTCGACTTTGTCAAAAACACCTAGTTCTTCAAACAGCGACTTGACCGCCTGTGCGCTTTTGTCCAGTTGGTTGGCATCAAAAGCTTCCCAGGCGATTCCAGGAATCCGCACCAAATCTTTGAGGATTTCAAGGGCTTCAGGAAACAGAAGCTTGACGGCTGCGCTTGCCTTCTCCAGCTGCGCGGCAGAGGTGGTCGGTGGGATCAAGGTCATGAGGGTAATCTTAAGCGAAACCAATCAAAAACAAAGGACCCGAATGCCAGAGCAGACACCTCAGTCACAACAGCCTAAAAAGGACGGCAAGGGTAAGCCAACTCCAGCTCGCAAGCAGCAAGAACAGCTGCGCAAAAAACCAGTGGTTGGCAACCGATCCCCTGAGGCCAAGAGGTTGGCAAAGCGAGCACTCCAGGCTGAACGCCTCAAGGCTCGAGAAGGTCTAGCGAATGGCGAAGAGCGCTACCTAACCAGCCGCGATCGTGGACCTCAAAGAAAACTCGCACGCGACATAGTTGACTCTAGATTCACCGCAGGTGAACTAGTTCTGCCGGCGCTATTTTTGGTGATTATTATCTCTTCAATTAGCACCGACGATGCGGTGACCGATCTCTATATCCAACTTGGAACTCTGATTGCAATGTGGGGGCTTTTTGTAGCCGTCGGTCTCGACGGATTCATTCTTGGCAAGAAAACCCAAAAAATGGCAGAAGCAAAGTATGGCGATAAGGCCGAAAAGGGATTGCGCTGGTACGCAGCGATGCGCTCAATCCAGATGCGCGGCATGAGACTTCCAAAACCACAAGTCAAGCGCGGGAACAAGATCTTCTAATCAGGTATTTGAAAGTAGTTTGTTAGCTCAGCTAAGCAATTCTTCTTACTTGTTTTTGCTGATTAGGCCTCGGTTAATCTTCCTGGCCCAAAGCGGTCCTTGATAAACAAACCCTGTGTAGCCCTGAACCAGCGATGCTCCAAGCTCCAATCTTTGCGAGACATCAGTGGGGCTAAAGACTCCGCCTACCGAAACGATGACAATCTCGCTTGGCAAATTAGCCCTCAACAATTTCATAACTTCTAAAGACCGCTCTTTGAGAATTGGGCCAGACAAACCTCCAGCGCCCATGGCCGAAACTCTTTGGCTATCGGTTCTCAAGCCAGCTCGAGAAACAGTTGTATTGGTTGCTATAACTCCAGCAAGCCTGAGCTTGGTGGCTAATGCCGCAACAGCTACAACATCTTCATCTGCCAAATCAGGAGCGATCTTCACTAAAACCGGCTTGCCAGCAGCTTTAGCAATTACGGCCTTCAAAATCGGTTCAAGTTGATCAATTGCCTGAAGCGATCTAAGACCTGGAGTGTTTGGAGAAGAAACGTTGACCGCAATGTAGTCAGCAAATGGGGCAAGCTTCTCGGCGCTGTACTCGTAATCAGAAACCGCATCTTCCAATTCGGTAATTTTGCTCTTGCCTATGTTCACTCCGATTATTGGAAGTGACGAACCGCTGGATCGAAGTTTCTCCAGCCTCTTCGAAACGCCATCGGCACCCTCATTGTTAAAGCCCATCCGATTGATAAGGCTTAGGTCTTTCTTGAGTCTGAAAAGTCTTGGCTTAGGGTTTCCCACCTGTGCGTGACGCGTGACTGTTCCGATCTCAACGTGGGAGAAGCCCAACTGTCCAAGTTCCTTGATCATTTCAGCGTTCTTATCGAAACCGGCAGCCATCCCGAAAGGACCTTTGAATTCAAGCCCCATGACCTTGACATGGCCTGGCTTGCTACCCAAACGGGCGAAATCCGCAAGCCCTGTGGCTCCAAGAAATTTAATGAGCACCACGCCAAGGTGATGAGCGCTCTCCGGATCAAAGCGGGAAAAGATTAGGTTGAAAAAAGCCCGGTAGATCAATGTGCTAGATCACGCTAGCCTTTGCTGCCCTCGGATTGAATATCACTACTGGCACGAAGCACGCTGATAGCAGCCTCGAAATCTTCCAATGATTCCCAGCCCTGGTAAACGCTCGCGAACCTCATAAAGGCAACTTCATCAAGAGCTCGAAGCGGTTCTAAGATGGCAAGCCCGATCTCGTGCGCTTCCACTTGAGCAGCACCCGATGATCTGATGATTTCCTCTACCTGCTGAGCCAAAACGGCAAGATCGGCGTCGGATACGGGTCTTCCTTGGCAGGCCTTACCTACACCGCTGACAATCTTTTCGCGACTAAAGGGCTCAGTAACCCCACTTCGTTTGATAACCGTGAGGGATGCAGTTTCAGAGGTTGTAAATCTCTTGCCACATTCTGGGCATTGACGGCGCCTTCTGATAGCGGAGCCATCTTCGCTGGTTCGGGAATCAGTCACACGTGAATCGGCATAGCGACAAAACGGACAATGCATTCTGACTCCTTCCCTTGATCCAATTTTAGAGCGCTGTTATTGAAATTGCACTTGTTTTCCGGTTCCCAATAACTAATTACCTTCGAAGCGCTTTGAAACCGCACTTCCGTGAGCTGGAAGATCCTCGGCTTGCGCGAAAATTGGAAGTGATTCTGAGATTTGAGCTAGTCCTTCCTCGGCGTAATTAATTACTTGTTGTGTGCGCAAGAATGTGTGAACACCGAGCCCTGAAGAGTATCTGGCGGTACCGCCGGTTGGCAGAACGTGATTCGACCCGGCCAAATAATCTCCAACACTAACCGGTGAATACTCCCCCAAAAACACCGCTCCGGCATTGGTGATTGAGCTAAGGAGAGCAGTAGGGTCTGCAACGAGCAGCTCTAAGTGCTCAGTTGCGTAGTGATTGGAAACTGCTACGGCAGCTTCAATGTCATCAACCAACACCAGTGCCGATTGCTGTCCAGTAAGCGCTTGTGAAATGCGAGCTGAGTGTTTGGCGTCACTTAGCTGGCTTTGCAGTTCAACCAGCACGCTTTCGATCAACTCTGCCGAGTCTGTCACCAGCACCGCAGCAGCCGCCTCGTCGTGCTCGGCCTGTGAAATTAGATCAGCGGCAACAAACTTTGAATTTGCGCCCTTATCGGCGATGATGAAAATTTCTGTTGTGCCTGCCTCGGAATCAATTGCCACATCCGAGCGAACCAATCTTTTTGCCGCAGCAACAAAAGCGTTACCGGGGCCGGTGACTAATCGGACAGGTAGCAAATTGGCATCATCGAGGCCATATGCAAAAGCGGCAATGGCAGCTGGTCCTCCCATGCAATAAACCTCATCCAAACCAAGAATTGCTGCGGTAGCAAGAACACTTGGGTGGGGACGTCCGGCAAACTGCTTTTGTCCAGGGCTGGCTAAAACAATTCGAGGAACCTTGGCGACTTGAGCGGGTACCGCATTCATAATCACGCTGGATGGATAGACAGCTTTTCCACCTGGTGCGTAAAGTCCCACCGAGTCCATCGGTACGTAGCGTTGAGAAACCTTAGAACCATTTGCCAGCTCAATCGTGAATGGCTTAGGCATGGCGGCTTGAGAAACCAAGCGATTACGTTCGATTGCCATTTCAATTGCTGAACGAAGTGCTGCATCACAGCTTGCAAGTGCGGACTGCAGCTCTTTACTGGAAACCCTCAAAGGTTCCGGATCAAAACCGTCCAAGTCTTGAGTTAACTTTCTTAGGTAGCTTGCTCCCCCAATTTTTACGCCTGCAATAACCTCAACTGCTACCTGCTCGGCCGATAAACCATCGTGTTTAGACCGAGGAAGCAATGAGTCGATTTTCGCTTCGGTCAAAAGCTGCCCACGAAGATCCAGCTGGCGCATAATTGGCATTGGCCCGAGCTCTCTTTCCGATGATTGTGGCCTAAGTCTATTTGGTCGGTTATTGCTGAAGGCTGAGCTAATCTTGTAAGCGATGCTTGAAAAAGACCTAAACCACGACCCCTCTGATGCCTTGAAGGCTGCCTTTAGGCGCCACGCCTCCGGAGTTGCAATAATCACAACCAAATCAGAATCTGGTGATCCTGTTGGTTTCACAGCAACCTCTATGACTTCACTTGGTTCAAACCCCGCATTGGTGACCTTCAATGTTTCTCAGGGTTCATCTTCTTGGCCGGCACTTTCAAGCGCAACACATCTAGCGCTTCACATGCTTGGATCAGAGAACCTTGGGCTCGCAAAGAAAATGGCAGAAGACCAAGCTAAACGCTTCGCTGATTCGGACTGGGAGTTCTCCGAATTTGGGCTTCCGGTATTCAGAGATGCGACAGCGGTGCTTTTTGCAAAGGTGCGAGAGTTTCATCCAGTTGCGCAGAATGCGGTTTTTGTTGCGGAAGTGCTTTCGGGCAAACTTGGGAAGCTAGATAAGGGGCTGTTGTATTTCCAGCGTTCTTACTTCAACCCAACAGATACCGCACTCTGAACCAAAGACCCCGAACCCAGCAAAGCCTTTAGCTCGCCGATAAGGTCATCGCTTATCTTTACTTTTGGAGATAACTTAAAGCTTCTTGGGTTTAGCTCGTCAATAAAGGTAAGTTGCACTTCTTCTTTGCCCGGATGAGCTCTCAAGGTTGCATCCAGGTTTTCGAGTACCGACCTGGTGGCATCAGCTTCTTGAATCTGAAGTCTTAGGGGACCGTGATTGGCTCCTTCAGAGCCCAGAGCGATAGTTTCCATTGAGAAAGCCGAAATCGCGTAGCCCTCATCTCTGGCATTAATTCGTCCACGAATAAGAACTACCTCATCGTTAATCAGAGCTTCGGAGTACTCTTTGTAGGTTTTGCCCATAAACATCACAGACATTTCGCCTTCAAAATCTTCGATAATCACGTTGGCGTATGGATTACCTGAAGATCTAGCAACGCGGTGGGTCACACTTGAAATCAGACCCGCGATAGTCACAGTCTCGCCATCACGTATTTCCTCACTGGTTAGCAGATCACCAATAGTGAAATCTGCAAACTGAGCAAGCTGTTTCTCTCTACCGGCAAGTGGGTGATCAGACACGTATAGACCTAGCATTTCGCGTTCATGCGCTAGCTTTTCAGCCTTTGGCCATTCTGGTCGATTAGGAATGATCAGTTGCGAATCGGAATCAGCAAATAGATCGCCAAACAGATCGACTTGACCGGTTGATTCGTTTCTCTTGATTACTGATTGTGAATCAACAGCTTCTTCGTGAATTTCAATCAATGAACGCCTAGTGTGGCCAAGCGAGTCAAATGCGCCAGCCTTAATTAGCGACTCGATGGTTCTCTTGGAACAAACCTGAGCTGGAGCTCGTCTCAAGAAATCAGTGAAGGAAACAAAAGGCTTATCCTTGCGCGCCGTGATAATCCCATCAACTACGTTGTGGCCAACGTTTCGGATTGCGCCAAGCCCAAAGCGAATGGTGTCACCAACTGCGCTAAATGGACCGATGGACTGATTCACGTCAGGCGCGAGAACTTGAATGTCCATTCGACGACATTCGTTCAAGTAGATTGCAAGTTTGTCTTTCGAGTCTCCAACCGATGTTAGAAGCGCAGCCATATACTCGGCTGGGAAGTTTGCCTTTAGGTAAGCAGTCCAGTAACTCAAAACCCCATAGCCAGCACTGTGAGCCTTATTGAAGGCGTAGTCAGCGAATGGAAGAAGTGTTTTCCAGAGAGTCTCAATAGCCGGTTCTGAGTATCCTTGGCCGGCCATACCGTCGCTGAAATCTTTGTAGGAGCGGTCCAGCTCTTTTTTGTCTTTCTTACCCATCGCTCTTCTGAGCAGATCGGCCTGAGCCAGTGTAAAGCCAGCCACCTTTTGCGCAACAGCCATTACCTGCTCCTGATAAACAATTAGTCCATAGGTTGGGTCCAGAATCTCGGCCAGCGGAGCTGCGAGCTCCGGATGGATGGCTTCTGATTTTTGAAGAGCATTTTTGCGTAGAGCGTAGTTAGTGTGGGATTTTTCTCCCATAGGGCCCGGCCGGTAAAGCGCGATAACAGCGGAGATATGTTCGAATTCGCTCGGCTTGAGCATTCGAAGAAGAGAGCGCATCTGAGCACCGTCGAGCTGAAAAACCCCAAGGGTGTCCCCTCTAGACAAAAGCTCAAAGGTGTTCTGATCTGAATTCAAATCAAGTTCCTCAAGAACCACGCTCACCCCGCGGTTAGCTTTGATGTTTGCTAAAGCATCATCCAGAACTGTCAGGTTTCGAAGCCCTAGAAAATCCATCTTCAGTAGACCAAGTTTTTCGCACGGTGGCTGATCAAACTGGGTGATTACAGCGCCATCATCCTCGCGTCGCATGATTGGAATCACATCCAACAGTGGCTCAGCGGACATGATTACACCGGCTGCATGAACACCCCATTGGCGCTTGAGGTTCTCAAGTCCTCGGGCTAGTTCGAAGATTTTTGCTGAATCCGAATCGCTTTCTAATGCCTCACGAAATTCTGCGGCTTCTTTATAACGAGAGTTTTGTTCGGCCTGTTTGTCCTTTGGCTTTTCAACTAGCTCGCCAAGTGTCACATCTCGACCTAAGACCATAGGAGGCATGAGCTTAGTTAGCTTCTCCCCTGCCGCATAAGGCATTCCAAGAACTCGTGCAGAGTCTTTAAGGGCTTGTTTGGCCTTGATGGTTCCAAAAGTCACGATCTGAGCAACGCGGTCCTCGCCGTATTTTTGGCTCACGTACCTGATTACTTCTCCACGTCTTCGATCGTCAAAATCAACATCGATATCTGGCGGTGAAACACGTTCTGGGTTTAGAAACCGCTCAAAGATTAGGCCGTGCACGATTGGATCCAGTTCCGTGATTCCCATGGCATAAGCAACGATTGATCCTGCTGCAGAACCACGACCTGGTCCCACTCGAATTCCCTGTGCTCTTGCCCAAGCAATAAAGTCTGAAACCACAAGGAAGTACCCGGGGAAACCCATTTGTGCGATGACATTAACTTCGTACTCGGCCTGTTTGGCTTGGCGCTCAGGAACTACCTCGCCGTAGCGGCGCTTCATTCCCCTATCTACTTCCTTTGCAAACCAGCTCGCTTCCGTTTCGCCCTCGGGAAGAGGGAATTTAGGCATCAGGTCGCGCTTTTTGAACTCGACATTGCATCGCTCAGCTATCAAAAGAGTGTTGTCGCATGAATCTGGATGATCTCTGAAAAGCTCTCTCATCTGTTCAGCGGATTTCAGGTAGTACTCACGTCCGTCGAATTTGAAGCGATTTGGGTCAAGTAAGTTTGTTCCCGACTGCACACACAAAAGAGCCTCGTGGCTAACTGAATCGGAGGCGTGGGTGTAGTGAAGATCATTTGTGGCTACCAGCGGCAAGGAAAGATCTTTTGCCAGTCGCAATAGATCCGGCATCGCTCGACGTTCGATATCGATCCCGTGATCCATGATTTCGACGAAATAGTTGTCTTTGCCAAAAACGTCGCGATAGAAGGCAGCTGCCTCCAGGGCCTTGTCGTATTGGCCCAGACGAATCAGGGTCTGGACTTCACCCGAGGCGCAACCGGTGGTTGCAATGATTCCCTTTCCATATTCCTGAAGCAGCTCTCTATCCATACGAGGCTTGAAATAGAAGCCATCCAACCAAGCCTTGGAAGACATTTTGAAGAGGTTGTACATACCTTCTGTGGTTTCAGCAAACATTGTTAGGTGCGTGAATGCTCCACCACCGGAAACATCATCTTCACCTCCGACTCCCCACTGAACTCTGGTGCGTTCTGTTCGAGGAGTGCCTGGCGAAAGATAGGCCTCAATACCGATGATTGGCTTGACGCCGTTGGCTTTGGCAGTTTGGTAGAAATCGTAGGCGCCGAAGTTGTTGCCGTGATCAGTGATCGCGATTGCCGGCATGCCCAACCGAGCGGCTTCTTCTGTCAGAGGCTTTACTCTGGCGGCACCGTCGAGCATCGAATACTCGCTGTGCACATGAAGGTGCACAAAGGAATCCTTAGCTGACAAGTGGGCCTCTAAAAATAGCAGTGGTTGGTGGGATTTTTAGCCTAAGGGTTTCTAGGCTCGGAGCTTTACAAGCACCTCGGCCAAGTCCTTTGGGTACTCCGAGACAAAATGCATTTGCTTACCCGTGATGGGGTGGGTAAATCCAAGTTCTTTGGCATGGAGCCACTGGCGGTCTATCCCGAGCTTTTTGGCAAGGGTTGGATCTGCCCCATACATAGTGTCCCCAAGTAGTGGATGCTTGAAAGCTGAAAAGTGCACGCGAATCTGGTGAGTTCTTCCGGTTTCAAGATTGACTTCACAAAGAGCCACGGCAGCAAAGAGTTCAAGGGCTTTGTAATGAGTGACAGAGGGCTTGCCATCTTCCATTACTGCGAACTTGAATTCAGCTTTTGGGTGCCTGCCGATAGGTGCATCGAAAGTGCCCTCCATCGGATCTGGGTGACCTTGAATAATGGCGTGATAGATCTTGTTCACTGCTCTATCCCGAAAGTCTTGTTTCAGTTTCGAGTAAGCCAGTTCGGATTTCGCGAGCATCATCAGACCACTGGTTCCAACATCTAGTCGTTGGACTATTCCCTGACGCTCCTGGGCTCCGGAAGTTGTTAGTTGAATTCCGCGCGCCAGCAAGGCGCCAGCAACCGTTGGACCTACGTAACCAACTGTTGGGTGAGCAACAACCCCGGCTGGCTTATCGACGATGACTAGATCATCGTCCTGATAAATCACCAATAGCTCATCCACCGGAGTGGCAACCACCTTGAGCTCTTGAGCTGCTTTTGGTGGTTCAACTTCCAGCAAGTCAGCTAGATTCACCCGATCGGATTTTCCGAGAGTTTTCTTCCCAACTCGGGCGCCACCTGTTTCGCAAAGTTCAGCGGCAGCTGAGCGCGAAATCCCGAGCAAGCGCGCAATCGCGGTATCAACCCGCTCTCCCGCAAGGGATTGATCAATTTCAAAGCTCTGGCTCATTTTTGTCTCGGCGCAACGCCACCGAGGTTTTCACCCCGGAAGACTCTGATAACCGTAAGGGAAGCCATAGAAACGATAAAGATATCTGCCAGGTTGAATACCGGGAAATTTAAAGGAATTTGGATGAAGTCAACTACGTGACCATTTCCAAAATTTGGCTCCCTAATTAACCGATCAATTAGATTACCGACTACCCCGGCAAGAAATATGCCGGCCATCACCGCCCAGGATCGTGAAGTAATCCTTCTTGAAAACCAGATTGTTGCCAGCGTAGCTCCGGCTGCTATGACGGCAAGAATCCAAGTTTGCCCAAAGCCAAGTGAGAAGGCAGCCGAGTCGTTGTAGATAAGTCGCCAAGAAAGCACTTCCCCAATAACCGGATAGCCGATTCCAGGTTTTAGGGTTGCTATCGCAAGATTTTTTGTGAACTGATCAACAGCGATTAGAACAAGAGCAACAACAAGGTATAGCCAGCGGCTAGCTGCTTGTTTTGACTTGCTCAAGAACCTGCACTACCCGCTGATGCCGGGAGTATATCCGGGTGCCTGCTGCGATGGTGCAACTCCTGCAGAATCTAGCTCGGTTAGCTGAGACTCGATGTAGGACTTCAGGCGAGTGCGGTACTCACGCTCGAAGCTACGAAGCTGCTGGATGCTGTGCTCGATTACTGCCTTTTCTTGCTCAAGGCGGTTCAGGTCGGAGCGTTGCTGGGCTTCTGCTTCGCGAACTAGGCGGGCTGCAGTTGCGTGGCCTTCTGCGATGAGTTCATCACGCTTGACCATACCTTCACGCACGTGTTCGTCGTGGAGCTTACGAGCAAGCTGAAGCAAGTTGTTGGTGTTGGAAGAATCCAAAGTTGATGGGTCAGCAACAGCCTCAGGAAATGCCATAGGAGCTGGTGTGACTTCAGGGGCTGATACAAGCTGGGATGGAAGATCTGCTCCACTTCGCTGAAGCTCTGCAATGCGTCCGTCTGCTGCCAGTAGGCGTCTGCGAAGGTCCTCGTTCTCCTGGTAGAGCCTTCTTAGTTCGACGACGATCTCGTCTAGAAAGTCATCGACTTCGTCCTGGTCATAGCCTTCGCGAAACTTGGTTGGCTGGAACCTCTTATTGACAACATCTTCTGGAGTTAGTGGCATTACTGTCTTCCTCTTTCGATTGGCCAGCTTGGGCCGAACTTTCTAAAAGCCTAACCCAAGATGAATTGGCTCGCTATATGAGGCCGCGAACCAGAGATTGTGCGAACACTACGCCCAGCACCAGTGCCGTCCAGGCAAAATCCAAAGAAATGGCGCCCATGCGTACCGGCTTTATATATTGCCTCAAGAACCGAAGCGGGGGGTCGGTCAAGGTGAAGATAATCTCTGCAACCGGCAACAGTATGCCCTTGGGCCGAAACGCTGGATTCACGGACATCAGCAGATCAAGAATTAAGCGGCCAATAAGTGCATAGAAGTAAAGCTGCAGCGCCCAATAAACAATTAGAGCGATAAGTCCCATAGCGGAACCTATGGACGAACTAGAAGCTCGTCAACCTCGCTGGTGCTCTCTGCCGCCTGCTCCTCGTTTACTGCAACGTGGGTTGGGGTCAGCAAAAATACCTTTGGAGTCACGCGACGCATGTGGCCTTCTAGACCCTCTTTTAGTCCAAGCATGAAATCAAGCATGCGACGAGACTCAACTTCGCTCATCTCTCCCATGTTCACAATCACTGGAATTCCAATTCGGTAGTGAGCTGCAACCATTGGCGCCTCTTCGTAAGACTTTGGCTCGATGGTGAAAATCTCCGCGACATCATTTGATCCGCGACGAGGTCGCGGGCTCATTACGCGAGCAGGGCGCGCTGCAGTAGACACTGAATCCTGGCGAGTTGGCAGCTCGTTGGACTCCTCGGCAAATCCGAGAAATTCCATGCTGCGCTGTAGTATTCCGGCCATTAGTTCCTCCTGGGGTTTAACTTCTCTAAGAATATGGCTAAGTAGGCCGATTACCCGTTATTGCGGTACCTATTCGCA
Organism: Rhodoluna sp.; assembly: GCA_044378505.1. GTDB lineage: Bacteria > Actinomycetota > Actinomycetes > Actinomycetales > Microbacteriaceae > Rhodoluna. The sequence goes on along the minus strand of JBILXL010000011.1, from coordinate 3,440 downwards.
AGTGTGTCGCGCCATAAGCAATAGCTGTTTCAAAGTCCCCCGACATGCCCATTGAGAGCCTGTTCGCCCCTGGAGCAAGCTTTTGTAGCTCGACTGACAATGCGGCCAGTCTTTCAAACTCGAGCTCTGGGGCCACCTCAAGGCCTCCAACCCCCATCAAGCCAACTAGCTCAAGCCCTGTACTAGATAGCACTCGCTCGGCAAAGGCCATCAGATCTTCTGGTTTTACTCCTCCTCGCTCTAGATCGTCGGTCATGTTGACCTGGACAAAGACCTTGAGCGGATTCTCGCGCTCGACTGTGCGTTTTTGAAGTTCGTCAAGCAAGGAGGGTCTATCTAGCGAATGAAGAAAGTCGGCATACTCAAGAACCGATTTGACCTTGTTGGTTTGAAGCTGGCCAATAAAGTGCCAATTGAACCGCTCATTGGATTCGGAAGCAATCTGCTTGGCCTTGGGGCCTGCTTCCTGGTCCCGGTTTTCACCAAAATCTCTAGCACCCAGTGCCAGAAGATCGTGAACCAACTGGTGAGGGTGGTTTTTGGTCACCACAACGAGCGTGATCTGTTTTGAATCTCGATTGGCCGAACTCGCTGCAGTCGCTATTGAATCAACGATTGCTTGGTAGCGCTGGCCAAGCTCGGTCAATTAACCTCTGAGGAACTCAGGAATGTCGAGGTCGTCACCGAAGGTGCCATCAGCAGTCTGCGGTCGCTTTGGTAGAGAGGGTGACTGATCGATTTCAATGTCAAGATCTGCGGCGTAGTCCATCGAAAAAGACTGAACCGGCATTGGCAATGGCTCCTCTGCGATCTCGATTGCTGGAGTGTCGAAGAATGAGATTGACTCAACAACAGGTGCCGCAACTGGAACAACTGGAGGAAGTGGTTGCTCAACTTCTGCGAAAACTGTTCTTGGGCTCTTGCGTGCTTTCGGGAAGCCACCGTCGAAACCAGCAGCAATAACCGTGATGCGAACTTCGTCGCCAAGCGTGTCATCGATTGTGGTTCCGTAGATGATGTTCGCTTCTGGGCTAACGGCTTCTTGAACCAGTCTTGCTGCTTCGTCAATTTCGTGAAGACCAAGATCGGAGGCTCCCTGAACCAAAAGTAGAACACCGTGAGCGCCATCGATGCTGGACTCAAGCAGCGGAGAAGAAACTGCCATCTCGGCTGCACGGATTGCGCGGTCCTCACCCTTAGCAGTACCAATACCCATCAAGGCAGAACCTGCACCTTGCATAACTGACTTCACATCGGCGAAATCCAAGTTGATTAGTCCAGGAGTAGTGATCAAATCAGTGATTCCCTGAACACCGGCACGAAGCACATCGTCAGCCGTCTTAAAAGCATCCACTACAGAAACTGATTTGTCTGCGATTTCGAGAAGTCTCTGGTTTGGAACAACAATCAACGTGTCTACTTCGGCGCGAATAGCTTCGATTCCGCGCTCAGCTTGCTGCATTCTGCGCTTACCTTCAAAACCAAATGGCTTAGTGACTACTCCAACAGTTAGAGCACCGACGCGCTTAGCAACACGGGCAACAATCGGTGCAGCACCGGTTCCAGTTCCTCCGCCTTCACCGGCGGTGACGAACACCATGTCTGAGCCACGAAGAGCGGCCTCTATTTCTTCTTCGTGATCCTCAGCAGCACGCTTACCGATTTCTGGGTCAGCTCCTGCTCCAAGTCCACGAGTCAAGTCTCTTCCGATATCCAGCTTCACGTGAGCCTCGCTCATCAGCAGAGCTTGTGCGTCAGTGTTGATTGCAACGAACTCCACACCGCGCAAGCCAGATTCGATCATGCGGTTGAGTGCGTTGACTCCACCTCCACCAACTCCAACGACCTTGATAACGGCCAGGTAGTTTTGGTTCAAACCCATGATGCTCCTTCAAATCGACAGCCGTGACTTTTGCAAGTCACTGCGAAATTACAAACCCTCAAGCTCAGCTTTAGCCTTAAGCTCTACGGCTTTTTGAACTCCGCGCCAAAAAAATAGGCCTAGATGGTCCTTTTGTGGCGTAACGGGTACGGGCGTGTCTAAAAGTTGTCGAATCGCACAACCGGTGCGTTTGGCGAGGAAACGTCAAAGGTCACCGATTGGGTTTTTCGGTGATTGGCCATCAAAGCCTGAAGCACCTTTGACTTTAGAACCGAATCGGAACTGTCGCCCCAAATAATCCTCTGTTCGCGAGAAGTTCTGAGGCTCATCTGAACATCGTCCTTTGAACGAGCCTCGATGAACTCAACTTGATGCAGTAAATCCTCGGGAAGTGCCATTAGCACTTCGATCGCGTTTCTATAGCGCTGCGAGTTCCTAGGTTCTTCACTTATTTGAATTTCAGGTAATTCCTCGGAACCGTTCGCCTGGGCCACCTTGACCCCCGCTGGATCATAAAGCCAACGCTCGCCCTTGACTGCAACAACGCTGATTGCCTGGCGCTCTGAAATCTTTACCTGCAAACCATTTGGCGGCACGGCAGTTGCAGAAAATGACTCAATGAGGGCAAAGCTAGCTAACGATTTAGCTACCTCCTTCTCGTCCAGAAGTGGCAAAGGAGTTCCGATGTGTCCCTGGAGTGCCTTTGAAATTAGTTCTGGCTGAATTCGCTCGGTACCCGTGACGTAAATCTCCTTGATGGCTAAAGCCGGAGAGAAAGTTGCGCCTGCGACTATAGCCAGCAGGATAGCTATTGAACCAACACTGATCGATGCAATGATGCGTTTTGCGCGTCTGGATGAAACCATCCGACCAATAAGTGAGTTATCTAGCTCTCGCTGAGTTATACGCCTGGGTGCTTTAGCCAAAGTATTAAGCCGTTGCCTTTGGAGTTTTTCTCCAGGAAGCTTTTTCGAACCGGGGCGCTTCAATCTACTAACTCTTCTTTAGTGCTTGAAGAAGCTGAGGAACCATGCGATAAACATCGCCGCAACCCATGGTTACGATGAAATCTCCCGAGTCGGCCAAACTCGCCGCCTTAGCTGATGCTTCTTCCCAGTTCGGGGCGTAGTGAATTCTTGACTGGTCGGAAAAGTTGTTCAAAATCAGCTCACCTGTGACACCAGGTTCTGGATCTTCACGGGCTGCATAGATATCCAGCAAGACCACTTCATCACTTTCGGCCAGCACCTGAGCGAACTCTTTGGCAAACAATCTGGTGCGTGAATAAAGGTGTGGCTGAAAAACAGTTATGAGCTTGCCAGAACCAACAACCGCTCTAGCGCCATTTAGAGCCGCCTGCACTTCAGTTGGATGATGAGCGAAATCGTCATAGACGCTAACACCCCGCTCTTGCCCGTGAAGCTCGAACCTTGCTCTGTTCCTTCAAATTTTGCGACCTCGATAACTGACGCCTGAAAATCAAAACCAAGGCTCACCAACGTCGCGACCGCTCCCGCAGCATTTAGAGCGTTGTGGCGTCCGGCAAGAATTAATTTCG
>JBILXL010000078.1:0-5029 GCA_044378505.1 Rhodoluna sp. | reverse complement strand
TGGTTTGACCGGTGTCGGAGTTGCCACAGGAGTCGGAGCAGCAGCAACGCTGTCACTAACAACAGCTGTTCCAGCGCCAACTTTTGAACCGGTTGGCACTCTAGCGGCGAATACGGCATCAACAGCAATCGCGCTTGGACCAGAGCCCTTTAGGGCAACGTAGCGAGCTTTGCTCGCGATTGGTCTTTTCTCCCCAGCTTCAACTAGGAAGTATTGACCTGATGAGGTTCGGATAAATCTTGAGCCTGGCGAATCAGAGATCGACAACGCAGCGCAGGTGCCAGGATCTAGTTCGTGCGCTGTGGTTGGGTACTGTGAGAAAGTTGCTTCGCTAACGCGAACTAGTTTTCCAGCAACAACCAAATGCGGTTGTGCGCTGCAAGTGACCTTAATTCCCGACAGGCTTCCGGCTCTCTCGTAAGAAGAAACAGCGGATTTCTTGACTGTCCTGGCTGAGCTAAGCCCAAGTGCTCGAGCCTGTTCGGTGCTTGGAATCTTATACAGCCGGCTTAGGCCATCGACTAGGAAGTTTGTGCCGCCGACTCGAACCAAAGCGCCGGGAGGAATAACCTGACTGCCCTTGCGCATCTGGCTTAGAGCTGAAGGCGAGATGCGGTGCACGGTGTTTTCTTCAAGACTTGCCCTAACTGCTTTGCGGTCAGAGGTTTGAATAGGACGAAGCTCACCGTCGTTTACCAAAAACAAAGTGTCGTTGGCGGTGGAACGTACCACCGCAGGAGTCACCAGTTCTTCGGCAACGGTAGGGATTAGATCCAGAACCGATGCAGGAAGCACTGTCGGTTTCTCAATCCAGTTCTCGGTGTCTTGAATCAGACGTTTTCCAGCAGGGGTCAATAGATACTGGGCTCCCGCAGCATTGGCAACGATTGATTGGATAACTGGTCCAACGCTCAGGGCTTGAATACTTTGGGTGCTCAGGGTTGAACCGGCTCCCTTGAACCAAACTCCAAAGTTGACATCGGCAGCGGTAGCAGGATCAATTCCGAAGAAGCTGCCGTCGGCGACAACTCCAAGTGCACCGGTTTCACGGTTGCCAACTAGGGAACCGTTGCTGGCGATCGGCGCTCCAATTGGAAGATAGTTCAAAGCTTCTCTTCTAATTGGCGATGAGGCCGTCAACGGCAAGCTTGCTTCAGCAGCGGAGGCATCGTTCAGAATCTCACGAAGTTGACCAGCTTCAACCAGGTAGCGGTCATTGCTTGCACCAACAACCACGTTGGTGACTTCTCCACCATTTGCTAGTGCGGTGAACTGGGTGCTGGTCACAGTCACTGCAGAACCACAGTTCAAACCGAATGAGGCAACTTGCTCACAGGTTGTAAAACTCACGCGCTTACCGTTATCGACAAACCAGTAACGATCGGCGGTTGCATTTTTAATCAGTGGGGTCATATCCCCCATGGTGACAAAGCTGTCTAGGTAGTCTTTGGAAATTTCACCAATTGGACCAAGTGGTGCCATCGAGGAAAGTAGCACCGAGTCAGGCACTCGGTACTTGACCTCGTCGACAATAAAGTAGGTGTCTCCCTTAGCGGCCTTCAATAGGAAGCCTCCACCGATTGGGGAGCCGAACCAGTCTGAGAAGAATCTCCAGAAGTTTCTGTTTCCGTATGAGCTACAGCTATCACCGGTTGAGTAGAGGTTAGTCAGTGCTGCCTGGTTAGGAACGTACGGGGTGTAGTAGTAAAGAGCCGCAGTTGCTTTGTTCTGAAGAGTAAAGGACTGCGATCCACAACTTGGGCGGTTTGGATAGTAAGGCCTTGAGATAACAGAGCCAGGTCTGAGCCAAGTGAAAGAACCGGCTGGGTTGCTATACCAGTTCAGCTGTCCAACACCTTTATACAGCTGCCAGAAAAATCCTGCCGATGCCGCGCTACAACCACTTGGACTATCGGGGCAGTCCATTCCCAATGCAAAATCATATGCTCTCGGGCTTGGGTCAGTTGAGGTGATTAGTCCTTGCTCTTTTTGTAGTTTGACCAGAATCACTCGCGGGTTAATCCCACACGCACGTGCGATGTCATAAATAAGCTCTGCTGCAGTGATGTTGGATTTTGCTGGAACAGATTCACATCTTCCAGGTGACCCTGTAGCTCCGGGAGTGCTTAGACGGTAATCCTTTATACAACCTGGCCGATCGGCAGCTGCCCTGCAGGCAGCAACTCTTCCATCTAGAAATCTCTGAATGTCTGCGACCGACATTGTTCCAAAGTCATAAAACACGCTGTCGCTAATGATTAGGCCCGGATCAAACATGGAACCGTTCAGGGCGGCAGCTGGCTCTTGCTCAGAAGGTATGGCAACTAGGCCGAAAACGGTAACTGTCATTACCGTTACGGCAGCCCAAAACTTTCCGAGAGATTTAAACATTAGGGAATAATCACCTGAAGCTTTTCAGACTCCCCTGCGTACTTTGCAGATTCGTATCCGATAACTACATCAACCATTCCTTTTGGAAGTCTGGAAAGTGCAGTTGTTAACGGGTAGCACTGAGTGGTACTGACGTTGTGCTCAGCTGGAACTCGTTCCATGACAATTGGGGTATTCCCGGAGTAAAAAGTGATGATGCACTCTCCGCCGTCTTCAGCAAAGTTAACCACTTCACCGATGACCTGAAGATTGGTGCCGACAATTTCATAGAACAAAACCCGAGGCTTAGCCAGCTCCTTTGGGGCAACTGTTGGAGTTTCGGATGCGGTCGGGGTGGGGGTGGTTTCAGAGGCGCTAGGGGTTGGATCCATCGGGTCGCTTGGGGTCTCATTGCTTCCAAGGTTTGGGTAAAACAAGGCGCAACCAGCCAAGGTTGCAACAGCAACCAATGTTGTGGTGATTAAAAGGGTCCGCTTCATGGCTCAACTCCTAGACACTCTAAAGTCTAGGTTTAATGTTCTGAAAAGAGGCTGTGAAACGCGGTGAGTGTTGCATCCACCACACGCTTCGAAGCTAATCCGTCCTCTAGTTTGTTGAACTTCATTTGCCAAGCCAAATAACGCTGCGCATACTCGGCTCTTTGGCTATCAATACTCTCTAAGGCTTTTCTCAGGAATGAAGAATCTCTCAAGATCGGTCCTGGGGCAAGTTGCTCGAAGTCAAAGTAGAAACCTCTTTTTGCAACGTAGTCATCAAAGTCAGGAGCCAAGAATATCATCGGCTTTCCGGTGACGGAAAAATCAAACATAGAAGATGAGTAATCAGTCACCAGAACATCAGCAGCCAAATACAACTCCGCGACGTTTTTGTAATTCGTGACATCAATTGTTCCCCGAGCAACTTGTGCAGTGTGTGCCGAGTGGGTGTTGGTGTGGCCTCGGAACAAAACCGTTACGTTATCCCCCAGCGAGCCTGGAAGAAAGTTCACCGGTTTCCAATTTCCAGTAGCGGTTCTTTGGGAGTCTCTCCAGGTCGGCGCATACAGCACAACTTGCTGGCCATCAGCGATTCCTAGCGAACGCCTAATCAAATCCCGCTTTGATGCCTGGTTGATCAAGATATCGTTTCTCGGATAACCAGTTTCCAAAATGGTTCCTTTGTAGCCAAAGGTGTTTGGGAAGATTTCACTGCAGTAGGCACTTGGTGAAACAAGATAGTCCCAGTAGGAAGCTTCCCGATCCATCATCCGAAGATAACTACCAGTAGGAACAACATCAGCTATGTCGCGACCTAATCGCTTCAAAGGCGTTCCGTGCCAGGTTTGAATGTAAGTCTGTCCAGAACGCTTTCTAAAATATCCCGGGAAATTTGTGTTGTTTACAAGCACCTTCGAGCTAGCCAGTGCTTTCAGCCAAGCAAATGATCCGTGCCGAACCCCTTTGGCACCTTCGGGTGCTTTGGTTTTTGAGCTAACAGTAAACAGCAGTTCAAAGCTCGGGTTTCGGGAAAGTACTTCTTGGAAAATTGCGTAAGGGTTATCGCCGATTACCTTGCCCTGGAAGGATTCAAACAGGATGCTGTCAGAAAGTTTTGCACTGCTAAAGAAGCGATAGATCGATCCCCGAAACCAATCGAGTTGACGTCTGCGCAGTGCGCCAAGAATTCGAGAGGGCGAGTACTTCACTTCTTATCTCCCGCATCAACAGTTTTTCTAGCTCCAAAGATAAGTCCAACCCAAAACCCAGCGGCCCAGCTTAAGTGCATAACCGGCAGTGCAACAAAGATTGCGAGGCGATCAGAAATTCCAAGCTGCTTCGCAGTTGCTGAGGCAAAGCTCAAAACCAAAAGATAGAGCGCCACTGGGATAATCAGCTCCAGCTCGCCAATAATTCCAAGGCTTGCAAGCATCATTAAGGTCGCCAGTGTCAAAAGTGCCAGCGGGGGAAGAAAGTATCTAAGTGATGCTTTGCCTGGTGCTCGACGAGTTAGTTCTCCGCGCCAAACTCCGGTTGAGTAAAACTGCCAAGCCAGCGCCTTGATATTTGATCGTGGCCAATACTTCACAACTAGTTCAGGACTAAACCAAACCTTGCCGCCTGCAGCCTTTAGTCGCTGAGCGAGATCCCAGTCCTCGCCACGAATGATTTTCTCGTCGTACCCACCAACTGCCTTTAGGGCTTTGGCATCGAAAATTCCTAAGTAAGCAGACTCGGCTTCACCGGCTTTGCCGCCGACGTGATAGCTACCTCCACCGAGGCCAAACCTTGAGCCGTAGCCAAATGCAACCGCGTTTTGAAGCGCGGTTTTGCCAACCGCGCTCATAACTCCCCCGACAAGAACTGATCCGCTCTCTTGCAAAATCTCTACACCGCGCAAGATGTATCCTTCGGCAAGCTCACTGTGCGCATCAACGCGAATGATCACATCACTAGAAGAATGTGCAATTGCCAAATTCAGACCCGAGGTTGTAAGACCCTTAGGGTTTTCAATCAGTTTTATGTTTGGGTACTTTGCGGCAAGTTCTTTTGCTACTCGGTCTGTTTGGTCAATCGAAGGACCTACCGCGAGCACAATCTCAAGTGAGCCGGGATAGTTCTGGGACAAAACACTCTCAACTGCTGCAACTAGGTGAGCCTGC
>JBILXL010000077.1:0-5048 GCA_044378505.1 Rhodoluna sp. | reverse complement strand
CACCGCTACACCCCGGCAGTTGGCCTTCCAGAGCTTCGTGAAGCCATTGCCAAAAAGACTTTGGCTGACTCAGGCACCGAAATAACAGCTGCCCAGGTGATTGTCACAAACGGTGGCAAGCAGGCCGTTTACCAAGCCTTTGCAGTTCTGCTAGATCCAGGCGACGAAGTGATCTTGCCTTCTCCTTACTGGACTACTTATCCTGAGGCAATCGCGCTCGCCGGAGGAAAATCAGTTGAGGTTTTTGCTGGCAGCGACCAGGGCTACCTGGTCACCGTCGAACAGCTTGAGGCTGCAAGAACTCCAAAGACCAAAGCGATGCTGCTTGGCTCACCGGCAAACCCAACCGGAGCTGTTTACTCGAAAGAGCAGATCAAAGCCATTGGCGAGTGGGCACTGGCGAACGAGATCTGGGTTGTTTCGGATGAGATCTACCAGAACGTTATCTATGACGGCAAGCGCGCTTACTCAATCACCGAGTTAGTTCCAGCAATGAAGGATCTAACCATCATGGTCAACGGTGTTGCAAAATCTTACGCAATGACCGGTTGGAGGCTTGGTTGGATGGCAGGACCGCTTGATGCCATGAAGGCAGCAGCAAACCTACAGTCACACCTGTCATCGAACGTGAACAACATTGCCCAGCGCGCAGCTATCGCTGCGCTGACCGGTCCACAAGATGAAATCAAGGCAATGGTCGACGCATTTGATCGGCGTCGTCACTTGGCTGTTGCTGAACTATCCAAGATCAACGGCTGGATTGCTCCGATGCCTGAGGGTGCCTTCTATGTTTATTCAGATGTTCGAGGACTTCTGGGTAAGAGCTGGGGTGGCAAGGTAATCAACACATCCCTTGAGCTTTGCGATTACATTCTTGATGCAGCTGAAGTTGCTCTGGTTCCTGGCGAAGCTTTTGGTCCATCCGGTTATGTTCGTATGAGCTACGCCCTTGGCGATGCCCAGATTACTGAAGGCATCCAGCGTCTGCAGAAGCTTTTCAACTAGCTAAACGCTAAAACCAATCAGGTTTGGCTCGGGAACTAAATTGATTCCAAACTTCGCTGCCACTCGCTCCTGAATGTATCTTGCAAGCTCTGCAATCTGCTCGCCGGTTGCTCCACCCTTGTTCACAATCGCCAGTGCGTGCTTAGAAGAAATTGCGGCATTTGAGCCAGCCAAGCTAAAGCCTTTGCCGATGCCAGCTTGTTCGATAAGCCACGCAGCAGATAGCTTCACAGTTAGTCCATCGTCTTCTTGGGTTTCCCACTTCGGTGCATCAGAAGAAATGGTTCTTGCAAAGGTGTCGCTAACGATCGGGTTAGTAAAGAAACTTCCGCAGCTAACTGAGTTTGGATCCTGCGGATCCAACACCATTCCCTTGGCTGCGCGCAGTTTCAGCACTGAATCGCGCACGTCTTTCAGGCTTACGTGCTTGCCCATTTCCGAATTCAATGCACCGGCTATTTGGCCTGAGTAAAGCGGACGGGAAAGTCCTTCTAGGTCAATTAGCTCAAGCTCAATCCAGGTGATGATGCCACTTCTTCCGCGCTTGATTGCGCTATCGCGATAGCCAAACTTTAAATCTCTTGGTTCCAAAATCACGACTTCTCCGGATTCGTAATCTAAAAACTCTGCTCGCAAGAACACATCGCTTAGTTCCTGACCGTAGGCTCCGATGTTTTGCACCGGTGCTGCACCACAAGTTCCAGGAATGCCGCTCATGCCTTCAATGCCAGCTAAGCCTGCCGCAACGCTTTCGGCAACCAGTTCATCCCAGTCAACACCAGCTTGGATTTTCCAAACCTGTTTGCCATCGAGTTTGGTTTTTTCAATGCCACTGGTTTTGATCTGAATTACGTGCAGGTTAGAAACATCTTCAGCAAAGACCAAGTTTGTTCCGCCGCCTAGTGCGATCCAGTCATCGCCGGTGGACCAAATCTCTTGAGCTTTTTCAATCAGCTGCTCGCGAGTTGAACAAACCGTGATGCTTGCCGGCACTCCGCCAACGCGCATCGAAGTTAGTTCTTTGAGCGGCTGAATCAAATCTTCACCCTTACTTGGGCCTTACCGAGAACTGTTAGCTCAGCGCAAACAGCGGTTAGGTCAATGCGGGCTGTCTTTGACTCTTCATCGATTTCGATGACCTTGGCAGATACTTCTACCGTGGCACCGGTTTTGGCATCAACGAGAACGGGCTTAGTAAATCTCACCTGATAATCAAGTATCTTGCCGGAGTCGCCAACAAAATCCACCACGGTCTGAACAGCTAGTCCCATGGTGAGCATGCCGTGGGCTAAAACCCCTGGAAGGCCAACTGCCTGCGCGAAATCATCACGGTAGTGAATTGGATTGAAATCTCCTGAGGCGCCGGCGTAGCGAACCAGTGAGTCACGGGTTATCTTGAAGCTTCTTGCCGGAAGATCTTGGCCAATGGTTAGGTTCACGCTTGGCCCCTAACAACAAGTGTTGAGATGGCTGTGCAGACCAGGAAGTTGCCTGAATCAAAGATTTGGGTTTCGAAGGTGACCATTGAGTTTCCAGCAAGGGTTTTTACGCTGGCTACCTTGAGCTCACTTGTTAGCTCATCGCCTGCAACTATTGGCCTGACGTGGATGAACCTCTGATCGCCGTGCACCACACGAGAAAAATCGATGGCTGCTTCTTTATCTGCCAACACCGTGGTTAGCGAGCGCTCTTGGATAACAACAGCAAATGTTGGCGGGGCAATTAGGTCTTTGTATCCAAGCGCCTTGGCAGCATCTAGGTCCAGGTTGGCTGGGTTTTTTGAGTAGACAGCTTTGGCGAACTCGCGAATCTTTTCGCGACCGACTAGATAGGAAGCTGTTCGAGGATAGGTTTTGCCCTCGATTTGTGGATTGACCATTGTTTAACTGTAGAGCCGAGATGGCGCTTTAGAGGTAAGGGTTTTAGGCCATGGTTGAACTGGTAGCGGAGGCGGGACTCGAACCCGCGACCCCACGATTATGAGTCGTGTGCTCTAACCACCTGAGCTACCCCGCCGGGGACTTATCCTTTTGTGGCTTCTTTAAATAAGTCGAGCCCCGAGACAGGATTGAACTGTCGACCCCTTCCTTACCATGGAAGTGCTCTACCACTGAGCTATCGGGGCGGTTATTGGTGTTGCCTAAGCACATCGACAAGCAACCGTACGAGATTACCACCTTTGGTTTATGGCTGGCAAACGATTTGCTGCCGCCTCTTCGCTCTAATCTGAAGGTCAACCGGACCGTTCTAAGCGCTCAAAGGCCGTTATCAATTGTTCTAAGCTTTATCGCATGGAATCTACCGTCTTGCACAAATCAATCAAGTCTCCTAAGTGGTGGAGAACTGCTGTCATCTACCAGATATACCCTCGCTCCTTTGCCGATGGCAATGGTGATGGAATTGGGGATCTAGTTGGAACCACGGCCAGGCTCGAATCACTCAAGTCCTTAGGTATTGACGCAATCTGGTTTTCTCCGTTTTTCAAATCCCCTCAGAAAGATGCCGGCTACGACGTATCCGACTACAAAAGCATTGATCCGCTTTTTGGCACAAACCAAGACTTTGATGATCTCTTAGCTAAGGCGAAGAGTCTTGACCTAAAAATTATTGTTGACCTAGTTCCTAATCATTCCTCTGAAGAGCATGAGCTTTTCAAGGCTGCACTGAGCGCTGCCCCGGGCTCGAAAGAACGCGAGATGTACATCTTTAGAGACGGAAAAGGAGCTAACGGCGAACTGCCTCCGAATAACTGGGAATCGGTATTTGGCGGAAACGCTTGGACCAGAACTACTAATCCCGATGGCACACCCGGCCAGTGGTACCTACACATCTTTGATTCATCGCAGCCCGACTTCAACTGGGAGAACCCAAAAGTTCATGCGCTGTTTGAGGATGTGTTGAGGTTCTGGCTAGACAAAGGTGTGGCTGGTTTCAGAGTTGACGTAGCCCACGGCATGGTCAAAGCAAAAGGTCTCCCAGACGTCCAGGTTCCAGTTTCCCAAACAGTTGGTGATCAGGAAACTGAGCACCCGTTCTGGGGCCAAGACGGTGTTCACGAGATCATCCGCAGCTGGAGAAAGATTTTCGATGAGTATGACGATCGGGTGATGTGTGCTGAAGCTTGGGTACTTCCACTTTCTCGAATGGCAAAGTGGGTAAGGGAAGATGAGTACCACCAGACTTTCAACTTTGGCTATTTGGGAACTGGCTGGAACAAAGCAGGTTTGATTAATGTCATTACCGATTCGCTAGCTGAATTTGGCAAGGTCGGAGCTCCCTCGACTTGGGTACTTTCAAATCATGATGTGATTCGACACGTTTCTCGCTACGGTCTTTCGGGTGTCCCACCACAGGGCGATGGAATTGGTCCTGACCATGAGCAGCCCGACGAGGCAATTGGGCTTAGAAAAGGTCGTGCCGCAACTGCATTCATGCTGGGCCTACCCGGCAGTTCCTATATTTTCCAAGGCGAAGAGCTTGGTCTTCCAGAGCACACCACTCTTGATGGCAAGTATCGCGAAGACCCGACCTGGTTTAGAACCAAAGGCGAAAGAGTCGGACGCGACGGTTGTCGCGTTCCTATTCCTTGGGAAGCAAATGGTGGCGCATCCCGCGGATTTAGCTCAACGGGTAAATCTTGGTTGCCACAACCAGAAAGCTACGCAAGATATGCCAGAGACCTGCAAGAAGGCGTTGCCGGTTCAACACTTGAGCTTTACAAGCGCTTGATCAAGCTCCGCAAGGAACACTTACTTGGTTCAGGTGAATTCAGGTTTGCCCCAGAGCACTCATCCGAATCAACGCTTGCCTACATCAACAACGATGTTTTGGTGTTGTCAAACTTTGGTCCGGACTCGGTGAATGTTCCTGCCGGGAAGCTACTTGTCACAACGCAGCATGATCTAACTATTGACGGCGTGCTTGAGCACGACCAAACAGTTTGGTTGAAGCTCTAAGCCTTAGCTTTTTTGTGATTTGGCCACCAGAAGTATTTTCCGGTGATGAATGCAAGGGATGGAACAATCACGGTTCTAACCAGCAAG
>JBILXL010000010.1:0-17052 GCA_044378505.1 Rhodoluna sp. | reverse complement strand
CTAGCAACCACTGCTTGAGCCTCAATGCTATAAGCATTCCCGATTGTCTCGGATGCGCGCTGGAAACGAGCCGGTTCATCGGTGTGTAGCGTGTAAAGCGGATCTCCCGCCTTTACGGTATCGCCTAGCTGAGCATGCAAAGTGACCCCGGCACCAAACTGAATTGGGTCTTCTTTTCTGGCACGTCCGGCTCCCAATCTCCAAGAAGCAAGACCAACTGAAAGTGCGTCGAGCTTGGTGATTACTCCGTTTGAGCTTGCCTTGACGGTTTGTGATTCTTTGGCGACAGGGAGTTTGGCATCAGGGTCTCCGCCTTGAGCGCTAATCATCGCGCGCCACTTATCCATAGCGCGACCATCCTTTAGTGCTCCTGCAACATCCGCATCGGGCTTGCCAGCAAGAGTGAGCATCTCGGTTGCCAACGCGATTGTGATTTCAACCACATCGGCAGGTCCGCCACCGGCAAGAACTTCAACCGATTCCTCAACCTCCAGAGCATTTCCAACCTTTAGTCCAAGAGGAGTGGACATGTCCGTGAGCAGTGCAGAAGTTTTCACTCCTGCGTCTTTACCGAGCTGGACCAAAACTTCAGCTAGCTCGCGAGCCTTTGAAAGCTCCTTCATAAAGGCACCAGATCCGACCTTCACATCCAGCACTAGTGAGCCGGTTCCTTCAGCAATTTTCTTGCTCATGATTGAGCTTGCAATAAGTGGAATTGCCTCCACGGTTCCGGTTACATCACGAAGGGCGTAGAGCTTCTTGTCGGCTGGCGCAAGGCCAGAGCCTGCCGCGCAAATAACTGCACCAACTTCCTGCAGCTGTTTTTTCATTTCCTCATTTGATAAATTCGCTCGCCAACCTGGGATTGATTCGAGTTTGTCTAGTGTTCCTCCGGTGTGTCCAAGACCACGGCCAGAAAGCTGAGGAACTGCAACTCCAAAGACAGCAACCAGCGGTGCAAGTGGAAGTGTGATTTTGTCACCGACTCCACCGGTTGAATGCTTATCCGCTGTTGGGACACCGAGTGATTCAAAGTTCAGTGTCTCCCCCGAGGCAATCATGGCCAGGGTGAGATCTTTGATTTCACGACGGTTCATTCCGTTCAAAAGAATTGCCATCGCCATTGCCGACATCTGCTCGTCAGCTACTTTGCCAGCTGTGTAGTTTTCAATCAGCCAGTCAATGGCTTCTTTCGAAAGCTCCTGCTGGCTGCGTTTGGCGATGATCAGGTCAACCGCGTCGAAATTGGTCACGAACGCTCGTTCAGCTCTCGAGGCCCAAAGGCATCAGGCAGCACTTCTTCTATGGTTTTGATACCCGAGACAGTCTCGAGCAGCATGCCAGGGGCCGAGTGCTCGAAGAGAAGCTGGCGGCAGCGGCCACAAGGCATCAAGATGTTCTCGTGCTTGTCGACGCAGTAAAAGGCAACTAACTTGCCAGGGCCGGTTCGAAACAGATCAGATACCAACGAGCATTCAGCGCACAGCGTCACACCATAGGAAGCATTCTCAATGTTGCATCCTGAAACAATGCGGCCATCGTCTGTCAGAGCAGCGGCTCCCACTGGAAACTTTGAGTAAGGCACGTATGCCTTTTTCATTGCGGTGATGGCCTCTTGCTTGAGAGTGTTCCAATCAATGCTCATTTCTAGCCCTTCACATATGGAATACCGTCGGCAGCCGGCGGTCTGGAGCGACCAACAAAGCCAACCACGGCAATTATTGTCACGATGTAAGGAACCATTGTGATGAAATTTGTTGGGATTCCAGGACTTACCTGGTTTGCCCAAACTCTCAAGATAATCGAGAAGCCAAACAGCAGTGCAGCTGCCGTTGCATATCCTGGGTGCCAGCGTCCCAAGATAACAACAGCAAGAGCGATGAATCCAAGACCACCAGACATCTCTCGTCCGAACGATCCAGAGCTACCGATAGTTAGCGCTGCTCCTCCTAAACCTGCAAGAAGACCTCCAAGAGTCACCCACCAAAAACGAGTGCGGCCAACGTTGATACCAACTGTGTCAGCAGCGAGTGGATTTTCTCCAACGGCTCGAGCTCGAAGCCCTAACTTGGTCTTGAATAACACAAACCACAAAACGATAACTATCGCGATTGCAAGCCAAACCGTAATGCGGTTCTGGAATAGCACTGGCCCAATAACTGGGATATCTCCAAGGAAAGGAATGTGAATAATAGGTAGCGTTCCAGGGCTGTTGGTTGCTGACTCATCTTCGGTTACCCACTGCTGGTAAAGGAAGTTTGTAATTCCAATGGCCAGTACGTTCAAAACAACACCGACGATAATCTGCTGTGCCAAGAAGCGAATTGCGAATACCGCTAGCACAGCCGAGAAAAGTGCGGCTGTGATCATCGCTGAGATGATTCCAATGATCTGATTTCCAGTCAGAGTGCTAACAACCGATGCCATAAATGCACCGGTAAGCAGCTGTCCCTCGATTGCGATGTTTACAACACCGACTCGCTCGCTCATAACTCCAGCCATAGCGCCAAGCATGATTGGGACCGCGAGGACCAGTGCGGAGCCCAGAATAAATGCCACCGGCACCACTTGCCCGCCAGCAAGCCATCCAAGAAGAGCAACCAGAGCAATTGCCCCAAAGATAATGGAAAGCCAAATTGAAGAGCGGATGTTCTTAGCTACCTGCCAAGCTACAAAACCTGCTATCGCCAGCAACAAAATACCCGATGCGATTCCAAGCACGTTCGAGGGAACATCGATGTTAGGTAGCTGAACAGCTTCTCTAACTCCGGTCAATTCAAAAGCGACTGACTCTGGTTTACCCAGGATTCCAAAAAAGACTAAGACAACGGCAGCAAGGGAGCCCATAACGGTTGGGGTTTTCCACGATTCACGGGTCTCTTTTTTAGTCTCAGTGCTCATTTCTTGCCTCCTCGACTAAATAGCTTGGATCTCAAAGCACTAAGCACACTAGTTGTCTGCGGAGGCGGGAGTCTAAAGATTGCCCTGATTAGAGGAGGTGCCGCGATGAACAAAACAATTGCTCCTTGAACAATTCCTAGAACATCAGGTGAAATTCCCACAATCTGAATTGCTGATGACCCGGCCTTGAATGCACCAAAGAGCAAGCCTGCTAGCAGCACTCCAGATGCAGACGAACCGCCCAAAAGTGCAACGGTGATTGCGTCAAATCCAATACCAGCGTGGCTGGTTGGAGTAACACCACCTGTCGAAGAAAGGGCTTGATTAGCTGCGGCAATTCCAACAAAGGCGGCTGAAAGACCAAGAGCAAGAACAAATGTTCTTTCCACATTGATTCCAGCAGTTTTGGCAGCCGATGGATTAAACCCAACCGCTCTAAGCCTGAAACCAATTGTTGATCTTTCCATCAGCCACCAGTAAACAACAACAGCTGCGATTGAAAGAACGAACCCTAAGTTCAATGCGTAGCTTTCACCAAGAAGGTATGGAAGACGAGCTGTTTCGAAGGCTGGGTCGGATTTTGTGTAGCCGCCTGCGGTCTCACCCTGTAGCAAGGCGTTATCAGTCAACAAGAAGTTAAAGAAGGAGACAATGATGTAGTTGAGCATGATGGTGGTGATAACTTCGTTGGCTCCGGTTCGAGCCTTTAGGAATCCAACGAAGGCACCAACCAGGGCAGCTCCTATAATCGCCGCAACTATTGCGACCACAAAGTGAATCACCGGTGGAAGCTCCATGCGGGTTGCAACAAAAGTTGCCCAGATCAGTCCAGAAACTAACTGGCCTGTGCCACCAATGTTGAATAGCCCGACCCTAAAGCCAAGTCCGATTCCAAGACCAGCGGCAATCAGCGGTCCCGCTAGTCGAAGTGTTTCCGTAAGGGGTCTAATTGCCCCTTCAAAGGTGGCAGCGTTTGGGTTGTAAATCGAACCCTGGATCAATGCTCCGTAGCCAGCGCCCACCACATCGCCTGCTGCTCTAAGGCTCGCGAGCGGGTCAGCAAAAAAGTAACCCATGCTCTGGAGAAATTCTCTATTGGAAATGATCATGAAAAATGCGCCAACAGCAAAGCCCAGAATTACAGAAACAACTGTCCTGGTCACTCCCCCGGAGAGAATCTCTTTGAATGCTGCATTCCAGTCAATTGGCTCTTTGTTTACAGACTTACTCATGCTGAAACTCCCGCCATCATCTGGCCGAGTTTTGCACGATCGGTTTTGTTATCAACGATGCCGACAATGCGACCGCGATACATAACCGCTATCCGATCAGCCAAAGCCAAAACTTCATCTAGTTCGGTAGAAATCAGAAGCACAGCTTTGCCAGCGTTTCGCTCTTCCACCAGACGCTCATGGATGAATTCGATTGAACCGACATCAACACCTCGAGTTGGCTGAGAAACAATTAGCAAGTCAACTTCTCTAGATAACTCTCTTGCCAAAACGACCTTCTGCTGATTTCCTCCGGATAGCTTTCCTGCTGGAGTCAGCGCAGAGGTGGTTCTAACATCAAACTCTTTGACTCTTTCTTCAGCTAGACGCGCTCTGGTTGCAAATGCAATCCCAAAGCCATTGGCGTAAGGCTTTGTGAAGGACCCGTTCAGCATTAAGTTCTCAGCGATAGAAAATTCAGAGATAAGACCGTTTTTCTGGCGGTCTTCAGGAACGTATCCGACACCTTTTTCTAGAATGCTTCTAACTGACTTACCCCGAACACTCGAGCCGGAAATTGCAATATCTCCCTCGTTGGAGTGAATTGCTCTAAGTCCCAGGATTGCTTCTGCAAGTTCGGTTTGGCCATTTCCTTGCACGCCTGCGATTGCAAGAATTTCTCCGGCTCTTACTTCAAAACTTACGTGATCCACCGCTCGCTGGTCGCGATCATCCAGAACCGAAAGGTCTGAAATGCTGAGCACGACTTTGCCCGGATCGGCAATTTTTTTATCAACTGTCAAGCCAACATCACGGCCCACCATCATGCTCGCAAGCTCAGCAGTTTCGGTGCTCGGCTTAGCCTCGCCAACTACTCGGCCTTGGCGAATAACGGTGATCTTGTCCGCAACGGCCTTTACTTCACGAAGTTTGTGGGTGATGAAAACAATTGAAGTTCCAGATTTTGCCAGCCCACGCATGATCTCCATTAGCTCGTCAGTTTCCTGAGGAGTTAGAACAGCGGTTGGCTCATCAAGGACTAAAACCTTGGCATCTCTGGCAAGTGATTTGATGATCTCCACTCGCTGCTGAACACCAACTGGAAGATCTTCAACGAGTGCGTCGGGGTCAACATCGAATCCGAATCGATCAGAAATCTTGCGAACCAAAGCTCTAGCGGCATCCAAATCCAGCACACCACCGCGTTTTGTTGGTTCGTGGCCTAGGGCAACATTCTCGGCGACAGTAAAGACCGGAATAAGCATGAAGTGCTGGTGGACCATTCCAATACCGGCTGCCATTGCATCGCCGGGACCGGCAAATTCTGCAGGTTTTCCATCTAAGAGAATCTGACCTTCGTCAGCTTTATAGAGTCCATAAAGCACGTTCATCAGAGTTGATTTACCGGCACCGTTTTCGCCGAGCAAGCTATGTATCTGGCCAGATTCAACAACTAGATCAATTGCGTCATTAGCTACGAGGGTTCCAAATCGCTTGGTGATGCCCTTTAGCTCGAGTCTCATGCCGCACTCCTATGTGCAAATTGTTTTGGTCAGGAAATATTCTCTCACAGAAAAAAATGAAGACCGGATGCCCCAAAGGGACACCCGGTCTTCAGTGGTTCTAGCTACTAGCCCTTTGGCTTGTAGGTTCCGTCAATGATTCCAGCCTCTAGCTCTACTAGCTTGTCAGCTAGACCGGAGCTTACCTTTGAGGCGAAGTCAGTGAAGGCAGTGATTCCAACACCCTTGTTAGCCAAAGTTCCAACGTATGGAGTTGCATCGAATGCAGCACCATCCACTAGGCCCTTGATTACATCGAATGTAGCGATTGTCATTCTCTTCTCGATTGAGGTAAGGATGTACTTCGCTAGATCTGGGTTTCCAGCTGCAACGTCAACGTCAACACCAAGGAATGCTGCATCTGGGTTTAGCTCGTCGATTGCAGACTGAACTGAGGTGAACTGGTTTCCACCAACAGGAAGGATAACGTCAGCACCAGCCTGAAGCTGAGTCTTAGCAATTGCTAGACCTTCTGGGTTGTTTGGAGCGAATCCACCCATGAAGTCTCCACCGTCTGGGTTAGCTGGGTCCCAGCCAAGAACGGTAACTTCAGTGTCGTTGTCCATACCCCACTGCATTGCACCGAAGTAGAAACCGGTCATGAAGTCAGTAACTGATGGGAAAGGAAGTCCTCCGAAAGTACCAAGTGTCTTTGAAGTTGAGAAGTCAGCCGAAGCGTAACCAGCTAGGAAACCTGCCTCAGCAGTTTCGAATAGCAATGGCTTTACGTTGGTGCTCTCAGAAGTTGAGTCAACTAGAGCAAAGTTTAGATCTGGGTTCTCTGCTGAGATCTTGGTGATTGCATCGCCAAGTGCGAAACCAACCCCGATGATTAGGTCACAGCCAGCGTCAACGCTTGCCTGTAGGTTTGGCTCGAAGTCTTCAGGAGTTGCAGACTCTAGGGCATTAATCTGAACGCCTAGCTCTGACTCAGCCTGTAGAAGACCGGTGTAAACAGCCTCGTTGAAGGACTTGTCGTTCCAGTTTCCTTCGTCAGAAACTGCGCAAGCTAGAAAATCAACTGGCTCTGCGGTTGGTTCTTCTGGTGCAGCTGCGCAACCAGCAAGTACTAGAGCTGAAACAGCTGCTAGTGAAAGTGCCTTAGCAGCACTTGAACGTGAAATTAGCTTCACTTAGGTTCCTCCTATTAAGACGCCAGTTATGTCTTTCACAGCTGGCTTGTATCCCTAAAGGTTATCCGACACGCTCGGCCAAAACCGCCGCAACGCCCAAGCGTTTACCATTTCGAGATGAAAACGATACAAAGTCCCCGTGGGCTACAAAATCTCGTCGTGCCCGGTGGCCTTTAAAGAGTCAACCAAAGCTTTAACCTTTTGGGCATTTTCTTTATTGGTCACCAGAAGGGCATCCGGAGTATCCACGATGATTACGTCCTCGAGTCCAATAACCGCGATCATGCGCTTGGTATCGCTAACCAAAATTCCGCTCGAGGAATCCGAAAGAACTCTGGCTGAACCCAAAACTGCCAAGTTGTTCTTTCGACCCTGAGACTGCAATTCGGCGATAGCTGCAAAGTCCCCGACATCGTGCCAGCTGAAGGTTCCAGGGATAACCGCAACTAATCCTGCCTCGGCTGCAGGTTCAGCAATTGAGTAATCAATGGCTACCTTCTTGAGTGTCGGCCATACCTTCTTTATGACAGCAGCTTTCTGGTCAGTGTCCCAGGCGGCGGCAAGCTCCAAGATGCCGGCATGAAGCTCTGGCTCTGATTTAGAAAGCTGACGCAATAGAAGCGACGCCGGTGCTATGAACATTCCAGCGTTCCACAGGTACTTACCTGACTCAACATACTTTTTAGCTCGGTCAAGCTTTGGCTTTTCGACAAACTTATCCACCGTGAGAGCTGACGGAGCGCCTGGAACCGAGATGGCTTCACCGGTTTTGATATAGCCAAACCCAACAGAAGGTTCGGTTGGCTGGATACCTATTACTACGATTCGATCAGTAGCTGCAAGCTCAATACCTTCGGCAACGGCAGCCCTAAAGGCTGGGCCGTCTTGAATCACGTGATCGGCTGCAAAAGAGCCGATGATCACATCGGGCTCACGCCTTGCCAAAATAGCTGCCGCGAGCGCAATGGCTGCAGTTGAATCCTTCGGGCTGTCCTCAATAACCAGATTTGCAGTTGAAAGCTTGGGTAGCTGGGCCTTTACAGCCTCCTCGTGGGCTGATCCGGTGACAATCATGGTTCGGTTATCTGAAGTAAGAGGTGTGACACGATCCCAGGTGTCTTGCAATAGCGTCTGGCCAGAGCCGGTTAGGTCATGCAAAAACTTAGGAGCCGATGCACGAGAAAGAGGCCAAAGCCTGCTTCCTACGCCCCCGGCGGGGATGATTGCGTGAAAGCGGTCGATTGGTTTTCTGGGATTATTCATGACAGTAAAAACCCTAGCCCACCCTCGATGCTTGAGCGAGCCCCCAATATTTGGGGGTTAGACTTTATTTCAAAGCAAATTCGTTCCCGAGGAGGGTTCAGTGCCAACAATGCCAGCAGGGACTCTATACCGCGGAAAAGTCGGCATGTGGTCCTGGGTTTTGCACCGAATTACCGGCGTTGCCATCTTTTTCTTCCTGCTGGTTCACGTTCTCGACACCGCTTTGGTTCGAGTGAGCCCTGCGGCCTACAACGTGGTTATCGCCACCTATAAGACACCTCTTATTGGGTTGGCGGAGCTGGGACTTGTCGCGGCGATTTTGTACCACGGTCTAAATGGCCTTCGAATTACTTTGATTGACTTTTGGAGCAAAGGAGCCAAGTACCAGAACCAGATGTTCTGGGTCGTCATGGCAATCACCATTGTGCTCTTTGTAGCTTTTGCCCCCCGCCACCTAATGAACGTCTTTGGTTAGGAGGAGAAGAAAATGTCAGTGACTATTGAGATTCCTAACTCCCCTAGGTCCCGTAAGGCCGCCAACTGGGAAAAGTATGGCTGGATTTACATGCGCGTTTCCGGCCCGCTACTTATTGTTCTGATCTTTGTTCACCTGATCTCTAACCTCGTTGTTCCAGACGGTGGCGTCAAGGCAATCGACTTTGCTTTCGTTGCGGGCAAGTGGGCCGCTCCCTTTTGGCAGTGGTGGGATCTTGCGATGCTTTGGCTGGCTCTGCTTCACGGAACCAACGGCATGAGGACAGTTATAAATGACTACACCGAACGGGAAGGAGTTAGGAAAACTTTGGTTGTATCCCTGTGGGGAGTGTGCTCAGCCCTGATTCTTCTCGGAACTTTGGTTATCTTCACCTTTGACCCATGCCCAGTGGGATCTCCAGTAGATCTCTTGCCTTCATTTTGTCCAGCAGCAGTTCAGTAAGGGATTCCTAATTGCCTCAGAACGAACACGGAACTAACACGCACTATCACCAGCACGATATCGTCATTGTTGGTGCCGGTGGCGCAGGCATGCGTGCAGCAATTGAAGCAGGTCCCCACCTCAAAACTGCCGTGATCTCGAAGCTGTTCCCAACTCGCTCGCACACTGGAGCAGCTCAAGGTGGAATGGCTGCAGCACTTGCAAACGTTGAAGAAGATAACTGGGAATGGCACACCTTCGACACCGTCAAGGGTGGCGACTACCTGGTTGACCAGGACGCAGCCGAAATTTTGGCCAAGGAATCAGTTCAGGCCGTTATTGATCTTGAGAACATGGGCCTTCCTTTTAACAGAACTCCAGATGGCAAGATCGATCAGCGCCGCTTCGGAGGTCACACCAGAGATCACGGAAAAGCTCCGGTAAGACGTTCTTGCTACGCAGCCGACCGCACCGGCCACATGATTTTGCAGACTCTTTACCAAACTTGCGTAAAGCTCGGCATCGAATTCTTCAACGAGTTCTATGTTCTAGATCTAGTTATGACCGAATACAACGGCGAGCAGCGCCCATCGGCCGTAGTTGCATTTGAGCTGGCAACGGGAGACATTCACGTGTTCCAGGGCAAGTCAATAGTGTTTGCAACCGGTGGCTTTGGAAAGATCTACAAGACCACCTCTAACGCACACACCCTTACTGGAGATGGCGTTGGCATCATCTGGCGCAAGGGCTTGCCACTTGAGGACATGGAGTTCTACCAGTTCCACCCAACCGGTCTTGCAGGACTTGGAATTTTGCTTTCCGAAGCTGCTCGAGGTGAGGGAGGAATCCTTCGCAACGCATCGGGTGAGAGATTCATGGAGCGCTACGCGCCGACAATTAAAGACCTAGCTCCAAGAGATATGGTTGCTCGTGCAATGGCGAACGAAGTTCGCGAAGGAAGAGGAGCGGGACCCAACAAGGACTACGTTCTTTTGGATCTAACTCACCTACCTCCAGAGGTAATCGACGCAAAGCTTCCAGACATTACAGAGTTTGCAAGAACCTACCTGGGTGTTGAACCTTACACCGAACCAGTTCCAGTTTTCCCAACCGCTCACTACGCGATGGGTGGAATTCCGACCAACATTAAAACTGAAGTTCTTTCCGACAACGACACCGTTGTTCGCGGACTTTTCGCTGCTGGTGAGTGTGCCTGTGTTTCGGTTCACGGTGCTAACCGTCTTGGAACCAACTCACTGCTTGACATTAACGTCTTCGGTAAGCGCGCAGGAATCTACGCAGTTGAGTATGCACGCGAGGCTGATTTTGTCCCTGTCCCAGAAAACGCCATCAGTGATGTTGAGAAGTTGCTGGCCATTGCCCGCAACTCAACTGGTACCGAGAAGGTTGCTGTGCTTCGTAAGGAGCTACAGGACACCATGGACAAAAACGCCCAAGTTTACCGCACCGAAGAATCCCTAAATGAGGCGCTGGATAAGATTGCGGAGCTTCGCACCCGCTACCAGAACATTCAGGTTCAGGACCGCGGAAAGCGCTTCAACACTGATTTGTTGGAGGCAATCGAGCTTGGTTTCTTGTTTGATCTTTCTGAAGTTTTGGTAATGACCGCTCGCGAAAGAAGAGAATCCCGCGGCGGTCACTTCCGTGAGGACTACGAGACTAGAAATGATGAGAAGTTCATGGTTCACTCAATGGCCTACAAGCTTGATAAGACTCCGGCAAAGCCTGGAGAAGACATTCGCGTTGACTGGAAGCCAGTGACCGTAACCAACTACCCAGCGATGGAGCGTAAGTACTAATGGCTGATGACATCAAGGTAATTGCCGAAGTTCCAAGCTTCACCGTGACTCTCATGGTTCGCCGCTACGACCCAGAGGTAAGCGAAGAAGTGAAGTGGGTTGACTACGACGTCACCGTTTACGGTACCGATCGCGTTCTAGATGCCCTTCACAAGATTAAGTGGGAAATCGATGGATCGCTTACCTTCCGCAGATCTTGTGCACACGGTGTTTGTGGTTCTGACGCAATGCGCATCAACGGCAGAAACCGTCTGGCCTGCAAGACCCTGATCAAAGATCTAGACATCACTCAGCCAATTTACGTAGAGCCAATCAAGGGTCTTCCGGTTGAGAAGGACCTAGTTGTAAACATGGAGCCTTTCTACAAGGCCTACCGCGACATCAATCCATTCCTGGTTGCAAGCGACAAGCCAGAAAAAGAAAGATTGCAGTCACCAGAGGACCGCGCGCGTTTTGATGACACTACCAAGTGCATTTTGTGTGCAGCTTGCACCACCAGCTGCCCAGTCTTCTGGACTGACGGACAGTACTTTGGTCCTGCAGCAATCGTTAACGCACACCGCTTTATCTTCGACTCCCGCGACGAGGGTGCTGAGGTAAGACTTGATATCCTGAACGATAAAGAAGGTGTGTGGCGCTGCCGCACCACCTTCAACTGCACCGAGGCTTGCCCTCGTGGAATCCAGGTCACCAAGGCCATTGCGGAAGTAAAGCAGGCCATCCTAAAAGGTCGCGCCTGATGATCAGCCGCCGCGGAGTAATCGCCTCGGCAGTTGGCGTTTCCGCCGTTGCAGCACTAAGTGCTTGCTCCCCTGAAGTTACCGATCTGGCCAGCACCCCTGAACCGGAAGCCCCAGCAACATCAGCACCAGTTGCCGTTGCAAAGACGAGTGAGATCCCAGTTGGTTCTGGAAAGAAGTTCGACGTTGAAGGTGTTCCGATTTTGATTACTCAACCAAAAGCAGGGGAATTCCGAGGCTTTAGTGCTGTTTGCACACACGCAGGTTTTGTGATGAGCAATGTGGCAAATTCCGAGATCAAGTGCGATAACCACGGCGCTGTTTACAGCGCTGACGATGGTTCAGTGCTGTCGGGTCCCGCACCTCTAGCTTTGGGTAAGGTCACCGTCACAGTTGAAGGTGAAGATATCCTGGTGAGTTTTTAGTGCCGGCTAAATCCGGAATTGAAATAGCTTCAATCAACGTAAATGGTGTTCGTGCCGCATTTCGTAACGGAATGGGTGATTGGCTAAAGACTTCTAATTCTCACATCCTCGCACTTCAGGAAGTTCGTGCCAGCTACCAAGATTTAGCGGAGCAGTTTGAAGCAAACGGCGGCTTAGCCGAATCCGGCGGCAAGTGGCACATCTTGCACGACGAAGCGTCTGCCAAAGGCCGAGCGGGAGTTGCACTGGTTAGCACAATTCCTTTTGTTTCATCGAGCGTGAAACTTGGCGCAACTGATTTTGATTCGGCTGGACGGTGGCTCGAGGGAACCTACCAAGTTGGAGATAAGAAGTTGACGGTTGTGAGCACCTACGTTCACGCTGGAGAGGCTGACACTCCTAAGCAAATTGAGAAGTACAAGTTCCTAGATGCGATGCAGTCACGTATGGCGAAGCTGCAAAAATCAGAGGATTATGCAGTTGTGGTTGGTGATCTAAACGTTGGTCATACGGAGCTTGATATCAAAAACTGGAAGGGCAATCTCAAAAACGCTGGCTTCCTTCCGGAGGAGCGTGCCTACTTCGACACTCTTTTGGGAAAGCACGGTTGGGTGGATGTTGGAAGAGCGGCACATCCGGATGTACCTGGTCCTTACACCTGGTGGTCATTTAGAGGTCAGGCCTTTGATACCGACACCGGTTGGCGAATCGATTATCACCTGGCCAGTCCCAAACTGGCAGCGAGTGCGAAAAACTACACAGTCCACCGTGCCAAAAGCTATGACTCGCGTTGGAGCGACCATTCCCCAGTGACTGTGGTTTACGCTATTTAGGGTGAGCACACAAAAGCCCACTCTTCTAAGCGGAATGCAGCCCTCGGCTGATTCGCTTCATCTGGGTAACTACCTTGGAGCATTGACCAACTGGGTCAAGATGCAAGATGACTTCAACGCCTTCTATATGCTGGCGGATTTGCACGCCATCACAGTCCCACAAAATCCCAAGGAACTTCGTGACAACACCCGAAGGACAGCAGCCCAGTATTTAGCTGCCGGCATCGATCCAGAAAAATCGGCATTGTTTATGCAGTCCCAAGTTCCAGCTCACGCACAGCTTGCTTGGGTTTTGAACTGCATCGCAGGTTTTGGTGAAGCCTCTCGCATGACTCAGTTCAAAGACAAGTCGCAAAAAGCCGGTGCTGACACCGCTTCGGTGGGACTGTTTACTTACCCAATTCTCCAAGCGGCCGATATCTTGCTGTACCAACCAAAGAAGGTCCCAGTAGGCGAAGACCAAAGACAGCATCTCGAGCTAACTCGTGATTTGGCAGAGCGATTCAACACCCGCTTTGGAAAGACATTCACTGTTCCCGAGGCACACATCCTCAAAGAAACTGCGAAGATTTATGATCTTCAAAACCCTGAATCAAAAATGTCAAAATCAAATGAGCCCAAGGGCACCATCAACATCATGGATGACTCGGCCCTCACACTCAAAAAGATTAAGGGTGCGGTCACAGACTTGGATAATGAGATCCGTTTTGATGTTCAGAACAAGCCTGGGGTATCAAACCTGCTTGGCATCTATTCGGCAGTATCGGGTAAGTCGGTTGAGCAGCTAGTTTCTGAACTATCCGGCAAGGGCTACGGAGATCTAAAAACTGAAGTTGCCGACGCCGTTTTAGCAGTTATTGAACCAATTCGCGACCGCGCCAATGAGTTGTTAGCTGATCACGATGAGCTTGACCGACTACTAGGCCTTGGAGCCGAGCGCGCCAATGCGCTAGCCGAGCAAACTTTGGCTGATGTCTACGAGAAAATCGGCTTTATTCCTAGGAAATAGCTGGGAGCCTGGGAAATAATAAGGCGCCCTTTTGGGTTTTCTGTAAGGATAGAAAAGCAACAACGTTCTTCGGGGTCAGTGAAAATCTGAGCCGGCGGTATAGCCCGCGACCCGAATCAAGTGTCCTAGATACTTTTTTCGGTTGATTTGGTGAAATTCCAGAGCCGACGGTTAAAGTCCGGATGGGAGAAGAACCACAGGGCTAGTCCTTGGCATTTTTTGCCAACTGGGTTAGCCCTAGCTCCCGTTAGCTGTGCCCCGCAAGTTCGTCAACCGAACTAACTAGATGGGGCATTTTGTCAAAGCTCAGCATTGAAGACGCGATGATTCGCGCGCTCGAGCTTGCCCTGAAGGGCCCAACCAAGGGAGTAAACCCGCAGGTAGGGGCAGTGATTTTAGATTCCACTGGCGACCTAATCGGCGAAGGATTCCACAACGGATCAGGTACCCCCCACGCTGAAGTGGTGGCCCTCCAAGCTGCTTTGTCAGGTGCGCAAAAACTATCCTCCGGCTGCGTAGCTGTTGTCACTCTCGAACCGTGCAATCACACCGGCAAAACTGGTCCGTGTGCCCAAGCTTTGATTGAAGCAGGAGTTTCAAAAGTTGTGTTCGCATCCACTGACCCAGGTGAAAATTCAGGTGGCGGAGCAAACACTCTTCGCGAAGCTGGAATTGAAGTCGAAGCTGGTGTGTTGCAAGAAAAAGCCGACCAGCAATCGCGAGTGTGGCTAAGCGCTTCTAAAAACCAAAGACCTTTTGTTACCCTCAAGTGGGCCAGTAGCTTAGATGGCCGAGCAGCTGCTGACGATGGGTCAAGCAAGTGGATCAGCGGAGAACAATCCAGAACGGATGCTCATCGTCGCCGATCTGAAGTTGATGCAATCGTGGTTGGCACTGGAACAGCCTTGATTGATGATCCAGAACTCACCGCTAGAAAAGCAGATGGTAGCTTGCACGAAAACCAGCCGCTTCGCGTGGTGCTTGGAACAAGAGATTTGCCTTCGAATCTTCGGGTATTCAACTCCGACGCTGAAACAGTTACTATCAAGACCCAATCAATTCACGGCGCTCTTGGAGAGCTGTACCAGCGCGGTGTAAAGCACGTTCTTGTCGAAGGCGGCCCAACTCTTGCCAGCCGATTTGTTCAGATGGATCTGGTGGATGAATTTGTTCTTTACCTGGCTCCGAAGCTACTCGGTGGCGAAAAGCTTGCAATCGGATCGATCGATGTTCCATCAATAGATCAGGCCAAGGGTCTTGCATTTCAAGAAGTGCGAAAACTCGGCGAAGACGTGCTGATTGTGGCAACGCCAGTAAGGGAGAACTAAATGTTTACCGGAATCATTGAGGAACTTGGAACCGTGGCTTCAGTTGAGGTTCTTCCTGACAGTATCCGCTTAGCCATCAAGGGGGACCTTGTAAGACAAGACCTTTCGCAAGGCGAGTCGATTTCTGTGAACGGAGTGTGCCTAACAGCTGCTGAAATCACCTCCGATGGGTTTATCGCTGACGTAATGCTCGAGACCCTTAATCGTTCAAGTTTGAGCGGTATTTCCCAGGGTGAGAGCGTAAACCTAGAGCGAGCGATGTCGGGAGCTGGAAGATTTGGTGGTCACGTGGTTCAAGGCCACGTCGACGGAGTTGCTGAAATCATCTCGCGCGAACCAAGTGCGAACTGGGAAGTAGTGAAGGTCAAAATCCCGGCTGAGTTGTCAAAGTATGTAGTTCACAAGGGATCAATCACTTTTGACGGGGTATCACTTACCGTCAATGACATTTCCGATAACACTGTCTCACTGAGTTTGATACCGGAAACTCTGAGGCTGACAACCTTGGGAACAAAACAAGTCGGCGACAAACTAAACGTCGAGGCCGACATCTTGGCCAAGCACATCGAGAAACTAATAGAGGCAAGGAGTCAGTAATGGAACTGGCAACCGTAGAACAAGCGCTCGAAACACTCAAAGCCGGCAAGCCGGTTTTGGTGGTAGATCACCGCAACCGTGAGAACGAAGGCGATGCCATCATGGCCGCTCAGTTTGCCTCGCCTGAATGGATTTCTTGGATGGTCAAGCACACCTCCGGTTTCATTTGTGCACCGATGGCAGAGTCTTTAGCCAACCGACTCGAGCTTCCATTGATGACCAACAACAACCAGGATCGTTACCGTACCCAGTACACCGTTTCGGTTGATGCAGCAGCCGGAGTCACAACCGGAATCAGCGCAGCTGATAGAGCCACAACGCTAAGGATTCTTGCTTCGCCAGATTCTCAGCCGGAGCATTTGATTAGACCTGGCCACGTCATTCCACTTCGCGCACATCCAGATGGTGTGTTTGGAAGACCCGGCCATACCGAAGCAACCGTTGACCTACTAAAGCTTGCGGGGCTAGTTCCGGTGGGAGTTATCGCCGAAATGGTCTCCGAAAACGGCGAAATGATGCGCCTTCCTGAGCTTCTAACCGTTGGTGAAAAAGAGAATCTCCCGGTTATCAGCATCGAGCAGATATTCGATTACCGCGAGCTAGCGGAGGTTATCCCAAGAGATGACACCGTTGAGCGCATTCGCTTTGAGGCAGAAGCAATGATGCCATCAACCCACGGAAGCTTCAAGCTTCGCGGCTACTACGACACCAGAACAACCGCTGACCACGTTGCCATTATTGCCGGCAACCCAACTGGTGAAAATGTTCTGGTGCGCATGCACAGCGAGTGCATTACCGGTGAAGCGTTTGGTTCTAAAAAGTGTGAGTGTGGTCCACAGTTGGATTATGCCCTCGACCGCATTGCAACCGACCCAGCCGGTGGAGTCGTGATTTACCTTCGGGGTCAAGAAGGTCGAGGTATTGGGCTTCTAAACAAGCTCAAGGCCTACGCGCTTCAGGATGAAGGCATGGACACCGTGGAGGCAAACCTGGCCTTGGGACTTCCTAGCGAAGCGCGCGAGTACGGTGCTGCCGTTTCGATCCTGCGCGATCTTGGAATCAAGAGCGTTCGACTAATGAGTAACAACCCAGCCAAAATCGATGCACTCGAGATGGCAGGTATTTCGGTGACTGAGTACGTGCCAATCATTGTTGGACAAGAAAACGAAAACATGGGCTACCTAGAAACAAAAAGGGAAAAGATGGGCCACATCCTTCCGGAAGGTGAAAAAAGTGAGCGGTAGCGGAGCACCGAAAATGGTTATTGACGCATCGGGTCTGAAAGTGACAATCGTCGCCACCAGTTGGCACACG
>JBILXL010000076.1:0-5197 GCA_044378505.1 Rhodoluna sp. | reverse complement strand
ATGGATTGTTGTCGACAGCGCTTAGCTACCGATACAAAATGCCAATCTCAATTGTTTGGTCAACACCGGGAGCTGCATTCTTGGCAGCCTCTGCTGGCTTGGGACTTGAATTTGAACAAGCCGTTGGCGGTTTCTTTCTATCGGGTGTCTTGCTAACCATCACAGGTTTTTGGCCAGCGCTTGCAAGATTAGTGCAGCGAATTCCTTCCGCAATCGCATCGGCAATGCTTGCAGGAATCTTGTTTACTTTTGCAATCAATACGGTTCGGGCATCGGTTGATTACCCACTTCTGGTATTACCCTTTGTTGCTGTTTGGTTTCTGCTCAATCGAATTTGGCCTGTCTGGGCTACCCCGATTGCAATCGTGTTGGCCTTTGTTCTTATCAATGCTCAAGTCGGCACTGGATGGCTCGAAAGCGCGAGTTTATTCCCAAGCTTTGATATTGTTGTTCCTGCCTTTGAACTAGTTCCGATGTTCTCGATAGGAATTCCGCTTTATCTGATCACGATGGCATCTCAGAATCTGCCTGGTGCGGCAATTATGAAGGGCTTTGGATACATCATTCCAGTGCGTGCTGTTATTGGATCAACCGGTATTGCAACTGTCTTTGCTTCATTTTTTGGCGGATTCGGAATGAATCTTGCTGCAATTACTGCAGCCATTAACGCTAATGAGCAGGCTGCCAAGGATCCTTCTCGTAGATGGGTCGCCTCATTTGTCGGGGGACTGGTTTACTGGCTATTCGCTATCGGAGCCGGCTTCTTTGCAGCATTTGTATTGGCGGTACCAACAGAGCTATTGCTGGCAGTAGTTGGAATCGCGCTGCTACCGAGCTTTGTTTCTGCAATTGGAGTGTCCCTAGAGGACAAAGAAAATCGTTTACCGGCAGCTATTACGTTCGTGGTTGGCGCAGCGGGTATAAGCGTGTTCGGAATTGGCGGGGCTTTCTGGGCCCTAGTGGCAGGAATGCTGGTACTTGGTTGGCAGCGAATGCCACTTCCTAAGCTAGGCCGCTCCTCAGGAGCGCCGAAAAACTAATTTTCTGGCTTGAACGAAACGTTCGAGATGGACAGTGCTTCGCCAACTACAAAATCAATTTTCTCAATCTTTCCGACCGAGCGCAGATCTGCTTCGAGTTGCTTCAGGTCCTGCAGTTTTTCTGCCGGTGCATTGATTGTTAGAGAGGCTATCTCTGCTTTCATCGAAAGCTGCTGGTCAGATTTCGCCTTGCGAACACCCATCAGAGCATCTGAAGCAGTTTTGAGCATGGAAGCTGATTGACCCTGAGTGAAGCCTTCTAGCTCGGAGGCTAGCGGCCAGGTGGTTCGGTGAATACTTCCTTCTTGCCACCAGTTCCAAGCCTCTTCAGTTGCGAAAGGGATGAACGGCGCCAGCAAACGCAGTTGAATGTGAAGGGCAATACGAAGAGCTAGCACTGCAGAGGCCTGAGCCTCTGGCGATGTGTCTTGACCGTAGGCGCGTTCTTTTACCAGCTCGAGGTAGTCGTCGGTGAAGTTCCAGAAGAAAGTCTCGGTTAGCTCTAGAGCCTTGGTGTGGTCGTAAGATTCGAAGGCTTTTCCGGCCTGGGCAACAACTACCGACAGAGCACTCAGCATTGAGCGGTCAATCGGTTCGGTCACTTCTTTTGCGTCTGAGGTGGCTTCAAATGAAAGAACAAACTTTGCAGCGTTTAGAACCTTGATTGCAAGGCGCCTACCGACTTTCATTTGCCCTACGTCGAAGGCTGCGTCTGTACCCAATCTTGCCGAGGAAGCCCAGTAGCGAACCGCATCGGAGCCATGCTCATCAAGTAGATCGTTTGGAACTACCACGTTGCCTTTGGATTTAGACATCTTCTTGCGGTCTGGATCGAGAATCCAACCGGACAGTGCAGCGTCTGACCAAGGCAGGACACCTTCTTCTTGGAATGAGCGCAGCACGGTTGAGAATAACCAGGTACGAATGATGTCTTGACCCTGAGGTCGTAGATCAAACGGGAAGACCTTGGCGTACTTTTCAGGATCAGAAATCCAACCACCGGCTAGTTGAGGCGTCAGGGAAGAAGTCGCCCAAGTGTCCATGATGTCGACTTCGCCGATAAATCCATTTGGCTTCCCTCGCTGATCTTCTGTGAAGCCAACAGGGCATTGGCTGGATGGGTCTACAGGCAAGCTTTGAACATCAGGCGTAATGACTTTTTCGAAGTCTGGGTTTCCGTCTGCATCTAGCTGATACCAAACTGGAATTGGAACACCAAAGAATCGCTGCCTTGAAATCAACCAATCACCGGTTAGACCGTTGACCCAGTTCTCAAAACGTACCCTCATGAAATCAGGGTGGAACTTCAGGGCCTTGCCTAGCTCAATTAGCTTTTCGCGCAGTACTTGGTCGCGTCCACCGTTTCGGATGTACCACTGGCGAGTCGATACGATCTCCAGCGGCTTGTCGCCTTTTTCAAAAAACTTCACTGGGTGAGTGATTGGCTTTGGTTCGCCAACCATGTCACCGGAGGCCTGCAGTAGCTCGACGATTGTCTGCTTTGCCGAGAAGACAGTCTTACCAGCAAGCTGAGCAAAAATGTCTTTACCCTTGGCATCGCTGATCACTTCCGGTGCTTCGGAAACAATTCGGCCATCCCAACCTAAGATTGCACGGTTGGGAAGATCAAGTTCGCGCCACCAGATTACGTCGGTGACATCACCGAAGGTACAGATCATTGCAATTCCAGAACCTTTGTCTTTCTGAGCAAGATGGTGAGCTAGCACTGGAACCTCGACGCCAAACAGGGGAGTTTTTACGGTCTTGCCAAACATCGGCTGGTAGCGCTCATCGTCGGGGTGTGCAACAAGTGCTACACAGGCAGGGATTAGTTCAGGACGGGTAGTTTCAATAAAGATTTTTCCATCCGGACCATCAAAACCAATGCGGTGGTAAGCACCTGGCTGATCACGATCTTCTAGCTCCGCTTGAGCTACTGCAGTTCTAAAGGTCACGTCCCAGAGAGTCGGCGCCATAGCCTGGTAGGCCTCGCCACGTGTGAGGTTGTTGAGAAAGGCTTTCTGCGAGACGGCTTGGGCATCTGGGGAAATAGTTTGGTAGGTCTGAGACCAGTCAATTGACAAACCAAGCTGACGCCAGAGGGCCTCAAAGTGCTTCTCGTCTTCGAGGGTGAGCTTTTCGCAAAGCTCAATGAAGTTTCTTCTGGAAATAGGAATCTGATCGGCTGCCTTGGAAGATTTTCCATCGCCGCCTTCAAATGGAGTAACGAAGTCTTTTTGGTAGGCAAGTGTTGGATCGCAGCGGACTCCGTAGAAGTTTTGAACACGACGCTCGGTAGGTAAACCATTGTCGTCCCAACCCATCGGGTAGTACACCTCTTTACCTAGCATTCGCTGGTATCTGGCAATCAGATCGGTGTGGGTATAGCTAAAGACGTGACCTACGTGCAGGGAGCCCGAAACTGTAGGAGGGGGAGTGTCAATTGAATAGATATTTGCCTTGGCTGCAGATTTATCAAAGCTATATGTGGCTGAAGCATCCCAGCTTGGACCCCACTTAGCTTCGAGACCCTCTACCCCTACCTTGTCAGGGGTGGTTGCGGCTCGGACAAAGCTCACACCGGGCAGTTGCTGATTATTCAAAGGTCAAAGTCTCCATAAATGGGGGTCGTTACAGGTTAACATTGTCAGAGATTCCCTAACGCATAAGCCCAGAAAGCTAAAAATGTATCCCCTGAACTCGGCCGGTAAGGCAGTTGGCGTGAACCCGAGTCCTAGCTTTCCTGATATTGAGAAGGAAATCCTCGAATACTGGGACAAAGAGGGCACTTTTCAGGAGTCAATTGATCAGCGAAAAGCGCAAGGCGCTGAGGAATTCGTCTTCTATGACGGCCCACCCTTTGCCAACGGCCTTCCTCACTACGGACACCTTCTTACTGGATACACCAAGGACTTAGTTCCAAGGTTCAAAACCATGCAGGGCTATCGAGTTGAGCGCCGCTTTGGCTGGGACACCCATGGTCTTCCTGCCGAAGTTGAGGCCGAGCGCCAGCTGGGTATTTCTGGCAGACCGGAGATTGAAAAGTATGGGGTGGATAAGTTCAACGCCTACTGCAAGACCTCTGTTCTGAAATACACCGAGGACTGGAGAGCGTATGTCACTAGGCAGGCTCGATGGGTTGATTTCGATAATGACTATAAAACCCTAGATACCAACTACACCGAGAGTGTGATTTGGGCATTCAAGGAGCTGTACAAAAAGGGCCTGATTTACGAAGGCTTCAAAGTTTTGGCGTACTGCTGGAGATGTGAAACTCCTCTTTCGAACCACGAGCTTCGGATGGACGACGAGGTTTACAAAACTCGCCAGGACCAATCCGTCACCGTCACTTTTCCAATCATCGACGGCGATCTGGCTGGAGTTCGCATGTTGGCTTGGACAACTACTCCATGGACTCTTCCAACTAACTTCGCGCTCGCGGTAGGACCGGAGATCTCTTACGCAGTTGTTGCAGCTGGACCTAACGGCGCAGCTGACGGCGGGGATTCCAAAACCAAGTATCTAATTGCAGCATCGCTGCTTGGCGCCTACGCCAAAGACTTGGGCTACGAAGATGCCGAGTCTGCCATTGCTGCAACCGAAAAGACAATTTTAGGTAAGGACCTGGGCGGAATTCGCTACACCCGAATCTTTGACTACTACGCGGACGAAACAAAATTCGATACCAAAAATGCCTGGCAGGTTCTAGTAGGCGACTACGTCGCCGATAATGAAGGAACTGGAATTGTGCACCAAGCACCGGCCTACGGTGAGGATGACCAGAGGCTTTGTGAGGAAGCCGGGATACCTGTTTATGTTTCCGTGAACGAGCGCGGACAGTTCAACTCCGTTATCTCTGACTTCGAAGGTCAGCACGTTTTCGATGCCAACAAGCCGATCACTCAGAAGCTAAAAGCCGAAGGTAGGTTGCTGCGTCAGGCTAGCTACGAGCACCCTTACCCACACTGCTACCGCTGCAAGAACCCACTTATCTACAAGGCAGTTTCGTCTTGGTTTGTGGAAACCACAAAAGTCAAAGATCGCATGCTTGAGCTAAACCAGCAGATCGAGTGGACTCCTTCTCACACTAGAGACGGATCATTTGGCAAGTGGTTGGAGAACGTTCGTGATTGGGCTATTAGCCGAAACCGATTCTG
>JBILXL010000075.1:0-5242 GCA_044378505.1 Rhodoluna sp. | reverse complement strand
TCGAAATTGGGGCGCCGACTTTGTTATTGAATGATTCGATTGGAGCAATCGTGTTGCCAACTTGAGAAAGAATTGCTCGAAGCATGTTTTTGGTTGTGGTTTTTCCGTTAGATCCTGTGATGCCAACGACTTTTAGCTTCCCATTTGCCTTAAGTTCCCCAATTAGCCAGGCGGCCAGAACTCCAAGCGCATCCACGGTATTAGCAACAACCAGCTGTGTGATATCAACATCGACTCGGTGCTCTACAACGGCAACTACTGCCCCGCGTGATTTAGCATCCGCCACAAAGTCATGACCGTCGGCTTGCTCGCCCGGTTTTGCAAAAAAGATGCTGCCTTTCGAAACCAATCGAGAATCGGTTTCGGCACTTCCGGTGACGTTAACTTCTTTATCACCCAGCAAATCGGCCCCGAGGATATCTGCAAGCTTTTTTGCAGATGCGGTAATCATTTCCAGCCTGCTTCGGCTAGTGCGGCCTTTGCCTGAGCTCGTCCGGAGTATTTGGTTCTAACCCCCATGATGTCTCGGTGTTCTTGGTGTCCTGGTCCAAACCAAATAATGGTGTCACCGGTGGTGACCATGGAAACCGCGATGCGTATCGCACGCTCTGGTCCCTCAAGATTTCTGATGTCATGATCTGGGCGCTCAGCAATAGCGCCGTCGTAGATCATTTTCCGAATGATGGCCGGATCTTCAAATCTTGGATTGTGGTCAGTGACAATCATCGCGTCGCTGAGCCTTGCGCAGATTGCACCGATCATCGGACGCTTTATCTTGTCGCGATCGCCATCAAGACCCACAACAACCACCAGTTTGCCCTTAGTGATTTTTCTCGCAGCCTTGATTGTCATCTCGATTGAATCTGGAGTGTGTCCAAAGTCCACATAGACGCTCGGTGCACCCGGAGGCGCAACGTTGTCACCTCGACCTGCAATGGGTGCGTCAATTCCATCCTTCAAATCAACTGCAAGTTTCTTCCAATCGTGTCCGGCTTGAATTGCCATCAGGATTGCAACCCCGGCGTTGGATGCCATGTAATCGCCAATTATTGGAACCGAAGTCGAGATCTTCTCACCGTTAGGGCCAATTAGGTCAAAGGCTGTAAGCCCTACTGCCTCATCGGTGACTTTGACCTTCCAGTCGGATTTGACGTCGTCTCGAAGAGTGATGGTGACGCAAGGAATCTCGCTGGCCTCCAAAAATGTTTGTCCGTAGTCGGTGTCGAGGCAAACAACTCCCTTACCTGAGCGGGATTTGTGGAACAGCGGCATTTTGGATTCTAGGTACTGCTGATAGCTATCGAATTCGTCGAAGTGATCGTGGCTCAGATTAGTGAAGGCAACGACATCGAAAAAGATGCCATCAACGCGATGTTGTTTTAGCGCCTGGGCTGAAACTTCCCATCCAACGTCAGTGACCTTGTTTTCTCTCATGCGGGCAATAAGTGCATGAGATTCCGGAGCTTCTGGAGAGGTAAGTCTTGAAATGATGATGTCGTCGGCGATATGGCGCTCAACACTCGAACTCATCCCAGGTACTGCCCCGATTTGCCTAAAGATTGCCGACAAGAAGTGCACGGTAGAAGTCTTACCGTTGGTGCCAGTGACCCCGTACATCAAAGGCATCTGCTCACGAGCATTGCCATACACAAACCTTGCAGCTACACCAAGCCGAAGTCTTGGGCTTTCGACCACGATTACTGGTACTTGAATACCTACCAACAGGGCCAATCCTTCGGTGTCAGTTGCCACAGCAACCGCACCGCCAGCTACGGCCTGCGCTGCAAATTTTGCACCGTGAGTTTTCAATCCAGGCATTGCAAAAAAGATATCCCCGTGCCTGACATCCGAGGTGTTCATGGAAACGCCAGTGAGGTTCGCATCCTCAATGCCAGGCGCAAATGAAACAGAAAGCACTTTTGCAAGTGCGCTTAGCAAGACCTGATTTGGGTTATCGGGCCTAAGAATTGGAGGTATTGATTGCTCGACCAACTATTTCCATTCGGTCGGAAGATCTGGTGACTTGCCGGTCGATGGCGGTACACGGTTGGCAAGCAAAACCTGAGAGAGAATCTTCTGATAACCGGCTGCTGCTGCCATCGAGTTAGTCCAAACCTTCTTTGGTTTGTAAATCATCACGCCCATGGCGTACTTGGGGTTATCAACCGGTGCCATGCCATAAAAAGAAGCCGCGTAATACTGACCGTAGCCAGTGCCTTCCTTGATTTCAGCAGTTCCGGTTTTTCCAGCCGACCGATATCCAGCGACAGCGGTTGCCTGTCCGATGCCACCTTGCTCAACGATTTTCTCGAGCATGTGCATGACATCATTTGCGGTACTTGGAGAAACCACCTGAATTGGGTCAGATTTTGGAACAGCGGTTAGGTTGCCGTCTTCGTCCTGGCACCCTGCAACCAAAATCGGATTGAGTTTTACACCTTCGTTAGCAAGAACTTGATAGGCAGCGGCCATCTGTACAGGAGAAACCGATAGTGCCTGACCAAACATTGTGGTGTAGTTGGTCACACCATCCCAGTCGGTGTAATGATTCAGCACTCCCTGAGTCTCACCCTCAAATCCAACAGCAGTTGGCTTCCCAAAACCAAAAGCCTCCATGTATTCGTACCTGGTCTTAGCTGGCACTTTTTCCGCAAACTTAATGGTTCCAACATTCGATGAGTAGCGAAGTACGCCAGTGACGGTCCAATTGGTAGCCGGGTGCGAGTAACTGTCGTTGATTACGTGATCGTAAACTCTCATTGAATCTGGAGCTCTGACTGGGGTGTTTACTGTGGCATAGCCAGTATCAATTGCGGTAGCTGCAGTAATCGCCTTCATCGTGGAGCCAGGTTCAAAAGCAAACTGAAATGCCCTTGCGCCACGCTCAGACTCAGGAGATTTTCCGGGATCGTTTGGATCAACGCTCGGAGCTTCAGCTGCCAGGACAATGCGACCAGTTTTTACTTCGATAACAACTGCTGTCGCCCAGTCAGCGTTTAGGCGCCTTACTTCTGTTGCTAGAACCTGCTGCGCTTGATACTGCAGATCGGCATCGATAGTCAAAATAACATTTCGACCAGGCTTAGATTCCTGAATGACAACCGTGCTTGATGGAATCTTGATTCCATCGACTCCTTTTTCAAAAGTCTCTTTGCCATCTACTCCAGCAAGACAAGCGTTGAACTGTCTCTCGATTCCAGCTAGTGCCTCGCCGTCAGTTCCAACAAAGCCGGTGAGGTTTCCAGCAACCGCTCCGTTTGGGTAAAGGCGATTTTGGTGCGGGTCGGCAAAGATCCATGGAATCTCTAGTTCGACGATCTGTCGATGAGTTTCCGCGTCCACTCGTTTTTTGAGATTTACGTAGTGAGAGGTTCCAATGAGCTTGGGCAAAAGCTCTGCAACGTCAAGTTCGAGAATTCGTGCCAGTTCGGCGGCTATTGACTCAACAGATACAACTTGGTCAATTCCATCGATCTTGCGCTGAACCGGCTTCACAATTGCTGGTGCGGCGTTGATGTCGTATCGATAAACGCTGGTTGCGAGAATGTTGCCGTTGGCATCAAGAATATCGCCTCGTACAGCCGGAACGGTTCTTGCTACGGCTCGCTTCTCATATGACTCTTCGTTGATCGCCTCGGCGCGCACCACTTGAAAGTCGATTAGGCGAATTAGAAAGACAAAAACTAAAATTCCCGAAAGGGTTATCAGCAGCCTGAGTCTTCTTGTGCTGACAGGCCCCGCGTGATTCATGATGAATGACCTTTCGGGGACTACCTTGTTGGTGAAGCTGGGATTGCGCTCACGCTAGCTACCTTAGGTAGCTCTTGCGGTTGCGCCTGGCTTGCCGGCGCTGTTTGCGCCTTCGCTGGCTTAACATCAATCATCGCCGAGTTGGCTACTAGATTGCGGGATTGACTGGCTGAGCCAAGAGCAGGTTTTGGCTTACCCAAGACGCTCTGGTCTTCAAGTTTTAGAAAAACTGGGTTGGAGTTTGCAACCATTCCAAGTTTGGCTGCTGTATTCAAAAGGTTCTGCTGAGAAGAAAGTGAGGCAACCTCTTCGGCGATGATCTGCGAAGTGGTATCTAGTTCGCGCTTTTCGCGCTTAAGGTCTGAAAGCTCGTAAACCGACTGTGAAGTCATGATTGTTAGCAGTAAGTGCAGAAGTGAAATGGCTAGAAAGCCCATCACGACAATCATCACCATTGGGCCGCGTGCCCTGGTCCGGCTTAGAGTTTTCATGCCACTTTCCTTGTCTTTTCGCAAGCTCTGAGGCGAACCGAAGCTGACCTTGGATTGCTGGCAATTTCCTCGAGGCTGGCCTTTTCGGCTCCCTTGACCACAAGCTTTAGAACTGGAGCGTGCTCCGGAAGTTCGAATGGAAGCTCCAGTGGAGCTGAAGAAGTGGAGGCCGAAACGATGGCCTGCTTGACAATCCGGTCCTCGAGCGAGTGATAGCTCAGAACCAGTAAGCGCCCGCCAACAGCCAAGGCATCGATAGCTGCCGGAACAGCGCTTTCCAGGATCTCAAGTTCCTCGTTCACGGCAATGCGCAGCGCTTGAAACACCCGCTTGGCTGGGTGCCCAGATGATTTTCCTGGGATAAACGGAACGACATTACTGATTATTGAGGCGAGCTGCTTGGAAGAAACAATTGGGTCTTTAGTCCTGAGGGCTACTAATTCGCCAGCAATTTTGGACGCAAAGCGCTCTTCGCCATACTCGCGGAAGATTCGAGTTAGCTCGGCTTCAGAGGCTGTTGCAATCAGCTGCGCGGCAGTGATTCCGGAGTCAACATCCATTCGCATATCCAGCGGAGTATCAAAGCTGTAGGCAAATCCACGGTCTGCGTTGTCAATCTGCATTGAGCTAACGCCAAGATCCATCAGGATTGCCGCCACATCGGTGTAGCCGTTGACTTTGATGGCTTCGGCAATCTGGTCGTAGGTTCCGTGAAAAAACTTCACTCGCTCACCAAATGGCGCGAGGCGCTTTTTTGCTAGAGCCAGTGCACTTTGATCACGGTCGATGCCGATAATCGTTAGCTTCTCGAATGCCTTTAGAAAAGCCTCGGAGTGTCCTCCAAGTCCTAAGGTGCAATCAACCAGCACTGCTGGATCGCCAGAAAGTGCTGGGCTAAGAAGTTCTAATGTGCGCGAGAGCATTACTGGTTCGTGGAGGGTCTCTAGGTTTGCTGTGTTCATCGGTGTGCAGGTCCCCCGGCTTCCTGATCTTTTTGACAT
>JBILXL010000074.1:0-5276 GCA_044378505.1 Rhodoluna sp. | reverse complement strand
TCCTCGGGGTTCCATCCGCCGTGGTTTACACCGCGCATGATCTTGATGATTGACATCAAATCGATGCCGTGGGTGATTGCTACCCCGTGCTCGCGGTAGCTCGGGAACATGTGATCGTTAGGACCAACTCCATAGCCCGAACCAATTTGG
Organism: Rhodoluna sp.; assembly: GCA_044378505.1. Taxonomy (GTDB): domain Bacteria; phylum Actinomycetota; class Actinomycetes; order Actinomycetales; family Microbacteriaceae; genus Rhodoluna. The sequence goes on along the minus strand of JBILXL010000074.1, from coordinate 5,126 downwards.
GCAGCTTCTTGGCCTATGGCCGGAACCCAAAGACCCATTTGTCCCTGACGCTGAAGTGCGGTGCACTCGTTATCGAAACGACGGATTCTCGCCATGTCGCGATAAAACTTTAGAAAGTCGTCGAGGTTTAATCTCTCGATGTATTTGCCGTATTCGGCATACTCGGCAGGCACTTCAAAGATGCCATCCGGAGAAAGCATCTGAACTTGCGGTACACGCCCGCCCTGAGGAGTCATCACTCCAATTTACCCGCTTTGCTGGGACAATAGATAAGTGATTAGATTCCTGGTATCCAGCATCATCAGTGCAGGGGCAATCTGGCTTGTAACGTTCCTAATTCCAGCTGTGACTTTGACTCCTTACGGTGGAGATGGCCCGTGGCAAACAATTGCCTCATATTTACTTGTAGGCGCAATCTTTGGACTGATTAACGCAATCATCGCTCCAGTAGTTAAAGTCCTGGCGCTACCTCTTTACATCCTTACCTTCGGTTTGATTTCTTTTGTTATCAACGGAGCGCTTCTTTTGTTTGTAGCTTGGCTTTCAACGCAGATCGGTGCGGATATATTGACCATCGAAGGATTTACATCAGAAGGTCTAACTATTGAATCTCTTGGTTGGGCAATCCTTGCATCGGTCATCATTTCAATCTCATCTTTCTTGGCTCGTGCAATCTTCAAGGCCGCACGGATTCTCTAGAAATCACAAACTCAAAAGACTTGGATGGTTTTGCAACCGCAAGCTTTTGAAAGATGTCTTGCTTGACGTTCTTGATTCCAACATCATTTGAGACATCAATGGCGCTTGTGGTGTTTCGATAGCTTTTCAGCGAGTGTGAAAACATCAACGCGTCTGATTCTGGCTTCTCGCTAATTCTTTGAACACTCACCCAATTTTTCTTCATGGGATTGGCCTTACCCGAAAGATTTGGGACTGGGTCATTCACGTGCTCAATAGCCATAACCGGAACCTTTAGGTTTTTGATTTGCGCCAGGGGAGCACCGAAAGCAACAAGCCCGGCCGCAATAAATCCCGAAGGGTAAGCGGCGATGTTGCCTGCAACCATTCCACCCTGCGAGTGACCGACGAGTATTACCTCGTCGGTTGGATGGATGCCTGCTTGCCGAATGGCAAGCAGCACAGCTTTCTGACTCGCTGCTTTACCCGACCCGGACATGGCTTGAATATTTGATGCCATATCGAGCGGGTTGGTTCCTTCTCCAAAACCAAAGCTTTGAGTTCCTGGAACATAGACAACGGCCGTTTTGTTTCCCGCAGGGTTATCAAATAGATCTATCCCAATTGTTGGTTGGTCTTTGGAAGATAGCCTCCATAGTCGATCAAGCATTTGGGTAATTGAATTGGTTTTTGTCGAAGTTGTCTGAAGTGCCAGAGTCGCTGAGACCTTGCTGTCGAGTTTCCAACCTAAAGAAGTCCCGATGTTGGTTGTGAGCTCTGCCAGCTGAGGAATGAATACGATTTCAAAGCGCCGGTGAATTTGTGCTTCGGTAGTGAAGTAATTCTCGGCAGCAATAATGCAGTGGCTGTAAAGCCTTTCGAGCTTTGCAAGCACGGTTGCAGAGATAACTCGGTATTGAATCTGATGAAGCGGATCAGACCAGAGCGATTCAAGCGGATTCCAGGCAATCAGTATTTCTGCGCAAAGTTTTATCTCAAGTGCCACTCGCTGTATTTCTTCGCGGGTGGCGACTATGTCTGGATTTCCCCCATAGCTTTCGATACTCACCAGTTCAGGGATTGTTGTAGGGCCAACAACTCACTCTCGAGTGAGGCAAGCGTTGAGGTCAGAGTTGCAGCAGTGGCACCAACCCAAAGACCTGGGGTGGGCTTTGCCAGTCGAAGCCGATACAGGGCTTGTTCAATCTGGGCTGATATAGATTCCACGATTTCTATATCAATCTGTTCTCGGGCAGTTGTGGGCCAGACAGAGCAAATTGGGGAAAGCTCTAAAAGGTGAAACCTGTTGGCTTACGGCACAATAGTTCAGTGAGCCTTTCATTTCAGCCGCTAAGTCCGCTTGATGGCCGCTACGCATCCCAGGTTCAAGAACTCTCCCTTTATCTTTCTGAAGCCGCACTCAACCGAGCAAGAATCAAAGTTGAAATCGAGTGGCTAATTCTTCTTGCCAATAAAGACATCTTTGGCGATGACTGCTACGTAACAGAAGAGCAAGCTCGCAGGCTTCGCACAGCCGTTGATTACTTCAGTGACGCGGACGTTGCAAAACTTGCTGAAACCGAAGCTCGAACCCGTCACGACGTCAAGGCCGTTGAGTATTTCGTTCGCGACAAACTAACTGAGATTGACCGCGAAGACCTTCACGAGCTAGCTCACTTCGCTGCTACCAGCGAGGATATAAACAACCTTTCCTACGCACTGATTATCAAAGATGCCGTGAACACTGTTTGGTTGCCAAAGGCCAAACAAGTAGTTGAAACACTTTCTGAACTTGCTCGCTCTTACGCCGGTGTTCCGATGCTTTCTCGAACTCACGGTCAGCCAGCAACACCGACCACCATGGGTAAAGAAATTGCAGTTTTTGCCTCTCGATTGACAAGACAAATTAGTCGCATTGAAAAAACCGACTACCTAGGTAAATTCTCCGGTGCTACCGGAACATATTCTGCGCACGTAGTTGCTGTTCCAACTGCCAACTGGCCAGAACTAGCTCAAGAACTTGTTGAATCGCTTGGATTGAAGTTAAACCCATTAACTACTCAAATTGAATCTCACGACTGGCAAGCAGAGCTATACACCGCGGTTGCTCACTTCAACCGTGTGCTGCACAACCTTGCCACCGATATCTGGAGCTATATCTCAATTGGGTACTTCAAACAGATCCCAGTTACAGGCGCAACCGGGTCATCGACCATGCCGCATAAGATCAACCCGATCCGCTTTGAAAACGCCGAGGCTAACCTCGAGATCTCAAATGCGTTGTTTGATGTGTTGGCAGCAACCTTGGTCACCTCTCGCCTGCAGCGAGATCTAACTGATTCTTCTTCACAAAGAAATATTGGCGTGGCCTTTGGACACAGCCTTCTTGCTTTGGACAATATCGCCAAAGGACTAACCGAAATCGAAGTTGCTGAATCGGTAATGGCAGCAGATCTAGCCGAGAACTGGGAAGTGCTAACTGAAGCAATTCAGACAGTTATTAGAGCAGAGGTTGTTTCTGGTCGATCAAAGATCAGTAATCCTTACGACCTACTGAAAGATCTATCTCGCGGTAAGCGACTAACTCGCGAGGATCTCGCGAGCTTTATTTTGAAGTTGGATATCGAGCAGGCTGCTAAAGATCGACTTTTGGTTTTGTCCCCGAAGGATTACATCGGCCTGGCGGCCAAGCTAGCTCAGAACTAGCTAGCTTTTTTTAGCTAAGAACTTGCTTGTCGGGATCGTTCTTGTTCTCAGGAACCATCAGAGCCATGGTTGAAATTGCAACCAGCGAAACAATAAAGGTAAGTCCGCCCCAGATAATCGCTGACTCAAGCATGTCAACAGCAAAGAAAACCATCGCGCCAACAAATACAGCAGCGGCCGCTGAAAGCGTCAAAAAGGTTGTGACTTTGGTTTTTCTAGGCATGAAACAAGCTTAAAGCTATTTACTCGGCGTTGTCGCCGAGATGCCTAAGTGCACAGCACTCAGCACAAGGTAAGCACCGAAGAAGCCAACCGCTGAAATGATATCCAGCGGAACAGCTAGAAACAGCAGTCCAGCAAGCAAGCTCAAACTCGCGCTAATCAAGCTATCTTTTCCAAAGCGGGTTGCAAAGCCTGCTCTTCTAGCAAGATACATTTCAAAAGCTCCGGAGATAAGACCCCAGCCGGTCACAAGATAAACAAACACCAGCGCCGCGGCATTGGGTTCGGTTGCCGGAACCAAGATTGCCGCTGTGCCAACAATTAGTGCTGTCAGGGTAAGTGGGAAATTCTCCAGCGAGAAAATCCCCTTGCCCCAAACCGCGCTTCCAATTCCGTTTAGAACTGCATAACCAAGGCCAAAGATTGCAAGTGCCAGTAGGCCGGTTGCTGCGGAGTGAGATTGATTGAAGGTTATGAAGATTCCAACACCGAAGGAAATTGCTGCTCGAGCAGCAAAAACAAATTTCACTTATTAGATCTTCATGTTTACGAAGCGCGAGTAGTGACCCTGGAAGGCCACAGTTACGGTTCCGGTAGGACCAGAGCGCTGCTTGGCAAGAATCAAATCTGCCTCACCTGCTCTTGGGTGATCCGAATCGCCGATTGCTTCGCGGTGCAAAAGAACAACTACGTCAGCGTCTTGCTCCAAGGAACCAGATTCACGAAGGTGAGAAAGCTCAGGCTTTTTATCCTTGGTCTGTTCTGCTTGACGGTTTAGCTGAGAAAGTGCGACAACTGGAATGTTTAGCTCTTTCGACAAAAGCTTTAGTGCTCGGGAGAACTCGGAAACTTCCTGCTGACGTGATTCAACTTTTTTACCGGAGGTAAGAAGCTGTAGGTAGTCGATCACAATCATCTTCAGTCCTACGCGCTGAGACAACCTTCTGCACTTCGCTCGAATTTCAACCAGGGTCATGTTCGGTGAGTCGTCGATGTATAGCGGTGCATCGTTAATGCGACCGCGAACCTGAGCAAGCTTGGTCCAGTCGGAATCCGCAATGTTTCCTTTTCGCATTGACTGCAGAGGAATCGATGATTCCGCAGAAAGCATGCGCATCGCAATTTCTGCGCGACCCATTTCCAGTGAGAAGAACAGTGTTGATTTGCCCTGAGCGATGGCCGCGTTTCTTGCGATGTCCAATGCAAATGTTGACTTACCCATTGCAGGACGAGCGGCAACAATGATTAGTTGTCCTGGGTGGAAACCGTTTGTCAGTGCGTCAAGTTCAGTGAAACCAGTTGGAACACCAACTAGATCTCCGTTGCTATCCTGCGCTGCTTCGATTTCTGCAATTGCAGCTTCAATTGAGTCGCTAAGGGCAACGTAGTCTTCGCCGGTACCTGACTGAGTAACTCTGTAAACATCTTCTTGAGCTGCGTTTACAAGATCAGTGACTTCACCTTCGTTGGCGTAGCCAAGTTGTGCGATGCGTGTTCCAACTTCAACAAGTCGACGAAGA
>JBILXL010000073.1:0-5280 GCA_044378505.1 Rhodoluna sp. | reverse complement strand
GGCTCGTTCACAACTGCTCCGGCAAATGTATTCAAGCCCAGAGCCAGAGCAGGATCAGCCTGGAGAGCATGTTTCCATCCCAGAGTCGCAATTGCTTTCACGTATGGAAGGGTTGCGTTGGTCAAGGCATAAGTAGAGGTGTGAGGCACAGCTCCAGGCATATTCGCTACGCAGTAAAAGACAGTGTCGTGAACTTTGAAAGTCGGGTCTGCGTGAGTAGTTGGCTTCGAGTCCTCGAAGCAGCCACCTTGGTCAATTGCGATATCAACCAGCACTGCTCCAGGCTTCATTTTTTTGACCAGCGCATTGGTGACAAGCTTCGGAGCCTTTGCTCCGGGAATCAGAACTGATCCAATTACCAAATCGGCATCCTTGACTGCTCGTTCAATTTCGAAACTGTTGCTTGCGATGGTTCGAAGCCTTCCGGCGTACAAAGCGTCCAGCTCGCGAAGGCGGTTCAAGTTGGTATCCAAAACTGTAACTTCGGCCCCCATTCCAATTGCTACCGCAATTGAATTGGTTCCGGCGACTCCGCCGCCTAGGACCGCTACCCGTGCTGGCCTAGTTCCTGGAACTCCACCTAGAAGCATTCCGTTGCCTCCGTTTTGACGCAGCATGGTGTTTGCGCCAACCAGGGGAGCAAGGCGGCCAGCAACTTCGGACATTGGAGCAAGTAGCGGAAGTTGTCTAGAGGGAAGCTGAACAGTTTCGTAAGCAATCGAGGTGACTTTTTTGGCAACCAATTCTTTAGTTAGCGGAAGATCAGCTGCAAGATGAAGATAAGTAAATAAGGTCAAGCCTTCGCGAAGATGAGGGTACTCGGAGGCAATTGGCTCTTTTACTTTCAAAACCAATTCAGCTGAGGACCAAGTGCTCGCGGCATCGCTGGTGATCTTGGCGCCTGCCTCTAGGTACTCCTGGTCGCTAATTGAAGAGCCAAGGCCCGCGCCTTGCTCGATGAAGACCTCGTGGCCCAGACCGACTAGTTCGTGAACTCCAGCTGGGGTGATGGCGACGCGAAACTCGTTGTTCTTGACCTCTTTGGGGACTGAGATCCTCATGGGGGCTCCTGCTGTTTTTTTCAGGCGCCACTGTGGCGCAGACTCAGGATACCCGTTTGGGCCCGCCGGCCGAGGCCCTGTTATCTCCCTACAAACTCTCAGGAATAGGCTGTGGCACGCTGAGGCCATTTTGGCCTTTTTTGGCTTGGGGGGTTATTGATTTGTGGCAAGATTGGGGCTGAAGAGCCCAGCTCGAGTTGGGTCTCCTACCTTGTTTCCTTACCAACGTAAATAGGAGTAGTCAAATGAAAGACCCCAACTCACTTCCAGCAGATCCAATGATGGCCGAACTGGTAAAAATGCACAGACGTCAGCAGCTAACCAGAAGAACAGCACTTGCTGGTATCGGTGGAACTGCAGCAGCTCTAGGTTTAGCAGCATGTGCTGCGCCGGCCGCAGAAACCAACACAGAATCTGCAGCATTGACCCCAGGTGTCGACGTGTCTGACACAGAAAAGATTTTGGTTTGGGACAACTGGACCGAGTACATGGACTTATCTGAAGATGAGACTACTCGCCCAACTCTTGACCGCTTCCAGGAACAAACTGGAATTGCAGTTGAGTATCTAGAGACTTATTTGGATAACGATGAGTACTTCGCAATTGTTAAAGATCAGCTTGCGCTAGGTCAGGACATCGGCGTCGACGTTATCTGCCCTACAGAATGGATGGCCGCTCGATACGTTGCAAATGGTTTTGCTCAGAAGCTTGATGCTGCCAACATCCCTAACAAGGCAAATCTTGCACCGGCTTACCTCGGAGCTTCCTATGACCCGAACCGTGACTACACACTTCCATACCAGGGCATCTTGGGTGGAATTGCTTACAACAAGGCTTTGTACCAGGACCTAACTGGCAAAGAAGCTCCTGAGAGCGTTGAAGACCTATGGGCCGATGAGCTCAATGGTCGAATTGTAGTTTTGTCAGAGATGCGCGACACCATTGGTGTGATTGCACTTTCTGAGGGAATTGACATTACCAGCGCCTCTTCTTTCACTGAAGATGCTTACATGAACATCGTCGACAAGGTTGCTGGTTTGTATGCCGACGGCAAGATCCGCAACATCGAAGGTAACGAGTACACCAAGGGCTTTAGAAACGGTGACTACGTAGCTGGAATTGTTTGGTCTGGTGACGTTGTCCAGATGAACATGTCAAAGCGCACCAAGGACATGTTCGGTTTCTTCCTTCCTTCCTCCGGTGGAACTATTTCTTCTGACGTGTTCACTGTTCCAATCGGTGCTACCCACAAGAAGAATGCTGAAGCGCTCATGAACTACTACTACGACCCAGTAAACGCAGCTGAGCTAGCAGCATGGGTGAACTACATCACACCTGTTGCAGGAGCATACGATGAGGCAATCAAGCTTGACCCAGCTCTTGCTGAGAACAACTTGATCTTCCCAAGCGAAGAGTTCTTGTCGTTGACTCACGCATTCCGAGCTCTAAACCCGGAGGAAGAGCAGACGTTCTCAACCGCTTGGCAGCGTGTCCTTCTGGGCGCATAGGTGGCAACCGAGTTCGTAGCACGAGGTGCAGATCTCGAGCTAGTTGGAATCCGTAAAGAGTTTCCAGGCTTCGTAGCAATTGAAGATCTTGATCTGAAGATTCCAGCGGGCGAATTTTTCGCCCTGCTGGGACCTTCCGGTTGCGGAAAGACAACAACCCTTCGATTGGTTGCAGGTCTTGATTCCCCGACCAAGGGCAAAATCCTGATCGGAAACAAAGACGTAACCGCAGATAAGCCCCACGAGCGACCTGTGAATACCGTTTTCCAAAACTACGCACTTTTTCCTCACATGTCCGTTTTGGAAAACGTTGCCTTTGGATTAAAGCAGCGCAAGGTTTCCGATCCGATGCCAAAAGCTGTAGACGCACTAAAGCTTGTGGAACTTGAACACCTAGCTCAGCGTCGCCCAACTCAGCTCTCCGGTGGACAGCAGCAGCGTGTTGCTCTGGCCAGGGCACTTGTGAACAGACCTTCACTGTTGTTGCTTGATGAGCCTCTAGGTGCATTGGATCTGAAGCTGCGTCGCCAGATGCAAGTTGAGCTAAAGGCAATTCAGATGGAAGTTGGACTTACCTTCTTGCACGTAACCCACGACCAGGAAGAAGCCATGGACATGGCTGACACTGTTGCGGTTATGAACAAGGGTCGCATCGAACAGATGGGAGCGCCTGAGGCGCTTTACGAAAGACCAAAGACCATATTCGTTTCTAAGTTCTTGGGCCAGTCCAACTTGTTTGTTGGAGAGGTAGCGGAGTCGAACGCTGATTCGGTCAGCATCAACGTTCTGGGAAACAAAATTACGGTTCCTACCAAGCGAGCAGAAAAGACCACCGGAAAAATCGCAATTGGTGTTCGCCCTGAGAAAGCTACTTTCCACGAGGACCAGGCTCCCGATGCTTCGGCTGGCTTGAACATCATTGGTCCTGGAGAAATCATCGACATTCGATTTACTGGCGTTAGCAACCAGTACCTGATCGAGATCCCGCAGATTGGCAAAGTGACCGTGTTCGCACAGAACGTTGGTAAGTCTCCTGTGACCGAGCTGGGTGCCAAGGTATGGGTTAGCTGGAAGGTGGAGCACAGCTTCGGCCTTTCTGACCTACCTGCAGAAACCCAAGAGGGTAAGTAAGCAATGGCTCAGTTAGCTACTAGGGGAAAAATCTCAGCGGCTGGCCAACCTAAAAAATCAAGAATTGTTTTACTGCTGCTCCTGCCAGGAATGATTTACCTCGGACTATTTTTCATCACACCTTTTGTCTCGCTTATCACGACCTCGCTTCAGGCCCCAATTCCTGGCGGCGGAATCGGTCAGTACCAAGCAGGTTTTGAAATTGGAAACTACGCCTTCGTAACGGGTGAGTACCTTGAGCAAATCGTTCGCTCATTTATCTACGCAACCGTCGCAACGCTGCTTGCTCTGGCGTTTAGCTATCCAATTGCTTACTTCATTGCCGTAAAGGCAAGAAACTATCCAATTCTTCAGGGTCTAATGCTGACTCTGGTTATCGCCCCGTTTTTCATCAGCTTTCTACTAAGAACCTTCGCTTGGAAGGAAATCTTCGGTCAGGATTCTTGGCTATCGACTTTGCTTCGAGATACCTCGTTTATGGCTCAAGATGAATTCCTGCTCGGAACTCCGATGGTTGTGATCTTCGGTCTTACCTATAATTTCATTCCATTCATGACCTTGCCGCTTTACACAAACCTTGAGCGTCTAGATACCGCTTTGCTTGAAGCAGGTAGCGACCTATATGCAAAGCCGGCCAACACCTTCTGGAAAGTCACCTTCCCACTATCAATCCCGGGTATCACATCCGGAACGCTTCTTACATTTATTCCAATCGCCGGTGACTACGTCACCGCCAGCAGATCTTTTCTTGGAAGCCCGAATACGGCCATGCTCGGAAACGTTATTGAATCCAACTTCTTGAGAATCCAGGACTACCCGAGTGCATCGGCACTTTCTGTAATGTTGATGGCTGCCATCGTTGTTTTGGTTGCGGTCTATATTCGGCGCACTGGAACAGAGGATCTGCTATGAACAGATTCAGCCTCGGCAAGTACCTACTTCCTACCTACACAATTCTTGCTTTTGTGTTCTTGATGATCCCAATTGCTTACACATTCGTTTTCTCTTTCAATGACCCGTTCAAGAACACCACTGGTTGGCAGGGCTTCACTTTCGATAACTGGACTGGCGTTTGCAACAACATCGACGTCTGCTTGGCTTTTGGAAACTCGATTCTGATTGCAACAATTGCCACAATTGTTTCGACAATCCTTGGAACCATGTTGGCAATTGCGGTCACAAGGTATGAATTCAAATTCCGCTCGACTACAAATCTGCTTTTGTTTCTTCCTCTAGCAACTCCAGAGATTGTTATGGGCGCAGGTCTTGCGGCCCAGTTCTTGAACGTTGGTATTCCTAAGGGAATTGGAACTGTAATCGTTGCCCACATTCTGTTCACCCTGAGCTTTGTGGTTGTGACCGTGAAGGCAAGAATCGCGACCCTAGATCCAAAACTTGAAGAAGCCGGACGCGATCTATACGCACCACCAGTTCAGGTGTTTGCCAAGATCACTTTGCCTCTGCTGCTTCCGGGAATTATGGCCGCGGCACTTTTGGCTTTTGCTTTGAGCTTCGATGATTACATCATTACGGCCTTCAACTCCGGTACCGAAGTGACTTTCCCGAAGTATGTCTTCGCT
>JBILXL010000071.1:0-5377 GCA_044378505.1 Rhodoluna sp. | reverse complement strand
TGTAAGCCTCTATAGATTTGCGGACAAATCCGCAACAAGCCCCAAGTCTAGGCTAGTTTCTGGCTACTTTGCAACTTTTTTCTGGCAGGCAGAACAGGTCCCAAAGATGTCGATGGTGTGGCTCGGCGAGCTAAATCCATGGCTTTTGGCCACCTGATCGGCCCAAGATTCGACCCTCTGGGCCTCAATTTCCACGGTTTGGCCACAAACCCTGCAAATCAGGTGGTGGTGGTGTCCCTCGCCACAATCCCGATACAAAAACTCCCCGTCGGCTGACTGCAGCGAGTCAGCTTCCCCGGAAGAGACCAATTCATTCAGAGCGCGATAAACGGTCGCCAAGCCAATGCTGGATCCATGGTTTTTTAGCACCTGGTGAAGCTGCTGGGCAGAAACAAAACCCACCGCTTCAGACAAAGCATGTCTAACGGCTAATTTTTGTTTGGTGTTGCGCTTTAGAGTTTCACCCATAGCTAGCAACTTTACCTAACGAACCGCCTTGGTAAATTTCTCAATAACTCTGGCAACCAGGTAGATCGCAAACGACAACGTAGTCACGTAAGGACTAATCGGCAATCCTCCACCGAGGGCTAACAAGATTCCACCAACTACCGCCACAACTGCAAACACCATGCTCAGAAGCGGAACTAACAACGGAGATGAAGTAAGTCGAAGCGCTGCGGCAGCAGGCGTCACAAGAAGCGTCATAACAAGTAGCGCACCAACAATCTGCACCGATGCTGCAACTGCCAAAGCAAGTAACAGCATGAAGATAATTCCAAGTGCTTTTGTTGGCACACCCCTGGCTTCAGCAACCTCTGGATCCAAACTTGCAAAGCTAAGCGGGCGCCAAACAACTAGTAGGGCGATGACAACAACCAGCGAGGTTGCGATCAACCAAATAACCTGCGGATCATCAACGGCGATAATCTGACCGGTCAAAAGCCCAAATTTGTTAGCAGCTCTTCCTTCGTAGAGGGCAAGGGCCAAGATTCCAATTCCAAGACCAAAGGGCATCAGCACCGCGATGATTGAGTTGCGATCTTTAGCTCGGGTTCCCATAATCGCGATGATGATGGCCGCAACAATCGAACCAAACGTTGCCCCGAGGGCAACGTTGAAACCAATCAACAGTGCAATGGCAGCCCCCGCAAAAGAAAGCTCGCTAATTCCATGCACCGCAAATGACATATCTCGCGTCATCACAAATACGCCAATTAGCCCGCCCATGATGCCAAGAAGTAATCCAGCAATCAAGGAATTCTGAACCAGCGGAATCAGCTGGTCGTAATCAGAGAAGTCAAAAAGTCTTTCCATTACAACCACTTCTCATCGTCGTGGTGATCGTGATCAGATGAACCAAGTACTGCAATGCGTCCCTGGTTTCGAACCACATCAACACTTCGGCCATAAAGCTTCGATAAAACATCAGAGCGCAAAACCTCATCGGGCGTTCCGATTCGGAACTGGCCGTTGGCTAGGTATAGAACCCGGTCGATGTAATCCAGCACTGGATTGACATCGTGGGTGACAAACAAAACAGCAGCGCCGTTTTGCTGGCGCTGGGAGTTGATTAGTTCTGCAACAAGTGATTGCTGCTTTAGATCAAGTGCGCTTAGTGGCTCATCGGCCAAGATAAGTTTCGGATTATCGATAACTGCTTGCGCAACTCTGATGCGCTGCAACTGCCCGCCGGAGAGCTGGCCAATTGGGGTGTTTGCAATATCTTCTGCGCCGACTGCTTCCAGCATCTTCGAAACTTTTTTTGCAGTTGCACTTGAAGGAAATGGAATTCCAAAGCGATGACCATCTAGTCCCATACGAAGTAAATCCCTCGCACGAAGTGGCAATCCTGAATCTGCTTGCCTGTGCTGGGGAATGTAACCGATCTGCCTTGAACCGTGGGCAACTGATTTGCCGAGTAGATCAATTGCACCGCTAGAAAGTTGCAGCTGGCCAAGAATGGCTTTTAGCAGAACAGTTTTTCCAGAGGCGTTGGCTCCGATAACGGCAATGAATTCACCTGCTGCAACCCTTAGGTCTAGGTCTTTCCAGATGCTCCTATCGCCAAAAGACAGGCTTGCCTTTTGAACATTTAGGATTGCTTGCGTGGACAAGAGCTACCCTAGAGCTGCCTCTAGGTTGGCGATGTTTAGATCCATCCAGTCGAAGTACCTGGAGCCTGCTGGAAGTAATTCACTTAGCTCAACGATAGATATGCCGTTTTGCTTTGCTAATTCAATGAGGGCATCGATCTGCACGCTTCCGGTTTGTGGGTTCACCACAAACACATTAACTTTCTTTGTCTTCAAAAGATTCTGGATTTCCAGTAGGTCCTTAGGGGAGACATCAAGTTCTTCTTCAATGGCTTGCGAGAAAGACTTTGGGGTTAGGTTTTCAAGACCCATCTCAATCAACAGGTAGTCGGCAACCGGCTCTGATGTCACAACAGTTGAGCCCGAGTATTTGCCTGAAAAAGCCGCTACGCGGTCCTCAAGAATTTCAATCTCGGTCTGAAAGACAACTAAGTTGTCGGAGTAAACCGTCGAGTATTCAGAATCCAACGCGGCTAGCGCTCCAGCCAGACGGCTGGCAAAATCCTCAACGACGTGGAAGTCATACCAAACATGCTCGTTGCCTTCAGCGTGGTCGTGGTCATGGTCGTGGTCGTGGTCATGGTCGTGGTCGTGGCCATCGTCTTCTTTGGCCGCCTGATCTTCCTTGGCCAGTTCGTCAGGAAGGTAGGCATAGACGATGTTCTCGTTGCCGGCAGATTTGGCCAGGGTGTCGATAAATGAGTCGTAGCCACCACCGTTGGCAATAATCAGGTCAGCGTCGTTAACCGCTAGTTGATCGCGAGCAGAGGCTTCGTAGGAGTGTGGGTCTTGGGCGAAGTTTTCAATGATCGAAACTACCTGGACACGGTCCCCGCCAATTGACTTGGCGATGTCTCCCCAAACGTTGGTGGAGGCAACGATGGTTACCCCAGTGAATGGTTCGGCTGTTGGCTCAGGTTCTGGTTGGGTTGGTGCACATCCCGCCAGCACGAGTGCGGCGGCGGTGACAATTGCGAGGCTTCTTATTTTCATAAGCCCAACTATACCCCTTATTGAGAATGATAGTCAATAAGAATTATTGCCTAATCAAGAAGCAGTGCTGGCTCCTCGATAACCGCAGCAACGTCTTGAACAAACCTGGAAGCCACGTCACCATCGACCACGCGGTGGTCGAAGGTGGCACCAATTGTTGTTACCTGGCGGATGACAATCTCGTTGTTAACAACCCAAGGCTTTGGACGAATTGAACCCAGCGCAACGATGGCGACTTGGCCGGGGTTCAGAATCGGAGTTCCGGTGTCAACGCCGAAGACACCGATGTTTGTGATGGTGATGGTTCCATCCTTCATGTCCTCTGGTGTGGTCTTACCCTCACGAGCAGTTGCAGCAAGTAGCTCAATTGCTTGAGCCAGTTCAAACATGCTCATCTTGTCGGCGTCTTTGATGTTTGGAACAATCAAGCCTCTTGGGGTTGCGGCAGCAACACCAAAGTTCACAAAGTTGTGAACGATGATCTCGGTGTCTGTCCAAGTTGAGTTCACGGTTGGGTTTCGCCTTACTGCCCACATCATCGCCTTGGCCATCAAAAGAAGTGGCGTTACTTTCACTCCTGCAAAGTCAGTGGAGGCCTTCAAGCGCTTTACGTATTCCATGGTTCTGGTGGCATCAACGTCAACGAAGATCGAAACGTGTGGAGCGGTGAAAGCCGACTGAACCATCGCGGTTGCAATTGCTTTTCTGATTCCCTTGACTGGAATTCGCTCTTCGCGCTCAGACGGAACAGCGGGGGTCTTGAGATTTCTAAACACCGAGGCTTGGGAGGCTGCGTTCACAACATCTTCACGTGTGATTTCGCCAGCAAGTCCGGTTGCCGAAACTTTCGAAAGATCGACGTTCAGATCTTTAGCAAGTTTTCTAATTGGCGGCTTAGCGATGACATCGGTGGATGCGCTAGCTGCAACAACCGGAGATAGTGGAATTGAAGAAGTAGCGGCAGGAATTATTGCCGGTGCATTGATTGAAGCTCCGCGCTTTCTTCTGGTTCCACCGTGCGATGCAGATCCGTAGCCAACTAGGTTTGGCTTGTTCTCATCGGATGCTACCGATGCTGCAACATCGGCAACTGCCTGATGGGTGCTAGAGGATTCGGGGACTATTGGAATTGAAGTTGTGCTTGGGCCTGCAACCAGAATGCTTCCCTCGGCTTGAACAGAGATGATTGGCATTCCAACACCTACGGTGTCGCCCTCTTTGGCAAGAAGTTCTTCGACGGTTCCGGCAAATGGGCAAGGAAGTTCAACGATTGATTTTGCTGTTTCAATTTCGCAAATAACTTGGTTCACGGTGACGGTATCTCCCGGGGAGACTTTCCAAGAAACAATCTCAGCCTCGGTTAGACCTTCGCCAACATCGGGCAAGTTGAACATGGATAGTGACATCTTTGCCCTCCTTTAGTAATTCAGCGATCGGTCAACGGCTTCGAGAATTCGATCCGCATCTGGTAAGAACAGTTCCTCAAGTTTGGCAGGAGGATACGGAACATCAAAACTTCCAACTCGAATAACCGGTGCTTCTAGGTGATAAAAGGCTAGCTCTGCCACCTTGGCTGCAATTTCAGCCGATACCGAGAAGGAAGTTGAAGCCTCAGAGGCAACAACCAACCTTCCGGTTTTTTTCACCGAGTTGATGATTGTTCCAAAATCAATCGGTGACATTGATCGAAGATCAATCACCTCAATGCTGGTTCCTTCTGCTGCTGCAACTTCAGCTGCCTGCAAAGCAGTTGGAATCATTGGTCCGTAGCTAACTAAGGTCACTTGAGTTCCTTCACGGATTACGTTGGCATCGTGCATTCCTGATGGAGGAGTGTCTAGATTGACCATTCCCTTTTGCCAGTATCGACGCTTTGGTTCGAAGAAGATAACCGGATCGTTAGATTCGATTGCCTGCTGAATCATCCAGTAAGCGTCATTGGAATTTGATGGGCTGATTACGCGAAGTCCTGGTGTGTGTGAGAAGTACGCCTCTGGAGATTCCGAGTGGTGCTCAACCGCTCCAATTCCGCCGCCGTAAGGAATTCGAACAACCACCGGCATTGAAAGATGTCCTTCGGAACGGTTGGTTAGTTTTGCAAGCTGCGAAACAATCTGGTTGAAAGCTGGATAAACGAAACCCTCGAACTGAATTTCGGCAACGCTGCGGTAGCCGCGCATCGCAAGACCAATTGCTGTTCCAACAATTCCTGATTCGGCAATGGGGGAGTTGAATACTCTTTTGTTTCCAAACTCGGCAAGTAGTCCCTCGGTGACGCGAAATACTCCACC
>JBILXL010000009.1:0-17841 GCA_044378505.1 Rhodoluna sp. | reverse complement strand
TTCAGTTTGGTCTGGTGGTTCATTTGTCTACGTTCCGAAGGGTGTTCAGGTAGAGATCCCACTACAGGCATATTTCAGAATCAACACTGAGAACATGGGTCAGTTCGAAAGAACCTTGATTATTGCGGACGAAGATTCTTACGTGCACTACATCGAAGGATGCACCGCACCTGTTTACAAGTCTGATTCGCTGCACTCAGCGGTAGTTGAGATCATTGTGAAAAAGGGTGCCCGTGTGCGCTACACAACAATTCAAAACTGGTCTAACAACGTCTACAACCTAGTCACCAAGCGTGCAATCGCTCACGAAGGCGCAACCATGGAGTGGATCGATGGCAACATCGGCTCCAAGGTGACAATGAAATACCCTTCGGTGATATTGGCTGGAGAAAGAGCCAGAGGCGAGACTCTCTCTGTTGCATTCGCTGGAGAAGGTCAACACCAAGATGCCGGGGCCAAGATGATCCACCTTGCTCCCTACACTTCCTCATCCATTGTTTCGAAGTCAATTGCTCGCGGTGGCGGAAGAACTTCTTACCGCGGAGAAATCAGAGTGAATCCAGGAGCCCACCACAGCGCCAACACAGTTCGCTGTGACGCACTTCTAGTAGACACAATTTCTCGCTCGGACACCTACCCGGCAGTTGACGTACGCGAAGACGATGTGTCGATGGGTCATGAAGCCACCGTTTCACGAGTAAGTGAAGAGCAACTGTTTTACTTGCAGTCCCGCGGAATGCCGGAAGACGAAGCAATGGCGATGATTGTCCGTGGATTCATCGAACCAATCGCTAAAGAATTACCGATGGAATATGCGCTCGAGCTAAACAAGCTAATCGAGATGCAGATGGAAGGGGCCGTCGGCTAGTGAGCGAAGCAACCAAGACAGCTCAGTATGGGTTGTCGGAGCACAGTCATGGCTTTGGTGTTCCGATTCAAACTCGGTCCGAAAGACCAAAATCAACCAAGCTGGACGACTTCGAACAGATTTCCACACGCGAAGAGCAGTGGCGATACATTACCGCTGACCGTCTTGGGGGATTAGATCAAGATTCACTGGATGAATTTTCAGGCGACATCGAGGCCAAGCTAGCCGATGGAGTTGAAAGCTCCTGGATTGATTCCGATCACAAGCTTTTTGGTACTGCAGGAATCCCGGAAGATCGAGTTGCAGCCGCTGGTTGGGAAGCAGCCAAAGCTGCTTACCTGGTTTCTATACCGTCATCTGTCACCAACTCAGCCCAGAGCACTTTCACCATTACATCGATCTCAGCAGACCCTGCCGCTCTTCACATCATCGTTGAAGCCAAGAAAGGCTCTGATGCTGTAGTTGTTATCGACCATCGCGGCGACGCGACCTTGTCGGAGAACATCGAGTTCGTCATTGAAGACGAGGCAAAGCTCACTGTTGTTTCAATCCAGGATTGGAACGCAGATTCAATTCATAACGGAGCCCAGTATGGATTGCTTGGCCGCAACTCAACTTTCAAGCACGTGATGGTCACTCTAGGTGGAAAAGTTGTTCGCATGACTCCATCGGCTTACTTTGGAGCCCCTGGTGGAGACGCAGCTTTGTATGGTCTGTACTTTGCGGATGCTGGCCAGTACCTAGAGCACAGAATTTTTGTCGATCACTCAGCGCCAAACTGCAAGTCTCGAGTAACTTATAAAGGAGCACTTCAAGGCGCAAAGGCTCACACCGTTTGGGTGGGAGATGTTCTGATTAGAGCTGCAGCCGAGGGAACCGACACTTATGAACTTAACCGGAACCTGCTTCTAACCGACGGAGCACGAGCTGACTCGGTTCCAAACCTCGAGATCGAAACCGGTCAGATTCAAGGAGCCGGACACGCAAGTGCTTCGGGACGCTTTGATGATGAGCAGCTGTTCTACCTTCAGGCTAGAGGTCTTTCAGAACTTGAAGCAAGACGCCTAGTGGTGCGAGGCTTTCTTATGGAAGTAGTACAGCAAATTGGAGTACCTGAACTCGAAGAGCGCCTAGCAGCATCTATCGAAGACGAACTTGAGAGGAGCGCAAGCTAATGGCACTAATGATCTGCAAGGTTGAAGACATCAAACCAGGCAAGGCGCTTCGCATCAAAATCGGTGATGACGCAATAGCTCTGATTCATACCAAAAAAGGTGAGTTCAAAGCTTTAGCTGATAAGTGCTCTCATGGCGAGATTTCACTTAGCGAAGGATTCGTCGACGACGAAACCATCGAGTGCTGGGCACACGGGGCAAAATTCTCGCTGGAGACTGGCGCGCCATTGAATCTTCCAGCCTACGAGCCAGTGGCAGTTTATGAAGTACTGGTTGAAAATGGCGAAGTATTTATCGAGTACGACAAGGACACGGAGTAATCACATGGCGACACTAGAAATAAAGAACCTACATGTCTCAGTTGAAACTGAGCAGGGCACCAAGGAAATCCTCCGCGGAGTTGACCTTGTTATCAAAAGTGGTGAGACTCACGCAGTTATGGGTCCGAATGGATCTGGCAAGTCAACTTTGGCTTACTCGATAGCTGGTCACCCGAAGTATGAAGTGACCCAGGGTGAGATCTTGCTAGATGGACAGAACGTGCTTGAAATGTCGGTTGACGAACGAGCTCGTGCTGGATTGTTCCTTGCAATGCAGTACCCGGTCGAGATTCCAGGCGTTAGCGTTTCAAACTTTCTCCGCACGGCTAAAACTGCTGTTGACGGAAAAGCACCAGCGCTTCGCGGTTGGGTCGCTGATGTTAGAACCGCAATGGATAATCTAAAGATGGATCCAGCATTCACAGAGCGAAACGTGAACGAGGGATTCTCGGGTGGTGAGAAGAAGCGTCACGAGATCCTGCAGATGGAACTTCTAAAGCCAAAGATGGCTGTTCTTGATGAAACCGATTCCGGTCTAGACGTTGACGCTCTGCGCGTAGTTGCAGAGGGTGTAAATCGCATCAAGGCAGAAAACAGCATGGGTGTGCTGCTAATCACCCACTACACCCGCATCCTGAACTACATCAAGCCAGATTTTGTTCACGTCTTCGTTGCTGGAAAGATTGCCGAGCAAGGCGGTCCGGAACTTGCAGACCGACTAGAGGCAGATGGTTACGACAGGTACGTGAACGCCTAACATGCCAAGAGAACTAGAGCCGGTGCTCTACGACAAGGTAGAGGAAGCACTCAAGGAAGTTATTGACCCAGAAATTGGTGTCAACATCGTAGATTTGGGCCTTATATATGGACTTGAACTTGCAGATGAAGATGAATCGCTACTAATCAACATGACCTTGACATCAGCAGGCTGTCCTCTAACTGATGTTTTGGAAGAGCAAACCGCAGAGGCTCTCGATGGGGTTGTTGAAGCATTTCGAATTAACTGGGTCTGGATGCCGCCATGGGGTCCTGAAAAAATCACCGATGACGGTCGCGAACAAATGCGCGCAATCGGATTTTCTATTTAGCTCCGAGATATTTCCAGGCCAGCGGTAGAGCTGCTGCAGCCAAAGCCATCTTGATCGCATCTCCAACCAAGAACGGAACAAGCCCAGCGGTAGCTACTGCACCTAGATCGCTCGCCAAACCAAGGTTTGAAAGCGCAAACGCAAGCCATGGCAGTCCGAACATGTAAATGACTGCATTCCCAATTGCGAAGCTTGCAAGTACTCCGGAGACTTTCTTGTGCCAGTTGAGTTGACTAAACCAACCAACAACTGCTGCAGCGGCAATAAAGCCAACCAGGTATCCAAAGGTTGTACCGAAGGTGATTCCGGATACCGCTCCAGTGAATACCGGCAAACCACCAGCTCCTAAAGAAAAGTAAGTGATCATCGATAATGCCCCCCGAGATGCCCCCAGCACTGCGCCAACCAGCAGCACAGCGAAAGTTTGGCCTGTTATCGGTACCGGCCACATTGGGATTGCGATTTGAGCTGCGATAGCCGTTAGGACCGCGCCTGCGAAGATCAGGGCAACATCGGTGGCAATACTTCTTGGAACCACTCTGTCAATCAGTGTTGGTCTAGCAGATAGCTGTAGGGACATGTGTTAATCCTCTTCATCGTGAGAGCGGTCAGTTGTTAGTCACGATTGTAGACTAAAGGCTTTGCTAGTACATCCACTCGAAGGACCAGCTCTTGCTTATTGTGAAGGACCTGGAGATAACCATAGGTGCGCGAACACTTATGAGTGGAGTGAATTTTCGCGTCGCTTCCGGGGACAAGATCGGTCTGGTTGGAAGAAACGGTGCTGGAAAGACCACACTTACTAAGATTCTGGCCGGAGATGGCCCTCCAAGTGCTGGAAATGTGGAAAGAACTGGCGAGATTGGCTACCTACCTCAAGATCCAAGAACTGGTGATCCTGAGGAGCTAGCAAGAGATCGAATCCTAAACGCCAGGGGATTAGGTGATCTTCTTCGCCAGTTGGGAGCGAGTGCCGAGGCCATGTCCACTGCAACTGGAACACAAGCCGAAGCTGCCATGGCAAAGTACTCAAAACTCGAAGAGAGATTTCAGGCGGCAGGTGGCTACTCCGCTGAAGCGCAGGGTGCAGCCATTGCTAGCAATCTAGGCATTGAGGAAAGAATTCTTAGTCAGCCTCTCAAGACTCTGTCAGGAGGCCAGCGCCGCCGCGTGGAGCTTGCTCGAATCCTTTTTTCGAATGCTGAAACTATGCTTCTGGACGAACCAACCAACCACTTGGATGCTGACTCGGTTGTTTGGCTGAGAGATTTTCTTCGAAGCTACCAGGGTGGATTGATTGTTATCAGTCACGATATTGATGTTGTTGAGAGCACCGTGAATCGGGTTTTCTACCTCGATGCCAATCGCCAGGTGATCGATATTTACAACATGGGTTGGAAGACATACCTCAAGCAGCGTGAATCAGATGAAGAGCGACGTAAGCGCGAGAGAGCAAACGCGGAGAAGAAAGCAGCAACCCTAAGCTTGCAAGCTGCGAAGTTTGGCGCAAAAGCAACCAAGGCCGTTGCGGCCCAACAGATGGCCAGAAGAGCCCAGAAGCTTCTTGACGATCTTGAAGATGTGGGGCAAGCAGATCGCGTTGCGAAGATCCGTTTTCCAGATCCAGCTCCGTGTGGCAAGACACCGCTAATGGCCTCAGGTCTAAGCAAAAGCTATGGATCGTTGGAGATCTTTACTGCTGTTGATTTGGCTATTGACCGCGGGTCGAAGGTAGTGATTATTGGACTCAACGGTGCTGGGAAAACTACTCTGCTTCGAATGTTGGCAGGCATCGATAAACCCGACACCGGACAAATCGAACCCGGTCATGGTTTGAAAATCGGCTACTACGCCCAGGAGCACGAAACCCTTGATGTGAATCGAACGGTTCTTGAGAACATGCAGCGCTCGGCGCCGCACTTGGGCGATGTTGATACCAGAAAAGTGCTGGGTTCATTCCTGTTTAGTGGTGATGATGTGAACAAGAAAGCCTCAGTTCTAAGTGGTGGTGAGAAAACCCGGCTTGCCTTGGCATCCCTTGTGGTCTCCTCAGCGAACGTGCTGCTACTGGATGAGCCAACAAACAACTTGGACCCTGCTTCACGCAAGGAAATTTTGAATGCTCTTGCGAGCTTTACTGGTGCAGTTGTTCTGGTTTCCCACGACGAAGGTGCAGTTCTGGCCTTGAACCCAGAAAGAGTCCTAATTCTGCCTGATGGAACAGAAGATCACTGGTCAGATCAATACGCCGATCTAATTTCTCTGAGTTAGCTTTTTGCGTCCAACAGTTCATCCTCGATGTCGCCATCCGTACGCTTTCGGTTTCGCTGGGAGCGCGGGACATAAGTGGGATCTTTTTCAATCCGGCGATACTCTTGCTCTTGCCGAATCGCCCAGAACAAAGCAAAGAATCCCATTAGAGCAAACAAAATCCATTGGACTGCGTAGCTTAGATGGTTTCCCTCATCCAGAGTTGGTTTATTAAGCGGCTGTGGTGAGCTAGCCTCACCTGGTAGCTCAGAGATTAGTCTTAGATAAAACTGCTGCTCCAAAGTGGTGCCTAGTGTGGTTTCCAAAGACTCAAGATGAATGCTGGTTGCAAAACCGTCAGGGGAGTCGCGATTTGGAGTCAGCTCACTTAGCCGCACGCGTGCAACTAAAACCTTGGACTGATCTGAAGGAGTCATGATTGTCGCCGGTGCCAGTTCTGAGTTAGCTGGAATCCAACCGCGCTCGATGATTACGATTTCACCGCTGGCAAGTTGAAACGGAACCAGCTGTATGAAACCTGGTTGACCTGCGATAGGTCGATTGCGAACAAGTAGTTCTTGGTTTACAAGGTAGTTTCCAGAGAGCTCAACTGGAGTCCATTCAAATAAGGTCACGTCGTCGAGAGTAAGGTCCGAGATTGAACCAAAAGTTATGGCTGTCTTCTCGTAGTTATCAACCATGCGCTGAATCTTCGAAACTGCTTGATCGCGCCGATCAAACTGCCAGTTAGCTAGGCCAACGCAGGCTGCGGCAAAAAGGGTTGCGAATAGAAACCATGACAACCAGCGCAGCCAAGACTTTGACATGAAATTCACTCGTATTGCCTTACCTCAAGAAGAAATGAGCGATCTTCTAGATAGTTTCGCAGGTAATCCAAGTGCTGCTCGCATGAGAGCCAGGTTTTGGTTCGGCCATCGCGGTGAATTCTTGGGTTTGCCCAAACCAGATTTCGAGTCGCCAGAATTATGCACCCAGCGCGGGAGCACTTTGCGGGTGGGTTTTCAGTCAAGGACTAGTTCTTCTTGAACTGCGCACCGAGATCTACAGAGATTGGTTTGGCCACAACTGTCACTGGACT
Source organism: Rhodoluna sp. (assembly GCA_044378505.1). Classification (GTDB taxonomy): domain Bacteria; phylum Actinomycetota; class Actinomycetes; order Actinomycetales; family Microbacteriaceae; genus Rhodoluna. Next base: position 11,041 of record JBILXL010000009.1, on the reverse strand, counting down.
CATAGTGCTGGATTTTGGTGCCTGGGCATTGGCAATTACCACGGCGAAGTAAGGCAAGAAAATAGCCCCAGCAAAACAAAGCCACATAAGCCAGCCCTCGACAAAGATTGCCGAAACGATGCAGACCACTCGTATTGTCATAGCAATTAGGTACTTCACCATGCGGGAGTTTCGCTCAGAATCAGGCGACTGGCCAACGGTTGTGATGCTCTGGGGCTTTTCCAAGGCAACCTTCTTGTATCAAATCAGGACATTTCAAGGCTAAGACTAGACTTCATTTAGTTCAAACCAGATGGCTGGACTGCTATTCCCAAAAGACTAAGGATATCTTGATGACTGGCTCAAGAGTGGTGCTGATCACTGGGGGAAACCGCGGAATCGGTTATGCCATAGCCGAGGAATTCATTGCGGCTGGGCACAAAGTTGCTGTCACCGTCCGATCAGGTTCAGGTCCAGAAGGCTGCCTTGCTGTCAAAGCTGACGTACTGGATGCAGCCTCCCTAGATGCAGCCATCGCAGAGGTTGAAAGGAGTCTTGGTCCAATCGAGATACTGGTGGCTAACGCCGGTATCACAAAGGACACACTGCTGATGCGCATGAGCGACGAGGATTTCGAGCAAGTTATAGACACGAACTTAAATGGTGTTTTCAGGGTTGTAAAGCGCGCAACAAAATCCATGATCAAGCAACGATATGGAAGAGTTTTGCTAATTGGTTCAGTAGTTGGCCTATTGGGTTCTCCAGGCCAGATCAACTACTCAGCATCAAAGTCAGCTCTGGTTGGAATGGCAAGATCACTTACCCGCGAACTAGGCGGACGCGGAATCACTGCCAACGTGGTGGCGCCTGGATTTATTGACACTGATATGACCGCGGAGCTTTCTGATGAGCAGCAAAAGGATTACCTGTCCAGAATTCCAGCTGGACGCTTCGCAACCCCAACGGAGGTAGCAAAGGTCTGCCTGTGGCTTGCAAGCGACGACGCATCGTACATTTCAGGAGCGGTAGTTCCTGTTGATGGTGGCCTTGGAATGGGACACTAACTACTCACTTAACCCGCACGACATTTGGACCACGACAACAAGGAGAAATGAATGGGAATTCTAGAAGGCAAGAAGATATTGATCACTGGTGTTCTCACCGAGGCTTCAATTGCCTTTTCTGTGGCGAAGCTCGCTCAAGAGCAAGGCGCACAGGTGATTCTTTCTTCCTTTGGACGAATGCTCCCAATCACAACCAAAATCTCTGAGCGACTTCCAAAGCCAGCACCGGTCATCGAGCTTGATGCAACCAGCGAAGAAGACCTAGCTGCACTTTCAGGAAGAATCAAAGAACACTTCAATTCCATTGATGGAATCGTGCATGCAATCGCATTTGCCCCACAGACTGCACTTGGAGGCAACTTTCTCGAAACTCCATGGTCGGATGTTTCAACCGCAGTTGAGGTTTCTGCCTATTCACTAAAGTCAATTACTATGGCTGCAAAGCCAGTGCTGAACAATCCATCTTCGGTAGTCGGGCTAACTTTCGACGCAACAGTTTCCTGGCCGGTTTATGACTGGATGGGAGTAGCCAAGGCTGCTTTTGAATCGACTTCAAGATATCTTGCTCGCTATCTTGGAAAAGATGGCATCCGGGTGAATCTAATTTCGGCTGGCCCATTGCGCACCACAGCGGCTAAGGGAATTCCTGGATTTGCAAAAATGGAGGAATTGTGGACCGATCGTGCACCTCTTGGTTGGGACCTAACTAACACCGAGACTGCCGCTCGCGGAATTATCGCTTTGCTTTCTGACTGGTTCCCTGCTACAACGGGTGAAATGATTCACGTCGACGGGGGACTTCACTCAACCGGCGCGTAAGTCCAGTTTCCCAATAAGTGACGCCAGCGAGTTTTCTTCAATAACCAGATCGGCGTACTGCTTTAGTATCGGCTTTGGCCTAAAGGCAACTGCATAACCGGCACACTTCAACATCGGTATATCATTGGCGCCGTCTCCGATTGCAATTGTCTTTTCAAGCGCAATACCACTATCAATAGCCCAGCTTCTAAGAGCCGTCGCTTTTGCCTCAGCGTCAATGACAGGTCCGACCAGGCAACCAGTTAGTTTTCCATCCAAAACTTCAAGGCTGTTTGCCATCCAGTAATCCAAACCAATTTCATTAGCAAGCGGTTCCAGAACTTGACTAAATCCTCCGCTTACTGCCCCGATCTTCCCGCCCAGACCGTGGACTGCAGCAATAAGCTCTTGAACTCCTGGAGTTAGTTCAATCTGCGGCTTCAACCATTGAAAGATCTCATCGGACAGCCCTTCAAGAAGACCAACTCTTCTTTCAAGAGACTGCTTGAAATCCAATTCTCCAGACATGGCTTGCTCGGTGATAGTTTTTACTTCTGGCATCACGCCGGCATAATCAGCCAATAGTTCTATGACTTCTTGCTGGATAAGTGTTGAGTCAACATCCATAACCACCAAAATGCTCAAGACGTGACCATCACTAGGATTCGAAGAGCTTTCATAACCACGATGTTAGAGCAATTCCATCAATCACCGTGGCTTGACGGCAGCTACGCAAGCCATTGAACAGAAGCACTATTTCTCAGGTACTTAAGACCAGAGCGAGAATTCCTCCGCGAAACTATAGCGCTCTACCAAAGCAAGCTGGCCCGAATCCTCTAGGCTCGAAACATGAGCCTCGTTCTTGATTTTAACAATGTCACTGTCCTCAGGGACCAAAGGCCCATACTCAATAACGTTGACTGGCAAGTTCAGTCCAATCAGCGTTGGGTGATTGTTGGACCAAATGGCGCTGGTAAGACGACTCTGCTTAGAGTCGCGGCCTCTCAGATTCACCCCTCAACAGGAACAGCCAAGCTGCTCGGTTCAACTCTTGGCGAAGTTAACGTCTTCGAGCTTCGCACCCGCATCGGATTTGCCTCCAATGCCATGAGCGTCCACATCCCAAATTCAGAAACTGTTTTGGATGCCGTGATGACGGCAAGCTACGGAATAACAGGACGCTGGAATGAAAAATACGACGATGTCGATGAGCGTCGGGCAAGACGCGTTTTAGCTGAATGGCAACTTGACGAACTCGCCGACCGGCCTTTCGGTACTTTGAGTGACGGTGAGCGAAAGAGGGCTCAAATAGCCAGATCTGTTATGCCCGATCCTGAGATTTTGCTTCTTGACGAACCAGTTGCCAGTTTGGACATGGCAGCCCGAGAGCACACCATTTCGGTCCTTGGAAACTATGCCTCTGCTCCAAGCGCTCCAGCGATCATCATGGTCACCCATCACATTGAAGAAATCCCTAAGGGCTTCACCCATGCCCTGATACTGTCCAGGGGACAGGTTTACGCAGCTGGGGAGATAGACAGCACCCTCACCACTGAGAAGATCTCAGGCGCCTTCGGCTTTGGGCTGGAAGTTTCCAAAGATGGCGACAGATTCAGGGTCAGAGCCAAGAACTAAGCCCTAGTTTTCTGGGTTTGCGCTCTGGTATAGTAGGGAAGTTGCCGAAACAGGCACCAAAAGCCAATTTCTAGAAAGTAATCGAACATGAAGTCAGAAATCCACCCAACTTACCAAGCTGTTGTATTCCGCGACCTTGCTTCCGGTGAGAGCTTTCTAACTCGTTCTACTCTTTCAAGCACCAAGACTGTTAAGTGGGAAGACGGACAGGAATACCCAGTATTCGATGTTGAAATCTCTTCCGCATCTCACCCTTTCTACACAGGTAAGCAGAGAATCATGGATGCTGCCGGACGTGTAGAGCGCTTTAACGCTCGCTACAAAAACTTCGGCGCTTAGAGCTTCAGCGGCCAGCCTCGCTGGATCGTGAATTCAGGTGTAGTTCCTCTTCTGAACTTTTCGTAAGAGGCATCCTGGGCAGCACTCCACTCAATTTGGGAATTGTGCAAAGAATCTAAATCAGCGGGCAATTTCTCCGCATACTTTATGGCTATTGCTTGAGCGACCCGCCCTGCTGCTACAGCATCCGCGGTTGCATTGTGAGCATCCTCAAGTGCGACGCCATAAATCTTTGATGCAACCTCCAGAGTTCGCTTACCGGATCGGTAGGTATCAACGAATTTATCCATCACCATTGGATCAATAACTGGCCTGGGGTCAATGATTGGCTCTAGAGAGTGCCGCAGGGCCTCGTAATGCAAGATAGTGAAATCGTATGGGGCATTGAAGGCAACTACAGGCAGTCCTCTGGCAAGAAAACCACGCAAGGTTTCTAGTAGCTCTCCGACTACTTCTTTTGCCGGTCTGCCATTGGCTCTTGCAATCTCTGTAGTCACACCATGAACGTTCGAGGCAGCAACTGGAATCTCAATTCCGGGATCGGCAAGCCATTCCTTGTTTGCACCGGCAATGTTGCCGTCCTGATCGATTTCGACCGCGCAGGCAGTCACGATTCGCGCCTCGCGAAGATCGAGCCCCGTGGTTTCTAGATCAAACACAGCCATTGCCTTTGACCACTCTGGGCGGTCAACAAAGTCAAACATTATCTGGTCATTCACACTCAAAGACTAGGCCAGTCAAGTGTTATTCGAGCCTGAGGCTGGGTCGGTGTTGAAAACATCCAATCTAGACTTGCAGTGTGCCTCCTCAAGACCTTTATCAATCAGCCGAATCAAGAGCAGTTCGTCATACAGCTGAGATTGATGGCAATCTCTGCGTTTACTACGAATATCCGTCGACCGGATTTTCAGATAAGACTCTGGTGATGATCCATGGCTATAGGGGCAATCATCGTGGGCTTCAAGCTATCGCAGGTGGACTTACGAAGTTCCGAGTGATTGTTCCTGATCTACCAGGATTCGGTGACTCCAAACCATTGCGAACAACCCATTCGATTCAGGCTTACTCAGATTGGCTACACCAGTTTCTAGGCGTTCTTCAGCTCCAGAGTAAAGCGCATCTAATGGGCCACAGTTTTGGTTCACTGGTTGTTGGCTTTTATGCCACGCAGCATTCACCACGCTCAGTTTCACTTATCAACCCAGTGTCTTCGCCAGCCCTGGAGGGACCGCGAGCTGCACTTACAAACCTAACCAGGCTTTACTATTCTCTAGCGTCAGTGCTGCCTAAGACCATCGGCCAGTGGCTTCTTCGAAGCAAGATCGCCGTGATGGTTATGAGTGTGGTCATGGCCAAGACAAAACAAAGAAGGCTGCGTAGGTGGATTCACAATCAACACCTGTCGAACTTTAACGACTTCGCTTCGGTTGAAGTTGCAACAGAAGGTTATGAAGCATCAATTTCTACGGATCTTTCAAAACTCGCAACCTTGATTTACGCACCTGTTCTTGTGGTGGCTGCAAACCTAGATGATATAACAGACATCGACACTCAGCGGCGAGTGAGCAAACAGTATGCGAATTCGACTTATCGAGAGATTCAAGGAGTTGGCCATCTAGTCCATTACGAAGCGCCGGATCAAGCGGCTAGCTTTATCACTGAATTCTTGGATTCTCAGCCATGAAATTGATCTTCGATTGTCGTTTTATTCGAAACGATCATCACGATGGAATCTCTCGGTTCTCGACTGAACTTTTTGCAGCATTGGCCAAGCAAACAACCATCACAGCCCTCATAAGCGATAAACGAGTACTGAAGTGGCTCCCTGTCGATACCGAGTACGTTATCGGCAATAATCGGACTAATCCTTTGGCTGAATTAGGTCTTGCACGAAAACTAAACAGACATGGCGCCACACACGTTTTTTCTCCAATGCAGACCATGGGGTCTCTAGGTAGAAGCTACAAACTCGTGCTAACCCTGCACGATTTGATCTACTACTCCCACCCAAAAGCCCCAACTTTTCTGACATTGCCGCTGCGGATTGCCTGGAGGTTGTATCACTTGGGATTCACTCCTGTTCGGTTGCTTCTCAACCGAGCAGATGCCGTGGTGACTGTTTCAGAAACCAGTAAGAATCTGATCGAGAAGAACAGACTGACGAGCAAAGCAGTGCATGTCATCTACAACGCGCCGGAGTCACTTTCACAAGCAATTGGCATTGATGGACCTACTTTGCAGGGTTCCAGAAACACGCTCGTTTACATGGGTAGTTTCATGGAGTACAAAAATGTCGAAGTCCTGGTTCAAGCTATGAAGTTTTTGCCGGAGTATGAACTTGTTCTTCTGAGCAAGATTACGAGCCAACGCCAGGCAACGCTTCGGTCTTTAGCCGGCGGTGCCGCAAGTAGAGTGACATTCAAAAACGGGGTCACCGATTTGGAATATGCAACTGCATTATCTAGAGCATTCGCTCTAGTGTCAGCTTCTAAGGATGAAGGGTTCGGAATTCCACTAGTTGAAGCCATGAAGCATGGTTTGCCACTGGTTCTATCCGACATTCAAATTTTTCGGGAGATTGCCCAAGATGCCGCACTCTTCTTTGATGCAACCAGCCCAGAGAACTTTGCTAGGCAAGTGCAAGAGTTAGAAAAAACTGGAAAGTGGATGGATGCAAGTTCTAGGTCAAAGGCCCGAGGAAGTAGCTTTGATTGGAATCAATCTGCTACGCGACTGCTCGAGATTCTAAGAAAGCTCTAGGGAACCAAAGGCTCAAGTGAGTAGTTGACAACTTGCCAAGAGTTGTCGCTGTGCTTTACAACATTGAGTGATGCATTGCCGAGTCTTTCTCCGTCCCTGGGCAGCTCATTGTTGCTAGCAATTGCAATCAAAGTTCGAATCAATGCACCGTGGGAGATTGCTAGTACTCGCTTGCCAGCGAGCTCTTGCGAGATAGTTTCTAGTAGCAGCCTTGATCGCTCCGCTAATTGGGTTCGGCTTTCTCCGCCGGGTATCACATCTAAGTTTGAGTATTTTGCTCTCCACTGCTCGTGAGAAAGTCCTTCAGCTTCTCCGAAGGAGCGTTCTATCAACAACTCCTGTTCGATGATTTCGGTATAGCCATGCTGGCTGGCAATAATCTCAGCGGTTTGTCTAGCTCTAGAAAGAGGAGAAGTAAGAACCACGTCCCAGTCTTCGGCCCTTATCGCCTTAGCTGCAAGTTCTACCTGCTCAATTCCGGTTTGATTCATTGGGATGTCGGTGACACCCTGCAACAGAAAGTTAATGTTCCAATCTGTTTGACCGTGACGAAGCAACCCCAGATGAGTGTTAGTCAATCAACAGCTCCTCGAGAGCAACAGATGTTGGTGCTTCAATTTTGGCAATAGCAATGTCATCGGCTTTGGTTGGACCAACGTTAACAATCACGATGGGTTTACCAGCCTTATTCGCCGCGCGAGCAAATCGCATGCCACTATTTACAGTCAGAGAGCTGCCCGCAACCAGAAGGGCATCGGAGCGCTCTAGTTGCTCCATGGTGGACACAACCCGTTCGGTAGGAACACTTTCACCGAAGAAAACAACATCTGGCTTCAATATTCCAAAGCAGGAGGGGCATTGAGGGATCTGGAAATTCGCCGACGCTTCAACTTCGGCATCTCCGTCCGGCGTGAACTCAACGGAGACATCTTTTTGAATGCCTGGGTTTAGCTGTTCGATTAGTACATCCATCTTCGAGCGATCAAGTAGGCCGCGGCAAGACATGCAAACTACTTTGTCTAATCGACCGTGCAGTTCAGTGATCTTCTTGGATCCGGCTTGTTGATGAAGGGAATCAACATTCTGGGTAATGATGTGGGAAATGCGTCCTAGGCTCTCAGCCTGGGCGAGTGCGAAGTGGCTCCCATTGGGTTTCGCGTTTGCAATAACCGACCACCCGACATAGCTTCTTGCCCAATACCTAGCTCGAGCCTGTTCACTGCCCATGAAAGCATCGAAAGTCATAGGGTGGCGTTCAGTTTTCCCCTCGCCGCGATAATCCGGAATTCCTGATTCGGTTGACACTCCAGCACCCGTTAGAACCAGAATTGATTTACCAGCAAGCTGCTCTCTGGCGTAATCAATCCCGAAGCGAGCAGCATCAGATAAGGTCGATGGGTTGGAGTCAATGTTAGGCATTGCCCCAAGTCTAAGTTAGGTCATTGAAGTGATTAAGTACCTCGGTTCCAAGCGGGCTCTGATGCCCGTTCTTGAAACCTTGTTTGCTGCCAGTCAAGCCCGAACTGCATTAGATCTGTTTACTGGAACAACCAGAGTAGCCGCAGCCATGAAACAGCTTGGTATGCAAGTCACTGCAGTTGATACTGCTAGCTACTCCGAGGTTTTTTCAAAAACCTTCATCGAACTTAACGCCACTAACGCAGGTCTTCGAGAGTTGGCTGATGCAGTAGCCTCACTGAACCAGCTACCAGGAACTTCGGGGTACTTTACCGAAGTCTTTTGCCAGAAGGCTCGCTATTTTCAAGTCAAAAACGGGAAAAGAATTGACGCCGTTCGATCCGTCATCGAAAGCGAGTACAAAGACAGTTGGATGTATTATCCACTTCTGGCAAGCTTGCTAATTGCAGCGGACAAGGTCGATTCAACGACCGGCGTCCAAATGGCATATCTAAAGACCTGGTCTAGACGAAGTTCTCTTGAGCTTGAACTTCAAGTTCCAGAACTTCTTGCCGGTGGCGGCAGATCAATTCGAGGTGATGCGATTGAGCAAACTCCAAACTTGGGTTCATTTGACCTTGCCTACTTGGATCCGCCCTATAACCAACATCGATACTTCGGCAACTATCATATTTGGGAAACCTTGGTTCGCTGGGATCAGCCGGAATACTACGGGATTGCAAATAAACGAATCGACATCCGCTCGAATGAGAACAAGAGTGCGTTTAATTCCAAGCTAACCTTGCCTAACGCACTTGCAACGGTTATCGCTGGGCTTGATGTCAAGACCCTTGTACTTAGCTACAACAACGAATCCTGGTTGTCGCGCAGAGAACTTACGGATATGTGCTCAAAGTTCGAAGCCGTCGAAATTCTAGATTTTGACTCAAAAAGATACGTTGGCTCGCAAATCGGTGGCTACAACAAATCCGGTCGTCTAGTTGGAAAGCCTGGGGCTCATAGAAACCTTGAGCACATAGTAATTGCAGGCCAAGAGCAAAAAGTCTCAGCAATGATCAAGGCCTTAACCCAATAGCGTGCCCAAATGACTTACTCTTGGAGCGAGAAGATGGCAGCAACCAAATAGGAGACTTCGATGACCAACGAAGACAAGCTCGATGCTGACGCCCTTATGGACCTCATTGAAGAAGCCCTGGGGTCTGAAAATCTCTCTGGAATTGCCTCATTAGCAAGAAAGCTCAAAGCTGGTGAACTTGTCACTCTTATTGAGAGATTAAATGAAACTGAACGCGCAATTGTTTATCGGGTTCTACCAAAGACTCTCGCTCTGGAGGTTTTTGAGTCTCTCGCACCTGCGCTGCAAGGTGAGCTCCTAGAGGAATTGAACTCCGAGGAAGTCTCAGCGATTTTTGCCAAGCTGGATCCAGATGACCGAGTCGGGTTGCTTGACGAACTGCCAGCCGGTGTTGCAAATCGACTACTTACTGGCCTGTCAGCCAAAGAGCGAGGACTAACCAGTGAAGTTCTTGGCTATGCACAGGGTTCAATTGGGCGTCGGATGAGTCCCGAGTATATTTCAGTAAAAAGTAGCGACAGTGTCTCTCAAGCGCTTGCAAAGGTCAAAAGCAAGTTGCAATCGGCAGAAACGATTTACACACTGCCAGTTGTTGACTCCTCGCGCGAACTAGTTGGTGTGGTAAGTCTTCGAGACCTAATGAGAACCCCCTCGCGGACCAAGGTTTCGAAAGTTATGGCTGAACCCTTGATGGTTAATGCCGGGGACGATGAAGAGTTCGCAGCTAGAACTTGCTCGGATTTGAAAGTTTTGGCCCTACCGGTTGTGGACAACGAGAAACGACTGGTTGGAATTTTGACTGTTGATGACGCTCTTCGTATTCTCGAGGAAGAAGAGTCCGAAGACGCTGCCCGCTCGGGAGGTGCGGAGCCACTTCGTAGGCCTTATCTTTCAACACCGGTGTTTGCTATCGTTCGATCCCGCGTGATTTGGCTTCTGGTTCTAGCGCTTGGTGCAACGTTTACAGTTTCCGTGCTCGGAGCCTTTGAGGCCGAGATTGAACAGCTTGTTGTGCTGACCTTATTTGTTCCACTTCTCATCGGCCTTGGCGGAAACACCGGAAATCAGGCAGCAACAACCGTGACGCGAGCTCTCGCTTTGCAGGATGTAAGAACAAAAGACATATGGCTCGTTCTCTTCCGCGAACTTCGAGTAGGTGCCTTGCTCGGCTTACTGCTTGGCTCGATAGGTTTTGGACTAGCTTCCGCGTTCTTCGGTCTTGAAATTGGCGCGGTAATTGGATTGACTCTGTTTTCAATTTGCACCGTTGCGGCAACTGTCGGGGGAGTAATGCCGCTTGTTGGCTTGGCGTTGAGGGCTGACCCAGCGGTTTTTTCCAATCCGTTTATCACAACTTTTGTGGATGCCACTGGATTGGTGATCTATTTCCTGGTTGCAAAGGCAGTGCTGGGAATCTAACCCTTTTGGTTCATTGATTTGTGTCCGAGAGGGGACTTGAACCCCTACCCCCTTGCGAGGACTAACACCTCAAGCTAGCGCGTCTACCATTCCGCCACCCGGACGTGACTTGTATTACGGCCCCAATGTTAGCACGGCCCATCCTTGGAAAATCTTCTGGATACTTGGAACCGAAGGCGAATGCGGGTAGTTTTGGTTTATGGCTACTGATCCGAGAAACGCTTTGACTCAACTCATCGCTTCTTTTGAGAAGCACTTTGAGGCAGCTAGTTCCAAGCGAGGCGAAGAGGATTCAAGCGTCGAGCAGGCCTATTACCAACTTGAGGACGCATTCCTAAATTACGAAGAAGCACTTAGCACTGAGCTCGGTGAGTTCTTACCGTTCACGCTGGCTGAAGACGATCAGTGAGTTTTTTAGAAGCCCTAATTCTTGGTTTAGTGCAGGGACTTACAGAGTTTTTACCTATTTCATCATCTGCTCACGTCCAGATTGCACAGCAGTTGATGAACCTCTCGGAACTATCAAAACCACAGCTCACAGCGTTTATCGCAA
>JBILXL010000008.1:0-17970 GCA_044378505.1 Rhodoluna sp. | reverse complement strand
CCTTGACCAACGCAACCCTTCCATACGTGAAAGCAATTGCGACTCTGGGATGGAAACATGCTCTCCAGGCTGATCCTGCTCTGGCTCTGGGCTTGAATACATTTGCCGGAGCAGTTGTGAACGAGCCTGTAGCGGTTGCTCACCAGATGGAATCAAAACCTCTAGCTTCGGCTTTGGCGTAAATCCCAAAGGAAAGTAAAAACCTTCAGCAGAGGTGTTGGCTGTAGCTAGATACCCGCTCCCCCAACCGGGAACTGAGGCAAGAGATAGTTTGCCTGGATTCATTCCAAGCTGAACCAAGTCAATTGGATCTGAACTTGCCATGGCAATCCGTGCCCGCAAGTTCGTGAGCATCGATCTAGGTATCCCAGTCAGGGACTGAGTCGCAGCGATCAAGTGAATACCAAGTGATCTTCCCCTGGCGCAAACATCCTCCAGGCAGGAAATGGCTTTTACACCGGTTGCCAAAGCCGCGGCAAATTCATCGACCACAACAACGATTTCAGACATCTGTTCCCCAAGCTGATTGAACTGCTCGATGCCGGAAACCTGGCGAGAAGCAAAAATCTGTTCTCTTTTTTCAAGCTCCCCCGCCACAAAATCCCAGAGCTGGACCTGCTTAGGAGTTTCTAGATCGGTTGCCAAACCAACAGCGTGCTGTTCAAAGCTTTCTAGGGTGGCACCGCCCTTGAAATCAAAAAGCACCAAATCGCAGGAGCTTTGTTGAAGAAGCGAATAAATAAGTAGTTTCAAGAGCTCAGATTTTCCAGAGCCGGTTGGGCCAACAATGACCAGGTGAGGGCCTGCAGTTGCAAGACTCAATACTTTTTGACTCGAATTGTTTGCCCCAATCCAAAGCTGCAGCGATTTGGCCGGGTCCAAATCAAAGCCATGTTCAAAGATTTGATCTTTAGTCCAGGCTAGAAAATCAGGAGCTAGTTGGCGTGCGTGATTGGCAAGTAGCAACTCGTGCCACTGCTTTTTCCAGAACAATTCGATTCTTGGCAACACGCGATTAGCTATGGCCACTTGACCTACCGAAACATCGATTCTCGAGTCAGGTTCAAATACCGGGTAGCGATTCTTATACATGGAGACACCGAGCATTAGCGAAACCATCAGCGCGCTGATCAAGGCTAGTTGCCAGTAGCCACTAGATAAGCCAGCGGTTAATCCGATGATTAGGGAAGGTAGATACCAGATCAGATGCATAAAAACTAAACCTGCCTGAGATTCAGGCAGGTTTAGTCAAAGAATTCAAAGCTGTGGATTAGTCTCCGATGTAGCTCATGACGTGCTTGATGCGGGTGTAATCCTCGAAGCCGTACATCGATAGGTCCTTGCCGTATCCAGAGTGACGGAATCCACCGTGAGGCATCTCAGCTGCAAGCGGGATGTGGGTGTTGATCCACACGCAACCAAAGTTCAGTCCCTTGCTAAAGCGCATCGCCGTGGTGTGATCCTTGGTCCACACGCTGGAGGCCAGACCGTACTTCACATCGTTGGCGTTTCTGAGGGCCTCGTCAGCGTCCTTGAACTTCTGGACAGTAATAACCGGACCAAAGATTTCAGATTGAATGTGCTCATCTTGCTGCTTCAGCCCTGACAAAACAGTTGCCTCTAGGAAGTAGCCTTCTGATCCAACCTGGGTGCCACCGATTTCTAGGTTGGCGTGTGATGGCAAACGATCTATAAAGCCCTTCACGCGCTCTAGCTGACCTGCGTTGTTGACAGGACCAAACAAGATGTCATCGCGACTTGGGTTTCCGGTGATTGCGTTGGCCTTTACTTCCGCTACCAAAATCTTCAAGAACTCATCGTGAACGCTTTCTTGAACCAGGATGCGGGTTGCAGCGGTGCAGTCCTGACCGGCGTTGAAGTATCCGGCAACAACAATCTGCGCTGCCGCTTTTTGTAGATCTGCATCAGCAAATACGATAACTGGCGCCTTTCCTCCGAGCTCGAGGTGCACTTTCTTAACATCGGCCGAAGCTGCCTTGGCAACTTCCATACCAGCGCGAACTGAACCGGTGATTGAAACCATCTGCGGAATCTCGTGTTCGATTAGCGCACGTCCGGTGTCGCGGTTTCCGGTGACGACGTTGAATACACCCGGTGGAAGATGCTCTGCTGCAATTTCAGCAAGTAGCAGTGTTGAAGCAGGGGTAGTGTCCGATGGCTTTAGAACAATGGTGTTTCCAGCAGCAAGAGCTGGTGCGAATTTCCAAACCGCCATGTTCAATGGGTAGTTCCAAGGAGTCACCTGACCGATGACACCAATTGGTTCGCGACGGATAGAAGAAGTGTGATCCCTGGCATACTCGGCAGTTGCGCGACCCTCAAGGTTTCTGGCAGCTCCTGCGAAGAATCTGATCTGATCGACGCTTGGATCCATCTCGTACTCAACCAAAGTAGGTCTTGGCTTTCCGGTGTTCTCGGATTCAACATCGGCTGCCTCTTCGGCACGAGCTGCTAGTGAATCTGCAATTCTGAAAAGAGCCAGCTGTCGCTCTGATGGTGTGAAGTTGCTCCAAACATCAAAAGCTTTTTCGGCTGCCTTATAGGCTGCGTCAACATCGGCATCGGAGGAAACCGCTGCAGTTGCATAGGTGACACCGTTGGCTGGGTTGATTACATCTGAGCGCTCTGAGCCCTTGGCATCAACGTATTGACCGTTGATGAAGTTTTTTAGCTCTTTTACTGCCATTTCCATGCTCCTTTTAGAAACCGATAGCAACACCGTTGTTGGATACCGCTAGACAAGATTCTAACCCCGAAATTTCGACCCAAAAAGCGAGCTTTGGATTAGAAATCAGCAGCAAAAGCTCGAATTGGCTTCGGATTCGTTTGCTAAATGGCCAAACCGCTGGCAAAATCCATATATGTCAAGAACCGGCAGGACCATGGTCTCGGGCCTTGACGAGCTCTCAAAACTGATCGTTGAGCAGCTCCAGCAAGATGGCCGCAAATCCTATGCCGAAATCGGCAAAGCGGTGGGCCTTAGCGAAGCAGCGGTGCGCCAGCGCGTGCAAAAACTCACCGATAAAGGTGTCATGCAAATCGTCGCGGTCACAGACCCCATGCAGCTGGGCTTTTACACCCAGGCCATGATTGGCATCCGTTGCAACGGAGACACCACGAATTTGGCGGATGAGCTCTCGAAACTGCCTGAAGTTGACTACGTTGTTATTACGGCTGGAAGCTTTGATATTCTGGCTGAAGTGGTTTGTGAAAATGACGACTCACTTATAAACCTGCTCAACAACAAGATTCGCAAGTTTGATGGGGTCACTTCAACTGAGACTTTTGTTTATCTAAAGCTTCAAAAACAGCTATACAACTGGGGAACAAGGTAGTACAAACAACCAAAATGGAAGAGTAAAAATGGCAGTCAAAGAAAGTCGAGCAAAGAAGCTCGTAGCAGGGATCAAGTCACTTCTAAAATCCCCACTCAAGAAGATCACTTCTGGAGCCAAGGGCAAACTCCCTCTGGTTGAAGCCCGCAAGGCCGGAACCAAAATCACCCCAGCCATGCTGCAAAAATCTGCCAAGGCGCACCTCTGGATGCACTTCACTCGCTACAGCCTGTTCGAAAACAAAGACATGCCGATCATCGCTCGCGCTGAGGGCCACCACATCTACGACGTCAATGGTGAAAAGTACTTCGATGGTCTTTCTGGACTGTTTTCCGTAAACGCAGGTCACGGTCGCAAAAGATATGCCGACGCAGCTGCAAAACAGATGCAGGAGCTTGACTTTTTCCCACTCTGGGGATTCGCCCACCCGAGAGCCATTGAACTTGCCGAGCGACTACTCTCCTACGCACCAGAGAACCTAAACCGCGTTTTCTTCACCACCGGTGGTGGCGAAGCTGTTGAGTCGGCTTGGAAGATTGCCAAGCAGTATTTCAAAATGACTGGCAAGCCAACCAAACACAAGGTTATTTCTCGCCACGTGGCTTACCACGGCACCAGCCAGGGAGCACTTTCTATAACCGGTATCCCTGCCATGAAGAAGATGTTTGAACCTTTGGTTCCATCAACCTTCCGCGTTCCAAACACTAACTTCTACCGCGCACCTAGCAATTTCAAAAACGAAGATGAGTTTGGTCTTTGGGCTGCTAACCGCGCCGAAGAAATGATCTTGTTCGAAGACCCAGACACCGTTGCCGCTATCTACGCAGAACCTATCCAGAATTCCGGTGGTTGCTTCACAGCTTCTCCGGTCTACTGGAAGAGACTTCGGGAGATCTGCGACAAGTACGACGTGCTACTGGTAGCTGATGAGACCATCACCGGTTTTGGTAGATCCGGAACCATGTTTGCTTGTGAGCGCTACGGCATCGTTCCTGACATGATGGTTCTGGCCAAGGCTATGACCTCCTCCTATCAGCCACTAGGTGCTTTGATGATCACTGAGCGCCTGTTCGAGCCATTCAAAACCGGAACCAACATCTTGGCTCATGGTTACACCTTCGCAGCTCACCCGGTTGCTTGTGCAGTAGCGCTTGAAAACCTCGATGTGTTCGACGAAGAAGACCTAGTTGGAAACGTTGCCAGAAACTCAGCAAAGTTCCGAAAGACCCTAGAGAAGCTTTACGATTTGCCAATAGTTGGAAACGTTCGCGGCGATGGCTACTTCTTCGCAATTGAGCTAGTAAAGGACAAGGCCACCAAGCAGACCTTCACTCCAGCCGAGTGTGAGAAGCTGCTCCGCGGATACCTTGCTGGAGCGATGCTCAAGGTCGGACTTTACGCTAGGGCAGACGACCGCGGAAACCCAGTAATCCAGCTAGCGCCGCCGCTAACTATTGGACCTAAGGAATTCGACGAGCTGGAGCAAATGCTGCGCAAGGTTCTAACCCCTGCGATGAGCAAGATCTAGAAAAGTTCTGTAGGAACCCCCAGGTGTAATGCCTGGGGGTTTTCCACATATCCAAATTGATTTGTTCCAATCCCCAAACTGTTGGAGAATAAATCCATGAAGCTCTCCCCTAAAGCTGTAGCGAGTGTGGATACACCTATTGGCCCAATCACATTGATTGCTCAGGGCGAAAAGATAGTTCGAGTTGAACTTGGCAAAAAAGCCCGCGCTGAGGGTAGCTCCAAAGTGCTAACCGAGGCCAAAAATCAACTCTCAGCTTATTTCTCAGGCAAGCTCGAACGCTTCACCGTCCCGATTGAAGCAGTTGGCACTGAGTTTCAAAAATCAGTCTGGAAAGAAATTGCCAAGATTGGCTTTGGTCGAAAACTCAGCTACGGCGAAATTGCAGCCAAGATCGGCAATCCCGCTGCCTCGAGAGCAGTGGGTGCGGCAGTTGGTTCTAATCCGACACCCCTGCTCGTTGGCTGTCATCGCGTATTGGGCTCCACCGGCAAGATAACTGGATTCACCGGTGGCAAAGGCATCAAAACCAAGGCTTGGCTTCTAGATCATGAGCAGATCGAGTTTCGTCCTTGAGCAAGCACGTCATCAAATTCGAGGACGGGCTTACTCGCTGCCGGTGGCCACAAAACGACGAATTGTATATTCACTACCACGACACCGAGTGGGGTGTCCCGCTTACCGGTGACGATGCCATGTTTGAACGGGTTGCCCTCGAGGGCTTTCAGGCTGGGCTTTCATGGATCACCATTTTGCGCCGGAGAGAAAACTTTCGCAAGGCTTTCAAGAACTTCCAGATTGCCAAAGTGGCCCGCATGAGCGACAAAGATGTCGAAAAGTTAATGGACAATGATGGAATCATTCGAAACCGAGCCAAGATTGCATCCACCATTTCCAACGCCAAGCTAACGCTAAGGCTTGAGGATTCCCTAACGGATATCATCTGGAGCCATGCCCCGAAGGTTCGCACCAAACGAGTCTCGGCTGAGAAGTTTGAATTTGCTGCAATAACCCCTGAGTCCGAGGCTTTGAGCAAGACACTAAGGACGCTTGGGTTTTCGTTTGTTGGGCCAACGACTATGTATGCGCTGATGCAGTCAATCGGAATGGTCAATGACCACGCCCCCGGATGCTTTAGGCGAAATCAGCTACAAGATTAGACTTGAGCAAGTGAGCCCAGAAGAATTCACCACGCTATATAGAGGTTTCTTGCCTTTAGTTTCTAGCTATCTGGTTAGACGTTGCGAAAAATCGGATGTTGAAGAGTTGGCATCGCGGGTATTTGAAATTGCCTGGCGTAAAAGAGCTCAAGCGCCTAAGGAATATGAACTGCCTTGGCTTTACCGAATCGCAGGTTTCGTAGTTGCTAATCACCGCAGGGCCATCAAATCTGAACAGAACTTCGTAGCTAGATTCAGGCCGTTAGATTTTGCCCCTTCCCCTGAGGAAATAGCAATTGCCGATCTGAGCCTCTCAAAAGCCTGGGGCAAGCTAAGCCCCTTTGAGCGTGAGGCAATCTCACTGACCGCCTTTGAAGGACTAAGCAATCAAGATGCTGCCAAGGTCCTTGAAATCAGCCCAAATGCCTTTACCCAGCGACTAGCCAAGGCCCGGGCCAAGCTAAAGGCAAATCTTTCGTAGATTTCTAGACACATTTGGGTGCAACCAGACATAACCCATATATGACAAACAATGACGAACTAGACCAGCGGCTAAAAAAGGCCGACCCTGCCATCAAGCGCGTAGCGCCCGAGCTTCGTGAAAGCATTCTCGCCTCCGCGATAGCAACAGATAGCAAGCTCACACTTCGAGCACGTTTTGAGCTTCTGAGCCAAAACTTCAGGCGAGCAAGTCTCGGCTTCGCAGTTGGTGGTTCGGCGGCAGCGGTTGCCGTTGCTATGGTTCTTACCTCAGCCCCAACTCCGCTAATTCAGCTATCTGGCATGCAGGGAGCGCGCAACACTGAATCGGCTGCCCCACAGAGCGATGTTGCCGCAGGCAAGATGATGATGCCATACATAAACTTTGAGTACGTGGCAGGTCCAAATCTTTCTAGTGAAACTGGTTCTGGTCAGGTCTTCAGGCTCGTTCGACAGTCAACCCCGGAAGAAGTTCTGGCCAATGTTTCCGCTATCTTCGGTGTTGAAGGAACAATCAAGAAATACCCAGACTTTGCAGAAACTAATCCCGGCTACTTCTTTGGCCAGTCGAATGACCCATGGGGTTATGACGGCAAAAACCCGGTGATTTCCCTCTGGTGGTCAGGAACCGCTTCTTGGAACTACTCCAACCCAATTGCATATCCTGAATCTAAGTGTGAGCAAACTGACGCCGACGGAAACTGCATCGCCTGGACTGAGTTCCAGCCAACGCCTGAACTTCTTCCAACTAAAGAAGAAGCCACCGCCAAGGCCCTAGAGGTATTCAATGCAACAGGACTAGATGTCTCGGCATCAGAGATTCGCATCGATGCATCGGAGTGGGGCGTTAGTGCATCAGCTTCTATGTACGTCGATGGCCAACCAACCAACGTTGAGTGGTACCTGGGTTGGTCCTCAACCGGTGTTATCAGCTATGCAGGTGGTCACTCAGTTGCAGCTGAAGCTATGGGAACCTTTGACACAATCTCTGCCCTATCCGCAGTTGAAAGACTTGCTGACTGGCGCTGGAGCGGTTCACCCTCAGGTCTTTTCTACCAGCGCTTCCAGCCACCGATGATGACTGAGCCTGCTCCTTACGTAAAGAGCGGCGAGGCAACTGCTGATTCTGAGGCCGCTGATTCTTCGCTTGCAATCGATCCGATGCCAGGCGAGGAATTTGTGCCCGAGACTGTGACATTGACAGTTGTTGAATCGGAAGGTGCCCTGCTGAGCGTCTGGGACGCCAACGGCGAAGTGTGGCTTGTTCCTGGATACATCATGATCAATGACCAAGGTTGGTTTGGTGCTGTTATCGCCTTGATTGAAGGTGTGATTGAACTGCCTAAGGAAACTGAAGTTGACATCATGCCGCTACCGGCAGATGACTCAAGCGTTTCAAACAAGTAAGCCTGCACTGCAGAAGATTCTGCAAGTAGCTTGAATTAGTACTAAACCAGCGAAGCGTTTCTAGCAACAACGGTGACTACGTCGTGCTCCACACTTAGAAAGCCATCCTCGGCACTGAACTTCATAACTTCGCCCTCGGGCAAAGTAACGCGAACTTCACCGCTGGACAAAATTGCCAGCATAGGTTCGTGGCCTGGCAATAGACCAATCTCGCCCTCGACGGTTTTAGCGACTACCATTTTGGCGGCACCCGACCAAACCGAGGAGTCGGCGGAGACTAGTTCTACTTTTAAGCTCTTTTCGGACAAAGTTAGTTACCGGATTCCTTCTGAATCTTTTCCCACTGACGCTGAACATCTTCAAGTCCTCCGACGTTGAAGAATGCCTGCTCGGCAACGTTGTCGAATTCACCAGAGGCGATCTTCGAGAAGCCTTCGATGGTCTCCTTCAATGGAACGGTTGATCCTGGAACACCGGTGAACTTGGTAGCCATGTAGGTGTTCTGAGATAAGAACTGCTGGATACGACGAGCTCTAGATACGGTGACCTTGTCTTCTTCAGAAAGCTCCTCAACACCCAAGATGGCGATGATTTCCTGAAGTTCCTTGTTCTTCTGCAGAATCTGCTTCACGCGAACTGCAGTCTCGTAGTGATCCTTCGCAATGTAGCGAGGGTCCAAGATTCGAGAAGTCGAAGCCAGTGGGTCCACCGCTGGGTATAGACCCTTCGATGCAATCTCACGGCTTAGCTCGGTTGTTGCATCCAAGTGGGCAAATGTGGTTGCAGGGGCTGGGTCGGTGTAGTCATCGGCAGGTACGTAAATAGCCTGAAGAGAAGTAATTGAGTGACCACGGGTAGAGGTAATTCTCTCCTGCAGCAGACCCATCTCATCGGCCAAGTTTGGCTGGTATCCCACAGCTGATGGCATACGGCCTAGCAAGGTAGACACCTCAGAACCTGCCTGAGTAAAGCGGAAGATGTTGTCGATGAACAACAGTACGTCCTGCTTCTGAACGTCACGGAAGTACTCAGCCATTGTTAGAGCTGAAAGTGCAACGCGAAGACGGGTGCCTGGTGGCTCATCCATCTGGCCGAACACGAGAGCCGTCTTGTCGATAACTCCGGACTCGGTCATTTCGTCGATCAAGTCGTTACCTTCACGGGTACGCTCACCAACACCGGCGAACACCGAAACACCATCGTGGTCTTCAGCTACGCGGTAAATCATTTCCTGGATAAGAACTGTCTTACCAACACCAGCACCACCGAAAAGACCGATCTTTCCACCGAGTACGTATGGGGTTAGTAGGTCGATGACCTTGATACCGGTTTCGAACATCTGAGTCTTGGACTCCAGCTGGTCGAAAGCTGGTGGCTGACGGTGGATTGGCCAGCGCTCTTTGATCTCAATCTTTTCGCCTGGCTTGCCGTTTAGAACTTCACCGGTCACGTTGAAAACACGACCCTTGGTCACATCACCCACCGGAACAGAGATAGGAGCACCGGTGTCGTTCACGCTGCCACCACGAACCAAACCATCGGTTGGCTTTAGTGCGATGGCACGCACTAGGTCATCACCGAGGTGCTGAGCGACCTCAAGGGTAAGAGTGATTGTCTCCCCCAGTAGCTCGATCTCGGTAGTCAGGGCGTTGTAGATCTCAGGGATGGCATCGTGTGGAAACTCGATGTCAACAACTGGACCGTTAACTCGCGCAATGCGCCCGGTTCCTGCCTTTGGAGTGGTCTTTGTTTCGGCCATGTTCTTTTCTTTCTCTTAGTCCTCGTCGCCTGAAGTGGACAGGGCATCTGCTCCACCGACGATTTCGGAAATCTGTTGGGTAATTTCGGACTGACGTGCTTGGTTGCTCAATCTGGTGTAGTTCAAAATCAACTTCTGGGCGTTGTCTGTTGCGCTCTTCATGGCCTTCTGGCGGGCAGCGTGCTCTGAGGCTGCCGACTGAAGCATGGCGTTGAAGATACGGCTTTCGATGTATACCGGAAGCAGTGCATCAAGCACCTTGTTTACATCTGGCTCAAACTCATAAAGCGGGAAAACTTCAGACTTGCTCGGTGGCTCAACACCCTCAACTACCTCAAGGGGTAACAAGCGCACCACCTCAGGAATCTGGGAGATCATCGAAACAAAGCGGCTGTAGACCAGGTGAATCTCGTCAACTCCGCCGTCTTTGAAATCGGTGCTGAAATCTGCCACCACTGCATCGGCAATTGCCTTAGCGGTCTCAAATTCTGGAAGGTCTGTTCCACCAATCCACTGCTGCCTTGCGGTGCGGCGGCGGAAGTTGAAGTAACCAACAGCCTTTCGGCCAACAAGGTAGTAAACAACGTCTTTGCCCTGAGATCTAAGCAAAGTTGAAAGCTGCTCAACTTCCTTTAGAACGTTTGAGGAGAAGGCTCCGGCTAGACCACGATCTGAGGTGAAGATAACAATCGCGGCGCGATCGATGCTTTCTGGCTCGGTGGTTAGCGGGTGATCGATGTTTGAGTAGGTGGCAACAGCAGAAACTGCACGAGTGACTGCCCTTGAGTAAGGAGTAGAAGCGGCAACGCGCTGCTGCGCCTTGTAAATGCGAGAAGCCGAAATCAACTCCATGGCGCGAGTGATCTTCTTAGTGGTCTGTGCCGACTTGATTTTCTGTCGGTAGACCCTTAGCTGTGCTCCCATTTCTCTCCTTTCCTATACCTAGTTAGCTTTAGTGCCTTAGCGCTTCTGCTTTACGATCTTTTCCTGGTTGACGTCTTCTTCTTCCATGGCGGTAACAGATTCGTTACCAACAGAAGCTAGAGGAACACCCTGGCCAGTCTGGAAGCTCTTCTTGAACTTCTCGATGGCACCTTCAAGTTCGCGAACGGTGTCGTCCTCGAGGTTGTTGGTCTCACGAATAGTTGTTAGGGCCTGCGAGTTGCGCTTTAGGTAGTCCAAGAACTCAGACTCGAAGCGAAGCACATCCTCGACTGGAACCTCATCAAGCTTGCCTGAGGTACCTGCCCAAATCGATACAGTCTGGTCCTCAACTGGGTATGGAGAGTACTGAGGCTGCTTTAGAAGCTCCATCAGTCTTGCTCCTCGCGCCAACTGCTGACGTGACGCTGCGTCAAGGTCAGATGCGAACATCGCAAATGCCTCAAGGGAGCGGTACTGAGCTAGCTCCAGCTTCAGTGTTCCAGAAACCTTCTTGATTCCCTTCACCTGGGCTGCACCTCCAACTCGAGAAACCGAGATACCTACGTCAATTGCAGGACGCTGGTTCGAGTTGAAAAGGTCGGACTGCAAGAAGATCTGTCCGTCGGTGATCGAGATCACGTTGGTAGGAATGTATGCAGAAACGTCGTTGGCCTTGGTCTCGATGATTGGTAGTCCAGTCATCGAACCGGCACCAAGCGCATCGTTTAGCTTCGCACAACGCTCAAGCAAACGGGAGTGTAGGTAGAAAACGTCTCCAGGGTAAGCCTCGCGACCTGGTGGGCGGCGAAGAAGAAGCGATACCGCACGGTATGCTTCGGCCTGCTTGGAAAGGTCATCGAAGATGATCAGAACGTGCTTGCCGCCGTACATCCAGTGCTGACCAATTGCGCTACCGGTGTAAGGAGCTAGGTACTTGAAACCAGCTGGGTCTGATGCTGGAGAAGCCACGATTGTTGTGTACTCCATAGCGCCAGCTTCTTCCAAAGCAGCCTTCACACCAGCGATGGTGGAGCCCTTCTGACCGATTGCAACGTAGATGCAGCGAACCTGCTTCTTGGCATCGCCAGTTGCCCAGTTGGACTTTTGGTTAATGATGGTGTCAATTGCGATTGCAGTCTTACCGGTCTGACGGTCACCAATAATTAGCTGACGCTGTCCGCGACCAACTGGAATCATGGCATCGATTGCCTTAATACCGGTCTGCAGTGGCTCGTGAACAGATTTTCTAGCCATAACTCCTGGAGCCTGAAGCTCAAGTGCACGACGTGCCTCAGCCTTGATCTCACCTAAACCATCGATTGGGTTACCCAGTGGGTCAACAACGCGACCCATGAAGCCATCGCCAACTGGAACAGAGAGTACCTCGCCGGTGCGCTGTACTTCCATACCTTCTTCAATGCCCTCGAAGTTTCCGAGCACAACGGTACCGATCTCGCGCTCGTCAAGGTTTAGAGCAAGACCCAAGGTGCCATCAGCGAACTTCAATAGCTCGTTAGCCATCGCACTAGGCAAGCCTTCAACGTGCGCGATACCGTCACCGGCATCGATTACGTGGCCCACCTCGTTTCGCGAGGCCTTGTCTGACTCATAGGAGTTCACAAATCCCTTCAGGGCGTCGCGAATCTCGTCTGGGCTGATTTTCAGATCTGCCATGTGCTTCCTCTACTTCTGGGGCGAACCCCGTATTAGATGTTGGCTTACGCCAGCATCATCCTTGCTTGCTTGAGACGGTTAGCAACGCTACCGTCAAGAATCTCTCCAGCGATTTGTACCTTTACGCCACCGAGGATTGCTGGGTCTACCTCAATGTTCAGTCTTAGTGCGTGGCCGTGAGTCTTAGTTAGCGCACTCTCCAGTGCGCTTCTTTGGCTCTCGCTCAGCGGTGCAGCAACAGTGACGATTGCAACCAAACGCTCCGCGAACGCGGCAAGTAGCTTTCCGAACTGCTCAAGAACAACTGCCAAACGGCGCTTGGTTGAACCAACCACCGCGAAGCGAATCAACAGACCTGCCTCTGGACCAAACTTTCCTGCCAGAAGAGCATTCACAAGTGCAATCTTCTGATCGCTCGATGCTTGTCTTGAAGCAAGCGCAATCTGAAGCTCCTGGTCAGAATCAACTACCTGGCGGAATGCAAACAGTTCGGCCTCAAGAGCTTCTAGCTTGTTCGACTTAGCTGCGATTGCCGCAACCGAGTGAACTGCTAGCTGCTCCAGTGCACGAACAAGGTCAGAGCCGCTAGACCAGCGAAGATCAACTAGCTTTGCAACAAAATCAACAGTCTTTGAAGAAACGCTCTTGCCAAAAACAGCCGCTAGGGCAGCTTTTTTGCCAGCGATCTCGGCGGAAGGGTCCGAAAGAATGTTGCGTAGTTGCTTAGAGTCGGCCACGGCTGAACCGATTGCGAAAAGTTCTTCCGCAAACTTCAGGTCAGCGTCGTTTAGCAACGGCGTGATTATTTCCTTCGCCGCTGCTACCGCTTGTCTAGTTGAGCTGGACATGGTTTCTAGTTGCCTGCCTTTTGAGACTGAATGTCCTTCAAGAACTCATCAACAACCCGGGAGGCTGTTGCGCTGTCCTTGAGGCTTTCGCTAACCACTTTCGAGGCTAGGTCGATTGCCATGGAACCAACTTCAGCTCTTAGTGAGATCAATGCAGCCTGACGCTCCGCCTCGATCTGCGCTTTAGCAGTTGAGGTGATGCGAGCGGCTTCTGCCTGAGCTTGCTCTTTCAATTCGGCAAGAATGGCTGCGCCTTCGGCGCGTGCCTCTTCACGAATTGCGCTAGCTTCGGCGCGATTGTTCTCTTGAGCCTTGGAGATCTCATCGGTTTTGGCAGCTGCCTCAGCCTGAGCTTTCTCAGCCGCGGCTAAGCGTCCCTCGATAGCTTCAGTTCTCTCATCCAAAGTCTTCTTGAAATTCGGAAGAACTTTGAACCAAAAGAAGCTGAGCATTATCACGAAGACAACCGACGACCAAAGGATGTCGTAGTCAGCTGGCAGGAGAGGGTTTTTAGCCTCTGTCTCTGCTGCAGCGACGAAGATCCTTGAAATCATTGTTTAGTCCTGACTTGGTTTAGGCGAAGATGAATGGAGTTGCTAGACCGATAAGAGCTAGCGCTTCGGTGAAAGCGATTCCAAGCCACATTGTGACCTGAAGCTTTGAAGCTAGTTCTGGCTGGCGTGCGATGGATTCGATGGTCTTTGATACAACAAGACCTACACCGATACCAGGACCGATTGCTGCTAGACCGTAGCCAACTACGGCGATGTTGCCGGATAGCTCGGCGATGTTAGTGATGTCCACTTGATTTTTCCCTTCCGTGGTTTTTCCCTGACGGTTGTCAGTTTTCTTTAGTGCTCATCTGCCAGGGCCAACTGAATGTAAACAGTTGTTAGCAGAGTGAACACATAAGCCTGTAGGAATGACACCAGAATCTCAAAGAGAGTAAAGGCGAATCCAAATATGAATGTTCCGATACCGAAGAACTTGAAGAATCCATCGGCGTAAAAGAAGAAGAACTGGGTTGCTCCGAAGCAAAGCACCAGCAAAAGGTGGCCCGCGACCATGTTCATAGTAAGTCGAAGAGCCAGGGTTACTGGTCTCAAGATAAAGGTCGACAGGAACTCAATTGGGGTCACCATTACATAAAGTGCCGGAGGAACTCCGGATGGAAACAAAGAGTTCTTAAAGAATGCAAATCCATGTTTTTTCATGCCCGCATAGATAAACGTGACATAGGCGGCAACAGCTAGAACTATCGGTAGTCCAATGACCGAAGATGCAGCGATGTTTAGCCCCGGGATGATTCCAGTGATGTTCATGCCCAGCACTGTGAAGAAAATCGTGGTCAGTAGCGGCAAGAAGCGGTCGCCATCAACTTTTCCAAGCTGACCGTGCGCGATCCCAGTGCGAACGAAGTTGAGAGAAATCTCACCCATTAGCTGGAACTTGGTAGGAACAAAGTTCTGGTTTCGACTGGCTTTCTGGAACGAACGGGTCCAGAGGTAGAACAAAATCAGCAATAGCGAGACAACCAGCAGGCGAATAAGCATGATTCTGTTCAATGCGAAAGGAGTGCCCTCAAACGCGATGATTTCAGGGTAAAACTCCATGATGGATGGGCCCTGGTAATTTCCGGATTCGTCGGTTACCGCTGCCTTGATAAGAAGGCTTAGTG
The DNA here is from genome assembly GCA_044378505.1 of Rhodoluna sp. Classification (GTDB taxonomy): domain Bacteria; phylum Actinomycetota; class Actinomycetes; order Actinomycetales; family Microbacteriaceae; genus Rhodoluna. The sequence continues at coordinate 3,156 of JBILXL010000008.1, read as the reverse complement.
CGTTATCTAGCAGGGCAGGCTCCTGTTTCGGGGCGATTTATCGCGGCGATTTACAGTGTCGATGCCCCAGTCTTTGCGGCACCTGTAAAAGTGTAGCAAGAAAAAACTAGGCCTCGACCACGGGGATCCGGGCTGAAAGCACGGCAATGGAGTCAATAACCAGGGACCCCAAAATGGCCGCGACCAGCGTCAGAAACAGCACTGGGCCGTTTATGAATTCAGCCCCCTGAAGAGATCTCGCCAGAAGAGCAAACCCAATTAACTTGATGAGCCACCCACCCATTACCACTCCAAAAAAGCCAGCCAGGGAAAGCTTTCTTCCGATGATCATGCTCACCACGGTTAGGGCACCAAAAGCAAAAGCCAGCCCCGCACCGATCAGTGCGCTAACTACCCCGTTCATGCCCTCGACAATAAATCCAGCCAGGGAACCAAGTGATGCGATCAAACCGGTCAGAAGCGCAGTTTGCCCTAATACGTTTTTGAATAACTGTTCAGCACTGGTTGATGGTTTCATTTGGACTTAGCTGCCTTTCTTCGACGCTCAATAACTGGCCAAACTGTAAATAGCATCACGGGAACAGCCGCAACAATGCTCAACACCAAAACTGACTCAGCAGGGATAAATAGCAGTGCCAGAGCGCTCAGCGAAATCACTGCCGTCCAAAGATAAAACACCGTCACCGAACCGGTATGGCTGTGACCAAAATCTTGGAGCTTGTGGTGGAGGTGCTTTCGGTCCGCCGAAAAAGGAGACTTGCCAGCACGAATTCTTCGAAGCACCGCAAGAGTCAAATCAAGTAGCGGCAGCATCAAAATTGCCAATGGCAATATCAAAGGCAGGAATGCAGGAGCCAAAAGCGAAGTCGAGACAGCCCCCGGGTCAACCTGACCTGTAACCGCCAAAGCTGAAGTGGCCATCAATAGACCCAGTAGCATCGCCCCGCTGTCACCCATAAAGATCTTGGCCTTGTGCCAGTTCAGTGGCAAAAAGCCAAGGCAAACTCCGATAACGATTGCCGAAATCAACGAAGCCAAGTTGAAGTAGTTGGTGGGAGAGGTTTGCTGGGCAAGCAGATAGGTGTAGATAAAGAAGACGCTAGTGCCTATAAGCACTACTCCCGCCACCAAGCCATCCAAGCCATCAATGAAGTTCACCGCGTTTATGACCAAAACCGTGATGAAGATTGTCACCACAATCGAGACGCCGTAGCTACCAATCACCAATCCGCCTATTGGCAAAGAGACAATCTGAACTCCTTGCCAGGCCAAGATTCCAGCGGCCATGAACTGACCTGCGAGCTTGATGGTCCAGTCCAAGTCCAAAATGTCATCCAAAACGCCAATGATCGCAATCAGCGTTGCTGCCGCTGCAATGGCAAGAATGTGGATTGGATCCTCAAATACAGAGCTGAACCAACCAAGTGATGCGGCAACCGCAAGAGATACCAAGAAACCGATTAGCATCGCCAACCCACCTATACGAGGAGTTGGATCGGTGTGGACATCACGTTCGCGAATCTCAGGCATGATTGAGTGCTTGCGGCTTAGGCGAAGTGTCAAAAATGTCGCAGCAAAAGTCACCAGCGCGGCAACCGCCATGATCAAAAGGTAGGCTCTCAAGCGCTAGCCCTCCAAGAATTCGCCAAGAACTGTTGCAAGTTTTTGTTCACTGAGTGCCCCGCGGCGAACAATTTTGACCTTGCCAGTTGTGACGAAGTCTCCAGATTCGGAAACGGTGTCGACCAAACTCGTCATGTCAACAATTGTCGAAGCCTCGCCCTTCGGACTGGCTCCCCCGTCGAGGTAAACCTTAACCTTTGCTCCGAGAGCAATCTCAGCCTGCTGGCATGTGATAGCTGCAGGTTCGCCAGTCAGGTTTGCACTGGAAACTGCAAGCGGACCGGTTTCTTGGAGCAGAGCTAGTGCAATTTTGTGATCTGGCATGCGAAGTGCGACGGTGCCTTTAGTCTCGCCAAGATCCCATGTAAGCGAAGGTTGGGCTTTCAAAATCATGGTTAGTGCACCAGGCCAAAAAGTTTCTGCCAATTTGCGAGCTAGCTGAGGAATATCTTGTGCAAGACCTTCCAAAGCTGCTGGGTTTCCGATAAGTACCGGTGGCGGAGCCTGACGATCTCTTCCCTTCGCTGCAAGTAGTTTTGTTACTCCCTCGTGGGAGAAAGCGTCACAAGCCAAACCGTAAACGGTATCGGTTGGGACTACCACCAACTCTTTTCTTCCAAGGGCGGCTTTTGCCAGTCTCATGCCTGTCAACAAATCAGTGTCGACGGAACAGTCGTAGATTCGCTCCACTGAACACCGCCTATTGTCTATGCCTTTATGGTCTTACTGCCGAAATCATCCGGTCTTTGCCGGTTAGATCTGAAGCAGAAACCACTTCCTGCCAACCTTGGGTTAATAGTAGTTCACCGATTGCAGGGGCTTGGGTGTGGGCATGTTCAAGCACCAAGTGCCCACCGGGCCTTAGTAAATACCAAGCTCTAGTGGAAATCTGGCGAATCACATCCAGACCGTCCGCCCCGCCATAAAGGGCAAGAGCTGGATCATGAAGCTGAACCTCTAAGTCAATTGGAACTGCGGCATCTGGAATGTAGGGCGGATTGGAAACCACTAAATCTACGCCCGCTTCAAGTTCTTCCAGCGCAGTTGTTAGGTTCTCATTTCTAAGTGCATTCGGATCTAATCCGTAGCGTTGATAGTTTCGGGTCAAGAACGAAAACGCATCCTTTGAAAGCTCGACTGAATAAACAGTCGAAGCGGCAACTTCAGTATTGAGCGCAATCGAGATTGCTCCACTTCCAGAGCACAAATCCACAATCACTGGATTTTGAATGGATTCAAGCTTTTGAATTGCCAGATCAACAAGTTGTTCTGTCTCAGGACGCGGAATAAACACACCGGGTCCAACTTCAAGCTCCAAGTGCCTAAAGGGTGCAAGACCCGTGATGTGCTGAAGTGGTTCACGCTTTTCACGTCTTTGAACAGCTTCTAAAAAATCCGCGAGCCTGTTCTCAGGGAAAATCTCTCCCGCAATTGCCAAAAGAGTTAGCTCTGATCGGGACGCTTCGAGAATGAAGCAGCCCAATAGTTCAGCATCGACACTTGGAGATAAAACTCCCGCAGCGGAGAACTTGT
>JBILXL010000137.1:0-2737 GCA_044378505.1 Rhodoluna sp. | reverse complement strand
TCGAGAAAGTGGAAGAACTGCAGCTTTGACTGGAGCTAGTCGATAGTCAAGGCGAAGCACTGTTCTAACATCTACGCCGCCCTTGGTGTTTGGGGCCTCATCTTCAGCGTAGGCATCAACCAGAAACGCCATAAGCGATCTTGTTAAGCCCGCAGCTGGTTCAATGACAAATGGGGTCCATCGCTCACCCTTGTTCTGGTCGAAGTAGCTAAGGTCGACACCAGATTCGCGAGCATGGGTTGCTAGATCGAAATCAGTACGATTGGCAACACCTTCAAGCTCACCGAACTCACTGCCCGGGAAACCAAATCGGTATTCGATGTCAACGGTGCGCTTTGAGTAGTGGGAGAGTTTTTCCTTCGGGTGCTCAAACAGGCGAAGATTCTCTGGGTTGATTCCTAGGTCGGTGTACCAGTTGTAACGTTCCTGAATCCAGTACTCGTGCCAAGTTTCATCGGTTCCTGGCTCAACGAAGAACTCCATCTCCATCTGCTCAAACTCGCGTGTTCTAAACACAAAGTTTCCAGGAGTGATCTCGTTTCTGAAGCTCTTACCAATTTGACCAATGCCGAACGGGGGCTTCATTCGAGCCGCGTTTAGTACGTTTGCGAAGTTAACGAAAATTCCCTGAGCAGTTTCAGGACGCAGGTAATGCATTCCCGACTCATCTTCGACAGGACCAAGGTAAGTCTTCAGAAGACCGTTGAAAAGCTTTGGCTCTGTCCAGGCATCGCGAGTACCACAGTTTGGGCAAGCGATATCCTTCATTGATTCTGGGGCGCGACCCTTTTTCTCTTCAAAGGCTTCCTCGAGGTGATCCGCCCTAAATCTCTTGTGGCAGCTAGTGCACTCGATAAGTGGGTCAACAAACTCTTTAACGTGGCCGGAGGCTTCCCAAACTCTTCTTGGAAGAATTACAGAAGAATCAAGACCAACAACATCCTCGCGGCTGTTTACAACCGAGCGCCACCACTGGCGTTTGATGTTTTCTTTTAGCTCAACACCCAATGGTCCATAGTCCCAAGCAGATCGGGTTCCACCGTAGATTTCTCCAGCAGGAAAAACAAAGCCCCTGCGCTTGGCAAGCGCGATAGCTGAATCTAGGCGATTGGTTATTGCCACGGTGAACTCCAAATTGGGACTAGAAAAAGGCCCGAAACCGAACCGACGCCCAGTTTACTTGACTGGCTTTGGCTTGGGGCTGTCGATTGCACCGCCGAAACGGCGCTGCCTGGTTGAATACTCAGCGATTGACTCCCAGAGCGCTTTGCGGTCAAAATCTGGCCAGAGCACCTCGCTGAAGACCAGCTCAGCGTAGGCGCTCTGCCAAAGCAAGAAGTTGGAAATTCGCTTCTCCCCAGATGATCGAATAAACAGGTCAACATCCCCAAGTGGGTTGGTCGAAAGCATCTTTCCAAAACTTTTCTCTGTCACCGAACCCGGCTTGATCTTCTTTTTCGCAGCAAGTAAGGCAATCTCATTTACTGCGTCAACAATTTCAATTCGTGAGCCATAGTTGACGCACATCGTAAGAGTAAGAACCTTATTGCGTTTAGTGAGCTCCTGAGCGGCTTCCAGTTCGTCAATCACGCTCGCCCAAAGTTTTGGTCTTCTGCCAACCCAACGAACTTTCACACCCCAGTGGTTGAGCTGATCACGACGTGCACGCAAGACATCTTTGTTGAAGCCCATTAGAAAGCGAACTTCTTCGGGAGAACGTTTCCAGTTCTCGGTTGAGAAAGCAAAAACAGTAAGCTCGCTAACCCCAGCTTCGATGGCCCCTGCGACAACATCGAGCAAAGCGGCTTCGCCGGCTTTATGCCCTTCGACGCGCGTCAAGCCTCGCTTGTTTGCCCATCGACCATTACCGTCCATGACAATGGCAACATGCTTTGGGACTTTTTCAAACTTGGGTGGTTTGATTCCCTTTTTTGAAACTTCAAGAAAATCCATCATGCTCTTTCTACATGCGGCATGGACTTTAGCCCCCGCTCGATGTGCCACTGACTGTACGCAGCAACAATACCCGAAGCGCTGGAACGAGCAGAATCTGTTGCTTTCTCAGCCTGATCCCAATCCCCGGAAAGTAAAGCTCCCAGTAGATCACTGGTCTGAGTTGAAATAGAGACCGCACCTATTGGTTTGCACTCTTGGCAGACAACTGATCCGACCTGCATAACGAATGCACTGTGAGGCCCTGGTGCTTCGCACCTAGCGCAGTTATCAAAACTTGGTGCCCATCCGGCAATTGCAAGAGCTCTAAGCAAATAGGAATCCAAAATCAAAGACGAGTCATGCTCTTTGCTGGCAAGAGATCGAAGTGCACCAACAAGAAGTAGGTATTGCTGCGGCGAAGATTCTTCAGAAGTTAGTCGCTCTGCTGCCTCCACCATGGCATTTGCTGAAGTGAAAGCGGCATAGTCGTCAATAATTTGACCGCCGTAAGAACCAATTGTTTCGACCTGGTTCACTATGTCCAGAGATTTACCTTCATAGAACTGAGCATCGACAACCATGAATGGTTCGAGCCGAGATCCAAACTTCGATGCGGTTCTACGAACACCCTTAGCAACCGCGCGAATTTGACCTCGGTAGCGCGAAAGCAGCGTCACAATTCGATCTGCTTCACCCAGCTTCTGGGTGCGCAAAACAACGGCTTCATCTCTGTATAACGGCACCTAACCAGTATCCACTGGCTCAAGCAAAGAAAAGCTCTAGCGGATAGCGCGGTTCACGC
>JBILXL010000135.1:0-2763 GCA_044378505.1 Rhodoluna sp. | reverse complement strand
CCAGAAATTACGGCTTTGAGTGATGAGGTGGCGATATCCGAATCAATGCCAACTCCCCAAAGCGTCTTTCCTGCCACATCGAGCTCAATGTAGGAAGCCGCCTGTGCATCTCCACCGGCACTCATGGTGTGCTCGACGTAATCCAGCAGCCTGGTGTCAACCCCTTGGGCACCGAGGATAGAAAGGAAAGCAGAGATTGGACCGTTTCCAGTTCCAGAAACGGCGATCTCATTAGCGCCATCTCGCAGCACGATGTCTAGCTTTACTTCGCCATCCATCTCGCTCTCGGTCTTCATGCGCTTGAGCTCAAAGCGACCCCACTTTAGTTCGGGCTTGCTATTTGGAGCTGGCAGATACTCGTCCTGGAAAATCTCCCAGAGCTTTTCACTACTGACTTCGCCACCCTCAGAATCGGTAAGTCCTTGAACAACCCTTGAGAACTCAATCTGAAGCTTTCTCGGAAGATCAAGCGAGTGATCAGACTTCAGTAGGTATGCCACTCCACCCTTACCGGATTGAGAGTTCACTCGAATTACTGCTTCGTAGCTTCTGCCAACATCCAGTGGATCAATAGGAAGGTAAGGAACTGCCCACTCCAGATCGCCAAGACTCTTACCTTGGGCCTCTGCAGTTTTCTGCATGGCTTCAAAGCCCTTCTTGATTGCGTCCTGGTGTGAACCAGAAAATGCGGTGTAGACCAAGTCACCACCGTAAGGCGCTCTTTCTGGAACAGGCAGTTGGTTGCAGTACTCAACGGTTCGCTTGATTTCATCGATGTCAGAAAAATCAATCTCCGGATCAATGCCCTGACTGAACAAGTTCAAACCAAGAGTCACAAGATCCACGTTTCCGGTGCGCTCACCGTTACCGAACAAGCAGCCTTCGATGCGGTCTGCCCCAGCCATGTACCCCTGCTCGGCGGCCGCGATTGCAGTGCCACGGTCATTGTGTGGGTGAAGAGAGAGCAGGATTGACTCGCGTCGGCTCAAGTGTCTGCTCATCCATTCAATGGAATCGGCGTAAATATTCGGAGTAATCATCTCAACGGTTGCCGGCAGATTGATCACCATCTGGCGCTCCGGAGTTGGACCGATTTCCTCAATGACAGCGTTACAGACCTCAACTGCGTACTCAAGCTCGGTTCCGGTATAGCTCTCTGGGGAATATTCGTAGTAAATCTTGGTTCCGGGAAGTAGGTGCTCAAGTGACTTACACTTTTTCGCAGCATCCAGGGCAATCTTCTTGATGCCGTCTTTGTCCTGGTTGAATACAACCTTGCGCTGCAAGACGGATGTTGAGTTATAGAAGTGCACGATCACGCTCTTTGCGCCTTTTAGAGACTCGTAGGTGCGCTCAATCAAATGATCTCTAGCCTGAGTAAGCACCTGAATAGTCACATCTTCGGGAATGTGATTTTCTTCGATAAGCACACGAACAAAGTCAAAATCTGTCTGACTGGCGGAAGGAAAACCAACTTCTATTTCCTTGTAGCCCATGCGAACAAGTAGCTGGAACATCTTGAGCTTTCGCTCTGGGGACATCGGGTCAATTAGTGCCTGGTTGCCATCACGAAGGTCAACAGCACACCATCTTGGGGCTTTGGTGATGCGCTTAGTTGGCCAAGTGCGATCTGGAAGATCTACTGTGATCTGTTCGTGAAAAGGTTTATAGCGATGGATTGGCATCGCAGAAGGTTTTTGATTGTTCTTCATCAGTGTTCTCCTAGAAGTATGGAAGTGAGCTAGCCGTAGCGGAATTCACCGCGACGAGGAGGGCCTATTTAGGCCTCGTCGCGGCCACTAAGTAGTAGCTCGAAGAACACACCTAAACGCTAGCACTTAAAAGCCGAGCTTTCCCAGCTGCTTTGGGTCTCGCTGCCATTCGTGGGCAATCTTGACGCGCAGGCTCAGAAAAACCTTCGAACCCAGCAGGACTTCTATCTCTTTGCGGGAGCGGGTTCCAACATCCTTTAGGCGCTCCCCTCCCTTACCCAAGACAATTCCCTTTTGGCTATCACGCTCAACAAATATGTTGGCGTGGATATCAATCAAGTCGGAATTCTCGCGCTTTTGCATCTCATCCATGGTCACCGCTAGCGAATGAGGAAGTTCGTGGCGGACACCCTCGAGTGCAGCTTCACGAATAAGCTCACAAATTCTCGACTCGGTTGATTCATCGGTGTTCATGTCCTTTGGATACAGCTCAGCTGAGACCGGCATCAGATTTAGCAGCACCTGAGTAAGCTCCCCTAGCTGCTCGCCCGCAACTGCAGAAACGGGAATGATCTCGGCCCAATCGCGCAGTTTGGAAACTTCCATTAGCTGATTAGCCAAGGCTTCCCTCGAAACTGTTTCACTTTTAGTGACAATGGCAACGAGTTTGGCTCGTCTGTAGTCGCCGAGCTGTTCGTTTATGAAACGATCTCCCGGGCCAATCTTGTCGCCGGCAGGAAAGCACATACCGATTACATCTACTTCAGAAAGAGTTGAGGCAACCAAATCATTGAGGCGCTGACCAAGCAGTGTGCGCGGACGATGAAGACCTGGGGTGTCAACCATGATCAGCTGACCTTCGGGAAGATGAACTATGCCTCGGATAGCTCTTCTGGTGGTCTGTGGTTTGTCGCTGGTGATTGCGATCTTCTCGCCCACTAGGGCGTTTGTAAGAGTGGACTTTCCGACGTTAGGCCGCCCTACAAAAGAGACAAAGCCCGCGCGGAATTCGTTAGTCATCTTTTTCTGATTCCTGGGCCACCGGTTCGAG
>JBILXL010000118.1:0-3225 GCA_044378505.1 Rhodoluna sp. | reverse complement strand
AAGCAAATCGGTCTCGGTCGGGTGATTCAGTAGCGCGGGATCGAAGTTTGAATGGTCCACGCTCATGCTCTTAGCATTTACCGCAACCTGTTGAGTTCTGGCATGTGCGTACTGAACATAAAACACCGGGTTGTCATTGGTCTTTTTGGATAACTGAGCAAGGTCGATATCTAATTGTGAGTTTGAAGATGACCTTGCGAGCGCATACCTTGCAGCATCAACACCTACTGCCTCAACTAGATCTTCCATCGTGACAACAGTTCCAGCGCGCTTAGACATGCGAACTGGCTCGCCATCGCGAAGTAGGTTCACCATCTGACCGATGAGAATTTCTAGATTTACTCCTGGCTCATCGCCAAATGCCGCACACATCGCCATCATTCGCTGAACATAACCGTGGTGGTCAGCTCCAAGCATGATTAGGCAGCGATCAAATCCGCGCTCACGCTTATCTAAGTAGTAAGCAAGATCTCCTGCGATGTAGGCAGCATTTCCGTCAGACTTGATAATCACTCGGTTCCGGTCGTCACCAAACTCGGTTGAGCGAAGCCAAACAGCGCCGTCTTCGTCAAATACGTGTCCCAATTCACGAAGTCGTGTGATTGCCTTCTCAACTGCTTTTGAGTCATGCAGCGAGTTTTCGTGGAAGTAAACATCAAAATCAACACCGAACTCGTGAAGCGACGCCCTGATCTCACCAAACATCAGCTCAGTTCCCTCAGCGCGGAATGCTTCTTGGGCGTCCTCGTCACTGAGAGTCAGGATGTCCTTTGAGGATTTAGCCATCACAGCGTTGGCGATCTGCTCTATGTATTGACCGCCGTAGCCATCCTCTGGTGCTGGCAAGCCTTTGGCGCGAGCCAATAGGGATCTAGCAAAACGGTCGATCTGCTCTCCATGGTCATTGAAGTAGTACTCGCGTGTGACTGCAGCTCCCTGAAATGCCAAAACTCGAGCAAGTGAGTCTCCAACAGCTGCCCAACGGGTTCCTCCCATGTGGATTGGACCGGTTGGGTTTGCTGAGACAAACTCCAAGTTCATCTTCAGGCCCTTTAGGCTCTCGCCCTTGCCGTAGTTCGAGCCTGCTTCAACAATCGCTTTTGCTAAGGCTCCAGCGCTTGCGAGGTTCAAGGTGATGTTGATAAATCCTGGACCTGCAATATCCACCTTGGAAACTTCATCCAGAGCTTCAATTCTTGGCGCTAGCAGTTCTGCAAAAGCTCTCGGGTTCAGACCAAACAATCCAGATAGTTGCATAGCGGCGTTAGTTGCCCAATCACCATACTCACGATTTCTTGGGCGCTCAACCACAATCTCAGCGGGCAGTTCGGCCGCGACCAGCGAGCCATCAGCTTGCATCTGTTCCAAGATGCGCCGAATGGCCACAGCTAGTTCTGCTGGAGTCACGGTTTTGCCTCACGAGTAGGAGCTAAAAAGAATTCAAAGATCTCGGCGGTGAGAAACACCTTAGGTAAATAAAGGGAATTCTTTACAAATCATACCGAGAAAGGCCCATTTCTAGCCACGCTGTTAGGCTGAAGCAAGTATTGCCCCCATAGCTCAGGGGATAGAGCACCGCCCTCCGGAGGCGGGAGCGTAGGTTCGAATCCTACTGGGGGCGCAAAAAGCTAGCCAGCTGAGACAGCGCCATAGATCGATGACTAATTGAGTTTTTCACCATCGGCTCTAGTTCTCCAGTGGTCACCTCGAAGCCTTCAGGAATAAAGATTGGGTCGTACCCGAAACCATTTTCACCAGATTCCGCAAACGCAATTCTCCCAGGGCACACTCCAGTGAAACTTTGCTCCCCCGCATCACTCACCATAGAAATGGTGCAGATAAAACTTGCCTGACGATTACCTTCTGGAACATCAGCTAACTGCGCAAGCAGCAGCTGACGATTCTGCGCGTCGTTTTTTGAACCAGACCAACGCGCTGAAAAGATTCCAGGAGATCCGCCGAGAATCTCTACGGCAATGCCCGAGTCATCTGCAATTGACGCTTTACCAGTGTGAGCAAAGGCAGCTCTTGCCTTAATCAAAGAGTTTTCGAGAAATGATGAGCCATCTTCAATTGGTTCTGGCCCGTCGTAGCCAAGCAAAGACAAACCCGGAACAATGGGCTCTAAAATTGCAGCCACTTCTTTTACTTTGTGGGCGTTATGGGTTGCTAGGACCAGGTCCAACTTCAAGGCCTCGGGCTAGCTAAAATCTGAGCCTGCAAAGCAGTTAGCTCTGCGGTTCCCTTGAGGGCGAGATCCAAAAGAGCGTTCAATTCAGCACGATCGAATGGAGCGGCTTCAGCGGTTCCCTGAACCTCAACGAATTTGCCAGAGCCAGTGACAACAACGTTCATGTCAGTTTCTGCTCTAACGTCTTCGGTGTATGCCAAATCCAGCATCGGCACCTGATCGATTATTCCAACTGAGATAGCGGCGATGCTGTCTGAAAGTGGCTGCTTCTTGTCCGAAATGAACTTCTGCGTCTTACCCCACTCGATTGCATCAACTAGTGCGATGTATGCGCCGGTAATTGCAGCGGTGCGTGTTCCACCGTCGGCCTGCAAAACATCGCAGTCGATAACGATCGTGTTTTCACCTAGGGCTTTGAAATCAACAACCGAACGAAGTGCTCGGCCAATCAGCCTTGAAATCTCGTGGGTGCGACCGCCAATTTTTCCCTTTACGGCTTCGCGGTCTGATCTGTCGTGGGTTGCACGAGGAAGCATTGAATACTCAGCTGTGACCCAGCCTTCGCCCTTGCCAACTTTCCAGCGCGGGACACCATTGGTGAAAGATGCGGTGCACAGCACCCTGGTCTCACCAAAGCTGATCAGAGCCGAGCCTTCAGCGTGTGAGGACCAGCCTCGCTCCACGGTGACTTTTCGAAGCTGATCTGGAGATCTTCCATCTACTCTTTGCAAGATGTTTTCCTTTTCTTTTCTAAAGCTTTTCGACTTTGGATACTTCAGGTCCTAAGAATCTCTTGGCCAGCTTCTCGAAGCTTGCAGCATCGCCGGTTGCTCTAAAGCTAAGAGTCGGGGATGAAGCATCGGTTCGAAGTAAATCATTATCAACAAGAACTTTGTAAAGATCCTTGGCTGTTTCTTCGGCGGATGAAACAAGATTTACGCCATCTCCCATGACAAGAGATAGTGCTCCAGTTAGCAATGGGTAGTGAGTACAGCCCAGAACAAGAGTGTCCACGCCAGCTTGTTTTAGCGGAG
>JBILXL010000070.1:0-5610 GCA_044378505.1 Rhodoluna sp. | reverse complement strand
GCGAAGCGCAGCTCCGTAAAGCTGGGGCATAAGAGGAATCGCCTGCTGTTCAAAGTCCCGAATCTTGTCTTCGGAGGCCTTGTTGGGCTGGATTGTCATAGGTTCAGAGTCTAACAACCGGCCTGCTGCGGCTTGCTCTAGCACTACTGACACCGCGGACTCCTAATGTTTTTGCATTACTGCTACTTTTAAAACCAATGACCGATGAAAGCTATTCCCGCCGCTGGGCCGCTCCCAGCACCCAAAATCCACTGGCGGCAACCATCAGCCTCCCGGGATCTAAGTCCCTAAACAATCGGGAGTTAGTTCTTTCAGCCCTCGCGGAAAGCCCAACTACCCTCCGGGACACTCTGGTCTCTCGTGACTCGACACTGATGATTGAGGCTCTTCGCAAACTGGGCACACACATAGAGGTTTCTGGAACCACTGTGGTTGTCACTCCTAAACCACTATTGGGACCTGCCGAAATTGATTGTGGACTGGCTGGAACGGTCATGCGATTTGTTCCAGCACTGGCGTCACTGGCCAACGGACAGATTGATTTCGATGGCGATTTAGCAGCCCGCAAGCGTCCAATGAAAACCACCATCGACTCGCTTCGCTCGCTCGGTGTTTTAGTCTCTGGGGAATCTCTTCCGTTTTCTATCCAAGGCCAAGGAGAAGTTGAGGGAGGAGCAATCGAGATTGATGCCTCGGCATCCTCACAATTTGTTTCAGGTCTTTTACTGGTTGGCGCTAGGTTCAAAAACGGGCTAACCGTTTCACACGTTGGAAACCACTTGCCTTCAATGCCGCACATCGAGATGACAATTGACTGCCTTCGCAAAAGAGGCGTTGACGCTTCTCAAACTGGGCCTGCAAGCTGGAGAGTTGAACCAGGACAAATTTCAGGCGGCGAAGTAAGGATCGAACCCGATCTATCGAACGCTGGTCCGTTTCTAGCAGCTGCCATGGTCGCTGGCGGTTCAGTCACAATTTCAAACTGGCCCAAGAAAACTACCCAAGTCGGAAATGACTTTGACGGCATTCTGCAGCAAATGGGTACAAGGGTTGAAAGAGTTGGCAACGACCTGGTCGTATCTGGAACTGGAACGATTCAGGGTGTAGATATTGACCTTTCCACCGGCGGTGAACTTACCCCAGTAGTTGCAGCCTTGGCTGCGCTAGCAATATCACCATCTCAGATTCGTGGAGTTGCCCATCTTCGAGGTCACGAAACAGATCGTTTGAAGGCCCTTGTTAGCGAGATTAATTCCCTCGGTGGCGATGCCACCGAAACTGCAGATGGAATGATTATCAAGCCAGTAAAGCTCCACGGCGGCACGTGGAAAACTTACGAAGATCACAGAATGGCCACCGCTGGCGCAATCATCGGGCTGGTAGTGCCAGGAGTTGAAATTGAGGATATCTCAGTGACAGCTAAGACCATCCCAGAGTTTGTTTCGCTTTGGGAGCAAATGCTAAAGGGGAACACTTGAGCTGGCTTTACGAGCCAGAACCTGGCGAGCACGATCTTGATGAGACCGATGTTCGAGTAAGACCTAATCCCAAGGGCAATAAACCGCGAACCAAAATCCGACCCGATCATGACGGCGCAGCTCTTGGCTTACTAGTTGGCGTGGACAAGAACCGCTATCAAGTTCTTTTATTGGATTCGGAGATCCAGCTAAATGCCACCCTCGCCAAAGAGTTGCGCACTGATGGACCAGTGGTTGGAGACGTTGTCGCACTAACGGGAGACATCACAGGGGAAGATGGCGGCCTGGCAAGAATCGTGCGCATTGAACCAAGAACCACGCTGCTCCGAAGAAGTGCTGATGACAGCGACCAGGTTGAGCGTGTGATTGTGGCAAATGCCACTCAGCTTTTGATTGTTATTGCTGCGGCTAATCCAGAGCCAAGAACTCGTCTGGTTGATAGATACCTTGCAGCTGCATTCGATGCGGGAATGAAGCCAATCATTTGTGTGACGAAAACAGATCTTCGGGATCCAACCGAGTTTCTTGCCAGCTTTGCCGGATTGAGTATCCCAGTGGTTCAAACTCGATCTGACGAGTTTGACCTTGGAAAACTCCACGAGCTTTTGGCCGGTGAGGTGACGGTTTTGGTTGGTCACTCTGGAGTTGGAAAATCGACGCTGGTAAATGCAATTGCACCTTCGGCTAATCGAGCCGTTGGAGTTGTTAACGATGTCACCGGTCGAGGACGACAGACCACCACTTCAGTGCGAGCAATCAAGTTAGCGAAGGGGTGGATCATTGACACCCCGGGTATTCGATCCTTTGGTCTTGGACACATCGATCCTAAAAACCTACTGCGCTCATTCGAGGACCTTTGGGAAACAATCCGGTCCTGCCCTAGGGGATGTACTCATCTGGCCGATTCTCCCGATTGCGCATTGGATGAAGCAGTTGCTAGTGGAGCACTGGGGCCGCAGGCTGAATCCAGAGTGGATTCACTGCGCCGACTTATGACTTCGCTAAGTTAGTAAGGGTGTTCACCTTCGATCAAGATCTCGCTCTCGCGCTGGAGCTAGCCGATGCCGCCGATGCAATATCGCTTCCTCGCTTTCGCGCACTTGATCTAAACATCGAAACAAAACCTGACATGTCTCCGGTGACCGATGCGGATAAGTCCGTGGAGCAGGCCCTAATCACCCAGCTGGCCTTGAAAAGACCCGGTGATGCCATTGTTGGTGAGGAGTTTGGCTCCAGCGGCCAGAGCACAAGAAAGTGGATCATCGACCCAATCGATGGAACTGCCAACTTTGTTCGCGGGGTTCCGGTCTGGGCAACCCTGATTGCCCTAAGCATCGAGAATAAGCCAACGGTTTCAGTTGTCTCCGCACCTGCACTTGGCGCTAGATGGTGGGCCGCTCCTGGCGTCGGCGCTCACACCAAATCAGTCACCGGTGGTGAAAGAAAGCTAGCTGTTTCGAACGTTTCCAAACTCGAGAATTGCTCACTGAGCTACAACAACCTGCAGCTTTGGCAATCAAGTCACTACCTGCCACAACTGCTAAAACTTTCCGAAGCCGTTTGGCGAACCAGAGCTTATGGAGATTTCTGGAGCTACATGTTGCTTGCGGAGGGTTCAGTTGATGTTGTGGCCGAGCACGATCTCAAGATTTATGACATTGCAGCACTGGTGCCAATTATCGAGCAAGCCGGCGGAATGCTTACTGACTTTGCCGGTGGATTTTCCGAGTCCACTTCAAGTGTCTTGGCCACAAACAAGTTGCTACACCAAACCGTAGTTGATTTTTTAAAAGATTAAACCTGAACTGAGTTAGCTCCAGCGTGAGGCTTTATGCTCTGCAATAATTCGGCGGATGGTTCCGCTTCGCCCGCGGATAATCACGCTTTCAGTTCTTATCATCGGCCCTTTTCTTCGGACTCCCTCGAGTAGCTGTCCGTCTGTAACACCGGTTGCAATAAAGAATGTGTTGTCGCTTCGAACAAGTTCGTTCGCTTCATAGACGTAGTCCATCTTTAGACCAGAAGAAATTCCTTTGTCTTTTTCTTGCTCATTTCGAGGCATGAGAATGCCCTGAATCAAGCCGCCAAGCGCTGTCACCGCACAGGCCGTCACCACTCCCTCGGGCGAGCCACCAACCCCTAGGCACATATCTATTCGTGACTCACGGCTCGAGGCATGAATGGACGCTGCCACATCACCATCCAATAGCAAGCGCGTTCCTGCTCCGGCTTCACGAATCTCTCGAATCAGATCTTCGTGTCTTGGGCGGTCTAGCACGGCAACAACAATTTCAGATACGGATTTGTTCTTAGCTTTGGCTAGTGCCTTGATGTTTTCGCCCACAGGCTTACGTATGTCGCAGACCCCAACGCCTTCTGGACCCGTGACTAGTTTGTTCATATAGAAAATAGATGAGGCATCAAGCATGGTGCCGCGATCGGCAACGGCGATCACGGAGATTGCGTTCTGGCGACCTGCCGCCGTCAAAGAGGTTCCATCAATCGGATCAACAGCTATGTCGCACTTTGGCCCGGTTCCAGTACCCACCATTTCGCCGTTGAACAACATCGGGGCGTTATCTTTCTCGCCCTCCCCGATTACTACGAGTCCTTCGAAATTCACCGTTCCAAGAAAAGCCCTCATTGCATCGACCGCGGCTTTGTCGGCTTCGTTTTTGTGGCCTTTACCAATAAAAGGATGCGCACGAATGGCTGCGGCTTCGGTGGCTCTAACTAACTCAAGAGCTAGGTTTCGATCCGGATGCTCCACGGCACTTCCTGGTGCGGTCATAGAAGTACCCTACCGAGTCCAGCGGCAAATTGACTCCAAGGTCAGCTCTTAGCCCTTGCTACTGTAATGCCATGGAGTTGATTGTCAGAATCGCAGTGCCTTCGGATCTGGCCGAGCTGATTGCACTTGACGCAGAATGCTTCCCCAAAGGCAACACTGATCTAGAGCCAGCACCGGCTGGTGAAATTGAAACAGGTGTTGAAGACGGTGGCGTGTTTGTTGCCATCGCAGACAACATTGTTGTCGGAATGCTTCAGCTAGACAAAATCAGTTCAAACGAGTGGGAACTACTAACGCTGGCCATTACTAGTTCGCATCGGAGTAAAGGCGTGGGTCAGGCCCTAATGGAAAGGTTCTTTGTTGAACTTTCGCAAAGCCCCTACATGGTCGCAGTTTCCTGTATGACGTCCCCGAGCAACCAAGCCATGCAGGGTCTATTGGAGAGTTTTGGTTTTGTCCAGGTCGGACTCTTGGAAGATTACTTCGGTCCTGGAAAACATCGGTTGAAGTTTCAGCTCAACTGATTTTGCTAATCAATTTTCCCCACTGAAAGAAAGCTTTCTAAGTTGTCAAAGTAGCTTTCCATACCCTCTTTAGAGGCATCAGCTTGCTCCTTGTCCATCTCACCGAACTGTGAGAAGCGAACCAAAGTGCCTGCCTCAGTATTGCTGAAATCAATTTCTATTCGATGAGCTTCTGCGCCTGGTTCTCTGAGCGCAAACTCAAGTTCATCCTGCGAATAGTTCAAATCATGGACGAGCTTTTGGTGAAGCTCGACTACGGAGTAGGTGCCCCAAAAGTATGCGTTAAAACCGTTATCGGAAACATCAACGGCTATTGCCCACGTTCCTCCAACTTCTGCCTCGCTGGTGGCAGATCCTGGAATTACTTTCAGAAACACTGGGCAATACCATTTTTCGAGTTCAGTGGATTGCGTCCAAGCGCTCCAAAGTCTTTCGACGGGAAATTTGAACGTGCGTTCTACAAAGTACAGTGGCTGCATAGTTAAACGTTAAATCTAAACTCCACTACGTCGCCATCTTGCATGACGTAGTCCTTACCCTCCATGCGAACTTTGCCCTTGGCTTTTGCTTCTGCCATCGAACCAGTTGCAACAAGATCGTCGAAGGAGACAATTTCGGCTTTGATAAACCCGCGCTGAAAATCAGTATGGATAACGCCAGCTGCTTGAGGAGCACTCCAGCCTTGCTTGATCGTCCAGGCTCTGGCTTCTTTTGGTCCGGCAGTTAGGTATGTCTGCAGACCTAAAGTTCTAAACCCAATTCGGGCTAGCTGATCCAAACCGGATTCGTCTTGACCGAGGGAAGAGAGCAACTCGGC
>JBILXL010000069.1:0-5797 GCA_044378505.1 Rhodoluna sp. | reverse complement strand
AAGACCGTCAAAATTGATTTGTCAGCGCGAGATGTCATTCACTCCTTCTGGGTAATTGACTTCTTGTACAAGAAAGACATGTTCCCTGGCAAGACCAACACCATGTACTTCACGCCGCAAGTCGAGGGAACTTACTCCGGCAAGTGTGCGGAACTTTGTGGTGAATATCACTCGATGATGCTTTTCCAAGTCAAGGTAGTGTCTCAAGCCGAGTACGACAGCTATTTGGCAACCCTAGTTGCCAAGGGGCAGACCGGTCAGCTTGATACAACTTACGATCGAAACCAGAACCTTCCCGGTGACAACATAGAGATCAGAGGATAGTCAACATGGCCACCTTAACTGAAACCCGCCCATCAAGTGGAGGCAGCTTCCCTTCAAAGAAGAAGCAGTCCAAGGGTCAGATTCTCGTTGACTGGTTAACAACAACCGATCACAAGAAGATCGGCTACCTGTACCTGATTACATCTTTCGCCTACTTCCTCATCGGGGGAGTAATGGCTTTGGTTATTCGCGCTCAACTGGCAGCTCCTGGACTAGATATTGTTCAGACCAAAGAGCAGTACAACCAGCTATTTACCATGCACGGAACCATCATGCTTTTGATGTTTGCGACCCCGCTTTTTGCAGGATTCGCAAATGTTTTGATGCCAGTTCAAATCGGTGCACCTGATGTTGCATTCCCAAGACTGAACGCAATCGCTTACTGGTTCTACTTCTTCGGTTCTTTCGTGGCCGTTTCAGGATTCTTTACTCCTCAGGGGGCTGCTTCGTTCGGGTGGTTTGCATATGCGCCCTTATCAAATACGACGTTCTCGCCGGGTATAGGTGGCGACTTATGGGTATTTGGTCTTGCCCTCGGTGGATTTGGAACCATTCTCGGTGGAGTGAACTTCATCACAACCATCTTGACCATGCGCGCGCCGGGAATGACCATGTTCCGCATGCCAATCTTCACCTGGAACACCTTGGTGACTTCAATCCTTGTGATCATGGCTTTCCCACCTCTTGCTGCGGCGCTGTTCGCACTAGGAGCTGATCGACGTCTTGACGCTCACATCTTTGATCCAGCCAACGGTGGAGCCATGCTCTGGCAGCATCTGTTCTGGTTCTTCGGTCATCCCGAGGTTTACATTTTGGCTCTGCCATTTTTTGGAATTGTGTCTGAAATCTTCCCGGTGTTTAGCCGAAAGCCAATTTTTGGATACAAGACACTGGTCTTTGCAACAATTGCCATCGCTGCACTTTCGATGACCGTTTGGGCTCACCACATGTACGTCACAGGCTCGGTGCTGTTGCCATTCTTCGCTTTCACGACGATGCTCATTGCGGTTCCAACCGGTGTGAAAATATTCAACTGGATTGGAACTATGTGGCGCGGGTCAATTACTTTTGAAAACCCGATGCTTTGGAGCCTTGGCTTTTTGACCACCTTCATCTTCGGTGGTCTAACCGGAGTTATCTTGGCTTCACCTACTCTTGACTACCACTTGTCGGATAGCTATTTCGTGGTTGCGCACTTCCACTACGTAGTGTTTGGAACCGTGGTGTTCGCGATGTTCGCAGGGTTCTTCTTCTGGTGGCCAAAAATGACCGGAAAGATGCTGAATGAGCGTCTTGGTTACATTCAGTTCTGGCTAACGTTCTTTGGTTTCCACATCACATTCTTGATCCAGCACTGGCTTGGAGTAATCGGCATGCCACGTCGCTACGCCACTTACTTGCCTGAAGATGGTTTCACTTGGATGAACGCAGTTTCGAGCATTGGCTCGATCTTGCTTGCGCTTTCCGTCATTCCATTTTTATGGAACGTCTACATCACGTACCGAAGTGCTCCGGTTGTGACCCTTGATGATCCGTGGGGTTATGGAAGATCTCTTGAGTGGGCAACAGCCACTCCGTTCCCTCGCCACAACTTCACATCGATCCCTAGGATTCGCTCTGAGTCTCCGGCGTTCGATCTCCACCACCCCGATTACGCATCACCCGAAGCTAAATCTGGAGCGAAGAAGTATTAAATGAAAACTAACTACCTTCTCTGGATGTTTTTGACAGGCTTCTATGCTCTCGTGACTGCGGGCTACGCGCTCTGGTGGTTTCTTACCTACGGAGGTTGGGAGCCAATCGGGACAGCAGCTCTAGCGATGCTGACATTCATGAGTGCTTTTCTAGGCTTCTACCTTTGGAAGACTTCAAATTCGCAAGGCTTGGTGCCAGAGGATAGAGCAGATGCCAACATTGAAGACGGAGAGTCTGAGCTTGGATTCTTCTCTCCTTGGAGCTGGTGGCCACTTTATCTCGGCATTGCTTGCGCATTGGTTTTTTCGTCGCTTGCAATCGGATGGTGGCTAACTTACTTCGCAGTACCACTTGCCGTCATCGGTGTGGTTGGCTATGTTTTTGAGCACAGCAGAGGCCATCACGCTCACTAGTTTTTTCTTCATCCTTTAGTTAGGGGAGTGGATTGGCAGCAGATAAGAAAATTTCCTCAGGAGGACCCTGGGAAGCATCAATCGGGTACTCAAGAGCGGTAGTTGCTGGCCCGTACATCCACGTCTCGGGCTCCACAGCCACCATTGATGGCGTTCTGCAGCACGAAGGTGATGCCTACGGTCAAACCAAAGTGGCATTTCAGGTCATTGAAAAAGCACTTGCCGAGGGCGGACATTCACTAAGCGATGTTGTTAGAACCAGGCTGTATCTGGCGAACCAAGAAGACATGGATGCAGTTGGTAAGGCTCACGGAGAATTGTTCTCGGAGATTAGACCAGCAGCCGCGATGCTTGCCGGCATAAAGTTTATAAACCCAGGCATGCTGGTAGAAATCGAAGTTGACTCTTACAAGCCTTAGCAAGCCAAGAAAAAACCCCCAAGCTAAATGCCTGGGGGATTTCTTTTTGAATTCTTACTTCGTTAGCTGATCCTGAGCTGCTGGTGCAGGAACCGCAGGGGAGTGGTCGTGTGACTGTGCCTCGTTGAGCTCTGTCTGGGTCACAGGTGCAATACGGTCTTCGAAGTAAACTCTCGATAGCGCCGCACGGAGCCTGGTTCCAACTGTGATTTTTCCGTACTTGTTTGGACGAACCACGGTTGGGCGGTAGTCCTTGAAGTCAACTAGCTTGTACATCTCGAACTTATCCAGTGGTTCGTGAACCTCGATGTATTCGCCGTGTGGCAACCGGACGATTCTTCCAGTCTCGCGACCGTGCAGAACAATCTCGCGGTCCTTGCGCTGAAGAGCTAGACAGGTTCGCTTGGTGATGATGTAAGCCGCGAAAGGTCCAGCAACCAACATGATTTGCATCACTGTCAGAACGTGATTAAGCGACATCTGGAAGAACACCGCGATCAAGTCAGTTGATGCAGCAGCCCATAGAACACCGTAGAAAGTCACTCCGGCTGCACCGATTGCTGTGCGCACAGGAGCGTTTCTTGGGCGGTCAAGCACGTGGTGCTCTCGCTTGTCTCCGGTGACCCAAGCTTCAACGAATGGGTAGATAGCTACTAGTCCTAGGAATACCAAGCTTCCAACCAGTGGAATTAGAACACCGAATGGATAGGTGTATCCAAAAATCGAAACATCAAGGTTGCTTGGTGCAAGTCGAAGTGCACCATCTAGCCATCCGATGTACCAGTCCGGCTGGGTTCCAGCAGAAACAGGGGATGGGTCGTATGGTCCGTAGTTCCAAATTGGGTTGATGGTAAAGGTTGCCGAAATTGCCATCACGACACCGAAGACGATGAAGAAGAATCCACCGGCTTTTGCGACGTAAACAGGCATCAGCGGGTAGCCAACGACGTTCTCGTCGGTGCGTCCAGGACCTGAGTAGTGGGTGTGCTTGTGGATGATCACCATAAACAAGTGAATGGCGATAAAGATAAGAATTAGCGCTGGGACCAACAGAATGTGCAGTCCATAAAGACGAGCAACGATCTCAGTGCCTGGGAACTCTCCGCCGAACAAGAATGAGGAGGTGGTTGTTCCGATAACCGGAATTCCCTTGATCATTCCATCGATGATTCGAAGTCCGTTTCCAGATAGCAAGTCGTCAGGAAGTGAGTAACCGGTGAATCCAGCAGCCATTCCAAGAATGAATAGCATGAAACCAACTAACCAGTTGATCTCACGAGGCTTGCGGAATGCGCCAGTGAAGAACACGCGAAGCATGTGTAAACCTGCAGCCGCAACGAACAAAAGCGCTGACCAGTGATGAGCCTGACGCATAAGCATTCCACCGCGGATCTCAAATGAAATGTCCAGGCTTGAGGCGTAAGCAATCGACATCTGAGCACCCTTTAGCGGGACGTACGCTCCGTCGTAGATAACTTCAGTCATCGCCGGCTGATAAAAGAACGTCAGGAAAGTTCCAGAGATCAGCAAGATTACGAAGCTGTATAGCGCGACCTCACCGAGCATGAAGGACCAGTGGTCTGGGAAGACTTTGCGACCGAAGTTTTTTAGGATTCCTCCAACACCGACTCGTTCGTCAAGGTAGTTAGCGGTTGCGGCTAATGCTCCGCCCTGCTTCTTAGTTTCAACTGTTGTGGTCATCTTCTATCGCTCCCAGAAACTTGGTCCGACTGGCTCTAAGAAATCGCTTTGCGCGATCAGGTAACCTTCTGCGTCCACCGATATCGGCAGCTGCGGTAGGGGACGAGCTGCAGGGCCAAATACAACCTTGCAGTGCTCGGTTACGTCAAATGTTGACTGGTGGCATGGGCACAGCAGGTGATGTGTTTGCTGCTCATACAATGCCACCGGGCATCCAACGTGTGTACAAATCTTTGAGTAGGCGACGATTCCGTCGTAAGACCAACTGGTCTTTTCTGGAGCTTCCTTCAAATCCTCTTGAGGTAGGCGAACAAGCAATACGGCTGCCTTGGCTTTTTCTTCAAGTTTGTGATGGTGCATTTCTGCAAGACCTTCAGGGATCACATGGAAAACAGATCCAAGGGTGACATCAGATGCCTTGATAGGTATTCCTGTTGGATCCTTTGTCAGCCTGGTTCCGGCTTTCCACATGGTCTGGCGCAGGGTGTTACCAACCGGGGGACCGAGATCTCCAAAAACGATCAGAGCTGGAAGCGGGAACAAAGCTAGCGCTCCGTAAAGAGTTCTGCGGATAAGTTTTCTTCTGCTAAAGCCAGATTCTGAATCTGCAAGCTTCACGATTTCAACTGCCGCAGCGCGGACATCTTCGCTACCGCGGGTTTGATGTCTGGCCTCGGTGACTTCGAAATCTGGCATTAGGGTTTTGGCCCAGTGAACTGCACCAATTCCTATTCCAAACAGCGAGAGGGTCATACCTAAACCTAAAAAGAGGTTATTGGCTCGAACAGTTGAAAGATCTTCGGTAATTGGGAAGGCGACGTAGGCCCAGAGTGCGAAGAAGGAGCCCAACACGGACACTAGGAACATCGCTGCTACTTGAATCTCAGCGTTCTTGGCTTTTGATGGGACCTTGTCGGTCATCCGGACGCGGTGAGGCTCAAGACCTGGGTCTTTGATCTTGTCTGGCGGAATAACAGCCAAACCGGATTCGAAGTCGTGCTCGAAGCCTTCGGCTTCTAAGCCCTTCTCTAAGTCCTTACCTGCCAATTAGCGTCTTCCTTCCTAGTTCGACTTGGCGCCAAGCCATACAGTGATGGCAACAATTAGGCCCAACCCAAAAATCCAAATGAATAATCCCTCGGCTACCGGTCCTAGGCTTCCAAGTTCGAAACCACCGGCGGACGGATTTTCCTCGATGTATGCGAGGTAAGTGATGATGTCGTTTTTGTCCTGTGGGGTGATGTT
>JBILXL010000068.1:0-5816 GCA_044378505.1 Rhodoluna sp. | reverse complement strand
GATCCTTGGCTGTTTCTTCGGCGGATGAAACAAGATTTACGCCATCTCCCATGACAAGAGATAGTGCTCCAGTTAGCAATGGGTAGTGAGTACAGCCCAGAACAAGAGTGTCCACGCCAGCTTGTTGTAGCGGAGCCAGATACTCCCTGGCAGCGGTAATGATCTCTGGTCCGCTCGTGATTCCCTTTTCAACAAATTCAACAAAACTTGGGCAGGCCGCACTAAATAGCTCAACGTCAACAGCTGCGGCAAAAGCATCGTCGTAGGCCTTGGATGCGATAGTTGCCTGAGTTCCAATCACTCCAACCTTTCCGTTGGAAGTTGAGGCAACAGCTCTACGAACTGCAGGTTGAATAACTTCAACTACCGGAATACCGCGGCCCTCGGTGTATCTTTCGCGAGCATCTCTAAGTACTGCGGCTGATGCCGAGTTGCATGCGATAACCAAAACTTTGACACCCTCGTCGACGAGTTTGTCCATGACGGCAAGGGCTAACTCTCTAACTTCAGAAAGCGCCTTTGGTCCATAAGGGGTGTTGGCGGTATCGCCAACGTAAATGATGGATTCATTTGGAAGCTGGTCAATGATTGCCCGAGCAACCGTTAGCCCTCCAACGCCAGAGTCGAAGACTCCTATTGGTGCGCTTTGTTGAGGATCATTCACGCCCCAATTCTATTGCGGGCCCCTCGGGCTAGGCTTATCCTGTGCTTTCCACAACAGCCCTACTTACTGATCGCTACGAGCTAACCATGCTCCAGGCTGCACTAAAGTCTGGAAAAGCTCACCGCAAGGGTGTCTTCGAGGTTTTCTCAAGAACTCTTGCTGGCGGTAGACGTTATGGCGTCTTTGCTGGGACCGGCAGGCTTCTAGAACTTATAAATCAGTTCCGCTTCTCAAACGAAGAAATCAACTGGTTGTTATCTGAAAATATCATTGATCAACCAACTGCAGATTGGCTTTCAAACTACAAATTCTCGGGAGATATCCACGGCTACGCCGAAGGCGAGATTTACTTTCCATACTCTCCCGTGCTGATAGTGGAAGCCACTTTCGCGGAAGCCGTAATCCTGGAAACCTTAATTCTCTCCACTTTGAACTACGACAGCGCAGTTGCCAGCGCTGCCGCCAGGATGGTCACGGCCGCTGGGTCTAGAAGCGTATCCGAGATGGGATCCCGCCGAACCGGTGAATCTTCCGCTGTGGCAGCAGCTCGCGCTGCCTACATCGCAGGCTTTAGCTCAACATCAAATCTTGAAGCTGGACGAAGCTTTGGCATACCAACGATGGGAACCGCATCTCACGCCTTCACATTGCTTCACGACAGTGAGAAGCAAGCTTTCAGCGCACAACTGGATTCTTTTGGAGCAAACACCACTTTCCTAGTTGACACCTACAACATCGAAGCAGGAATTGAAAATGCCATCAGCGTGGCAGGGACAAAACTCGGCGGTGTTCGCATTGACTCCGGAGATTTACCAATCGAGGTAGCCAAGGCTAGACGCCTACTAGACAAACTTGGTGCAAGTCAGACCAAGATCACCGTCACTAATGACCTTGATGAATTTGCCATCGCTTCGCTGGCGGCGGCACCGGTTGACACCTACGGTGTTGGCACTTCCGTTGTAACAGGTTCTGGAGTTCCGGCTGCCGGGTTTGTATACAAAATGGTGGCGTTCCAAAACGAATCAGGTGAATGGCACGCGGTTTCTAAGCAATCGGCCAAAAAGACCAACCTCGGTGGGAAAAAGCATGCGGCCCGCGCTCACGAGAACCAGATCGCCACTGCTGAAGTTATTTCTACAACTCATGACGATTTGGCTGCAGGACAAAGGCAGCTTTTAGTAGATCTTGTTATTCAAGGTGAGATCCAAACAGGTCTGCTTGGAAAATCTGGTGTTGATGCTGCAAGGGCTCATCATGCAAAGGTGAAGGCAGAACTTCCCGCAAGTGCTCATCGCCTAACTAAAGGTGAGCCTGCGATACCAACTAAATTCGTTTAGTTCTTATCCTCATCGCCAGGCTTTAGCTTGGAGTGTATTTCTTTGCAGGCTGGACAAATTGGAAAGTTCTTTGGATCTCTTCCCGGCACCCAAACTTTTCCGCAAAGCGCAATAACCGGTGTACCCATGACGGCCGACTCAACGATTTTTTCCTTTTTCACGTAATGCGAAAATCTCTCATGATCGCCTGGCTCAATTAGCCTTGGGGCCGCAGTTGTGTCAGTACCAAACTCGCTGGTTTCGGTTGGTGCGATTTGATTCAAAGTGGTCACTTCCGGTGCTTATTCGTTGGCTTCTTGCAAGACAACATCAAATGTCAGTTTGATGTCGTTTCGAATAACTTCAATCTTAACCTTGGCACCGGCTGGCTCCTGCCTAACCGAAGCTGTTAGCTCGCTGGCGGTTGTTAGGGGTTTTCCGTTGATGCTGGTTATTACATCCCCGGCCAAAATTCCTGCCTTTTCTGCTGCTCCATCTGGCGTTAACTCAACAACCGTTACCCCGATGGCAAAGCCAGCGCCATCCTCAGATGAGAGTGCATCAGTAACCAATGCTCCAAGAAGGCCGTGGCTAACTTCTCCGGTGGTCATGATTTCATTGGCGATACGCTGTGCGACGTTAGCGGGAATTGCAAACCCCACTCCAATATTTCCTGCCTGGCCAAAAGAGCCAGCGTTGGCGATTGCGACGTTCACGCCAATTAGTTCTCCTCTGTCATTTACCAAAGCACCGCCGGAGTTTCCAGGGTTGATGGCGGCATCGGTCTGAATAACACTTAGGTTGATAGGTCTTCCAGCATCTCCCGACCAGAACTCAAGACTGCTCTGATCTGGAGATTCAGATGATGCAACCTGAATGGTTCGGTTCAATGCAGAAACGATTCCGCGAGTCACTGTTGCCTCAAGTCCAAGGGGAGCACCAATGGCAACTACTTGGTCGCCAACATTCACAAGTGCTGAGTCAGCAAAGACAATTGGTGTGAGTGGCTTGGTGGGTTCAATCTTCACAACTGCCAAATCGTTAGTTGGATCAGCACCGACAAGCTTTGCCGAAAAGACTCCCCCATCGCTAGTTCTCACCGAAAGCCGAACGTTCTCGGTGCTGCCGTTGATGCTAACCACGTGGGCATTTGTCAGGATATATCCATCGGCTGAGAGCACAATTCCAGAACCGTTTCCACCTTGAGAGTCACCGGCGACGCGAATTGTGACAACAGCCGGAGCTGCTGTTGCAGAAGCAGCTGTTGCCCAGTTGACGTTCTCTAGATCGTTGACAACAATCGCTGGGGGACGTGAAAGGTAATTGAAAGCAACCACACCTGCACCGGAACCAACCGCGGCACCAATGATTGCTCCCAAAACGGCAACAGAGGTGGCGGTAAAGAAGGTCAGGCGCTTTTCGCGGACTCGCTTCTTCTTTGCCTTGGCAGGCGTAAGAGCAACCGGTGGGTCAAACAAGAACTGATTGTTGTAGCTGTTCTTGCGACTGAGTGCGCTTTGCTCGGGTTCTAGCTTGGTCAATGAAGTGGCCTTTCGTCTGTTCCAATAATGACAAATTTGTCTGAACAGATACTGAGAGAAACCCTAGACCAAGCAGATAGATTCCCCAGAATTGCCTATATGTCGCAACCAAATGCCCCAGCTCGGCCCAAGCAATCGGCACCAACCAGCAAGACTCCCTGGGTGCTCTGATCGGCTTTGAAACCAAAGGCCCCAACCACTACTTCCAGCAAATTACTTTCAATCAATAAGGTTCCATCAACTGCTTCCCACGCACTTTCACCCACTAGTCGATAACTAACCGAATACTCCACAAAAGCTCGGATTTGATACTTACCTGCGGTTTTGAATTCCCGCTGGGTATCAGCCCCGTCCGCAAGCAATCCATCGCTAAATTTCCATTTCGAACCAATCGGAACAAAGTGAACTTCAGCTTGTCTTCCCAAAACAATCCCAGAACCGTAGTGCGAACTTGGATTCGAGGAGAATTTTGCTAACTGTCCGCGGCTTAGTACCTTGCCTGGATAAACCGAGGCAATCAAAGGATTCGGTTCAAACTCGACAGCATCCGCTGCTGAATAAGACTCCCCTGGGATATCAATAGTTATGGTTTCGGTGATTGTCATGGTCCTTGTTTTTAGAACCGGCTTCGGTGATGGCTTTGGGGCAGCAACCACTTTTGGTGCAGGTGAACAAATTGACTCAACCCAACGCTGCGCCGCATCGGCAGATCTTGGCATTGATGCCATTTGAGATGCGCTCGGGCAACTAACTGCTGCAACTACAGGTTTGGGTGCGGTCGCGCTTGCAGGTTTGGCGACCGGTTTCGGTGCGGGTTTCGGTGCGGGCTTAGGCTTTGGTGGAACTGGAACCGTCACAGTCTTGGTGATGGTTTGTGTGGTGGATGAGCCCGGTGAAGAAGACGTTGAGCCAGCACAGACCGTGACTGACCCCGAACCCAATTTCGAACCATGGCTTAGACCGGAACCAGCAGATCCAGAACTGCAGGCCATCGCCAAGGAATTATCAAAGTTCACTAAAGCTGCTGCGATAAGAACGCTTGTCAAAGCAAAACCTGCCCGCTGAATTTTTCTCATGTCGGAGAAGCTAAAACAGATTCTTGTTGTTTGCAGAAGTTGTCCACAAAGCGAAAAACCCCATCTAAGAAGATGGGGTTTTTACAAGTGGTTGCGGGGGCAGGATTTGAACCTACGACCTCCGGGTTATGAGCCCGGCGAGCTACCGAACTGCTCCACCCCGCGGCGAAGTTCTAATCTACCACTTTTGAAGCTTTTGCTGCCAACTTACTATTTGCCTGCATCCAGTGCTGCTTGGATAGCTCGCTTTAGTTTCTCTTCAGCTTTACCAAATGCGGTCCAGTCTCCGATAGCCATAGCGGCTTCCTTTTCCTGGATTGCTTCTAGGGCCTGCTGCAAGGCAAGTTCTAGGTTTGGCGATACCGGAGTATCTGTTCCAGGCTCTGTTGGTTCAGCATCTGGATCGGTTGGAATCGGGGTTGGGTTCATGCCGGAGGATCCAAACAGTGAAGTCAACGCCTGATCCAAAGTGTCTTCGAAGGCAATCTGGTCACCGAAGGCAACCAAGATCTTCTGAAGCAACGGGAAGCTAGTTTCACCTGTGGACTGGATGTAAACCGGCTGCACGTATAGCAATCCGCCTCCAACAGGCAAAGTCAACAGGTTTCCATTTAGAACCCTGGTCGATCCCTGTCGCAAGATGTTTAGCAGCTTTGAAACCTCTGAGTCAGCATTGAAATTGTTTTGTACCTGACCAGGTCCTGGAACAATCGTGCTCTTTGGAAGCGTTAACAGCGTCAACCTTCCGTACTCAGCTGATTTCTGACCATCTTCCGAGCCTGCATTAGCGTTTGCTACCAAGTATCCGGTTAGAACGTTTCTGGAGGACTCCCCAGTGGATCTTGGAATGAAGGTCGAGTAGATCGAGAACTCAGGAGTCTTAGTTCCCGGCACCTGCATTGTCAGGTAATAAGGAGGCTGCAAAGTACCAATACCTTGACCACCAACTGGATCGTTCGGAGTCATCCAAGCATCTTGCTGTGAGTAGAAAGCTCCAGCTTCGTCAACGTGGTAGCTACCAAGTAGTGCGCGCTGGACCTTGAACAGATCAGCTGGGTATCTAACGTGCGATAGAAGTTCTCCGGACATCGAAGACAGTGGCTGAACAGTATCTGGGAAAACCTTCATCCAGGTTTTTAGAATTGGATCTTTTTCGTCCCACTCATACAAAGTCACCTTGCCGTCATAGGCATTTACTGTTGCCTTGACGGAGTTGCGA
>JBILXL010000067.1:0-5844 GCA_044378505.1 Rhodoluna sp. | reverse complement strand
AATTACGGTCTCATCGGTAGCAACGGCACTCTGGTTGAACACCATTCCGGCCAGCATCAGCGCCGAGGCACTGATCACGAATAAGGTGCGGGCCAGCCTGGCGCGGCGCCTAGGGCTCATTGGGTGAATCTGAGCTGCTGTAGCTGTCATCGAGGTCATTTGGAGCCTTTCCTTGAGTCATTCGAACAAGTGTTCTACTTAGAACAAGATTACAAGGAACCACCGACATTTTGTCAACTATTTGGCAAATCTTTCGAAAATGTGTTTGATATTGGGTCAAATTTAGAATAAAGTTTCGATAACAGCCCAGAAGGGCCTATTTGAAAGGGTGAAATGGACGCCAAAAAGCCGACCCGCCGGGCTTCAAGCCTGAGCGCCATGCAGGAGCGCATTTTGCAGGCAATTCAACGATCCAAGCTAGATAAAGGCTATGCCCCGAGCATGAGGGAAATCGGAGACGAAGTAGGTCTGTCCTCCCCCTCTTCGGTCACGCACCAGCTGAACCAATTGGAACTAGCCGGATACATCAGCCGCGACCCTAAGCGCCCCCGCACCATCGATGTGTTGATCGAAGTTGCCGGACTCGAGGCTGACCCAGGTGCAGACGTCGAAAACGTCACGCCAATTGGTGATGCTGCAATGGTTCCAATGGTTGGTCGAATTGCAGCCGGTGGTCCAATCACTGCTGAACAGAATATTGAAGAGATCTTCCCGTTGCCAAGGCAGCTCGTTGGAAAAGGCGACCTTTTCCTTCTGAAGGTTGTTGGTGAATCAATGATTGATGCCGCCATTTGCGATGGTGACTGGGTTGTTGTTCGTCAGCAGCAAACAGCTGAGAACGGTGATATCGTTGCTGCCCTTCTGGAAGAAGAGGCGACTGTCAAAACCTTTAAGCAGCGAGATGGCCACACCTGGCTATTGCCTAGAAACTCTAGCTTTGAACCGATTCTTGGTGATCACGCTGTGATTCTTGGAAAAGTAGTAGCGGTCCTAAGAAGCATCTAGGGCAAAGCTCTCAAGCTCACTAGCAAGCCCTGGCTTTACAAGCGTCTCTAGATAAGTTCCAGTTTCACGATGCTCTAGTTTGGCGACTTTACCTTCGGAATGGATTCTGGAGACAAGATCCCCTCGAGAGTATGGAACTAACACCTTCACGAAAAGTTCTGGCTTTGGAAGTAAGAATTCAATTCTTTCAAGTAGTTCAGAAACACCTTCTCCGGTTGATGCAGATACTAGAAGGCAGCCCAGTTCCATTCCTCGAAGCGCGAGTTTTTCAGTCTCGTCTATCAGATCGCACTTGTTAAAAACAACTAGCTCCAGGATGTCCGTGGCTTCTACCTCAGTCAGGACATCACGAACGGTTTGAATCTGACTGCCAGGGTCTGGATGCGAAGCATCAACCACGTGCACCACTAGGTCGCTGTAAGAAATCTCTTCAATTGTGGAGCGAAAAGCTTCAA
The DNA here is from genome assembly GCA_044378505.1 of Rhodoluna sp. Classification (GTDB taxonomy): domain Bacteria; phylum Actinomycetota; class Actinomycetes; order Actinomycetales; family Microbacteriaceae; genus Rhodoluna. The sequence goes on along the minus strand of JBILXL010000067.1, from coordinate 4,384 downwards.
CCAACTGGTGGGGCAGATTCCTGACGAAACCAACGGTGTCAGAGAGGGTGTATTCCCTGCCGTCAGATGTCTCGGTTCGTCTAACGGTCGGATCCAGAGTCGCGAACAAAGCGTTCTCGACCAGAACTCCGGCGCTGGTAATTCGGTTCAATAAAGATGACTTTCCGGCGTTGGTGTACCCCGCTATAGCAACCGAGGGCACTTGATTCTTAGCTCTAGACGAACGCTTAGTGTCACGAGCTGGCGCCATTTCCTTGATCTGCTTGCGAAGCTTTGCCATCCGAGTGTTGATGCGTCTTCGATCAAGCTCAATCTTGGTTTCACCTGGTCCACGAGATCCAATACCGACACCACCACCGACTTGACCACCGGCCTGACGGGACATGGATTCACCCCAACCGCGTAGTCGAGGAAGTAAGTATTCAAGCTGAGCCAGTTCGACCTGGGCTTTTCCTTCCCGGGATTTGGCATGCTGGGCAAAGATGTCGAGGATGATTGCGGTGCGATCAACGACTTTTACCTTCACGATATCTTCTAAATTTCTTCGCTGACTTGGAGCAAGCTCAGTGTCAGCAATGACAGTGTCTGCTCCACAAGCTGCAACAACCGCTTTGAGTTCCTGCGCTTTTCCTTTACCGAGGTAACTGGCAGCATCAGGAAAATCCCTGCGCTGTAGCAAACCATCGAGTACTTCTGCACCTGCGGTTTCAGCTAGCGCTGCAAGTTCACGCATGGAGTTTTCAGCGTCCTGCAAAGTGCCTTTGCCCCACACGCCAATCAAAACAACCTTCTCTAGCCTTAGCTGGCGGTACTCAACATCGGTGATGTCCTGCAGCTCGGTTGATAAACCTGCAACACGCTTGAGAGCACCTCGTTCAGCCAGCTCAAGCTGGTCGCCATCGAAACTGGAGTTATCAGCTGCGCCAAATCGCTTCGCGCGCTCGTCGCGACGAAGGATTCGATCAATCATCGACGATGCGCGCTCGGGCTCTTGCTCCATGCTTCAACACTAGTAATCAGAATTGGGATAGATTGACCTCATGTCTGAGGACCACTACTTTTCACAGGAACCCAGCAGTGCCCTAAAACCTAAAACAATCCAGATCCCCGTTGCTGGTGAATTAGTTGATGTCATTACCGCCTCTGGAACATTCAGTCCTACGCAGTTAGATTTTGGAACCGAAGTTCTTATCGAACAAATGGATCTAGCCCCGGATTCTGGAAACTTGCTGGATCTGGGCTGTGGTTGGGGTCCGATTGCTCTGAATCTGGGCAAGCTTCGCCCAAACGCTAAAGTCTGGGCGGTGGATGTGAACACCCGTTCGGTTGAACTAACTGAGGCAAACGCCAAAAGTCTTGGAATTTCTAACATCACCACATTACTTCCTGAACAAGTGCCCACTGATCTGCGATTTAGCGGCATCTGGTCTAACCCACCTATTCGAATCGGTAAGAAAGAACTTCACGAGTTGCTTTTGCTGTGGCTTCCTAGGCTTGAAACCGGAGGCGAGGCTTATCTGGTTGTTCAGAAGAACTTGGGTTCGGATTCCTTGCAGAAATGGCTAACTGAGGAACTAGCTTCAGGTTTCGAAGTTTCCAGGTATACGTCGATAAAGACTTATAGAGTTCTGAAAATCAAGAAGAACTCTTAGACAGTAGAGAGATCGATCTCGCCGTCAAAGCTGAGCTCAGCTGGTCCACTAATTCCTACGTGTTCGCCATCTTCGGTAGCAAACATTCTCACCCCTACTACTCCACCAGGAACATTCACCTGCCACTGATTAGGAGCATCGGCACCGGCCCAGTACCTAGTGGCTAGTGCTGCCGCCGCTATTCCAGTTCCGCACGAAAGAGTCTCCCCCACACCGCGCTCAAACACCCGCATGGAAATGTGCCCGACTCCGTGTTGCACCATTGGCTCTTTAGGCACCACAAATTCAACATTGGCACCCGATTCTGGAACTGGTTTGATAACGGGTGCATCGACAAGTCGAAGAGCGGAAAGCTCAGCATCGCTAGCAAGGGCAACAACGGCGTGAGGGTTACCAACATCAATTCCTTGAGCTGGCCTGGCTACTTTCAAGCCAGCAACTTCCACTTCAGATTCCCCATCCAGACGCCAACGTCCCAGATCAACCGCAAAACCATTCGAGGATTTAGTGATGTCTTTTACTCCATCACGAGTTCCGACCGGAAGCGTGGCGCCATCCGTGATTGTTGCCAGACCGCGCTCAATCAAATACCTTGCGAATACACGAATACCGTTTCCACACATCTCAGCTGCGGAACCATCGGCGTTGTAATAATCCATAAACCAAATGGCGTTTGGCTCCTCAGCCAAAATCGCCTTACCTTCAGGAAGGTTTGCTGACTTAACCACTCGAATCAAACCGTCTGCACCAATTCCGAAGTGACGGTTGCAAATCCTTGAAATCTGGCCTTTGTTTAGCGTAAGAGCACCATCTGCATCTAGAACCAGCACAAAGTCGTTGCCAGTGCCGTGGCCTTTGGTGAACGCAATTTTGGACATGTATAAAGCCTAGGACCGATTGCCCAGGATGCCATCGATGTGAATCAGTTCAACTGCCTTTGCCAGAAGCTCTGCATCCAGTGCCTCAAGCCAATTAATGCGATCATCTCGCTTGAACCAACTCACTTGCCTTCTGGCGTAGCGCTGCGTTAACTGAACCGTTGAAGCAATCGCTTCTTCGCGGGTTAGCTCGCCATCTAACTCACCCAGTGCCTGCGCGTAGCCAATCGCAACTGAAGCTGTCTTGCTGTCCCTAAAGCCAACTGGAATCAGTGACGCGACTTCCTCGACTAGTCCCTCAGCCCACATATTCAAAACGCGCTTTTCAAGCCTTGGAAGCAGTTGCTCTCGTTCCATTCTTAGGCCAAACTCAAGTACCGGTTGCCAGGATTCAATTTCGTCGGGCAATGAAGCTGCAAACGGCTCTCCCGTAATCATCACAATCTCTAGCGCTCTGACAATTCGTCGCCCATTCTCGGGGATTATGCGGCTTGCTGCAATTTGGTCGAGCTCGGCAAGCTTTTTGTGCAAGTGATGTGGGCCGTGCTCGATAAGTTCGGCTTCCAGTTGGGCTCTAAGCTCTTGGTCTCTATCGGGAAACTCAAAGTTGTTCAAACACGATGCCACATACAACATCGATCCGCCAACAAGGATTGGAATAATCCCGGATTCCTGAAGTTGCAGAATCTTCGCACGTGCAAGCCTCTGATATTCAGCCGCTGTTGATTCCTGAGTTATCTCAAGCACGTCAATTAAGTGATGTGTGATGCCTCGGCGCTCTGCGAGCGGAAGCTTGGCTGTTCCAATGTCCATGCCCTTGTATAACTGCATAGCGTCGGCGTTTACGATTTCGGCTTTTTGTCCAACGCTGTTGATGTATTCAGCGATACCAAGCGCCAGCTCACTTTTTCCTGTGCCAGTGGCGCCAACCACGGCAATTAGCTGTGAACTCATTTACTTGGCGCGAAGGGTAGGGTATCCAAGATTTACACTCGAGACGCTCGCTGAATCCGTTGAGCAAGAAGAAGCGCTGCCTCGTTCGTAAGCATCCCCGGCTCTTGTAGGGCGAACAAGATAACCGGCTTCTGGTTGATCCGCAAACAAGAAGTAGGGTTTGGCGTCTGTGACAGTGACGGTGACTAGATCCCCTGGTCGAGGGTCTGTGTGTCCAGCAGGGGTTTCGAAGTGCACCAGGCGGTTATCTCTAGCCCTGCCGGTAAGTCTTTGAGTTTGGGAGTCCTTGCGACCCTCGTGGTTCGCCACCAGTACTTCGACGCTTTTACCGAGCTGCTTTTTGTTCTCTTGCCAAGCAATTTCATTTACGTGAGCGATTAATCTCTCGTAGCGGTCTTGAACCACCTCTTTAGGAATCTGGTTAGCCATTTCACCCGCAGGAGTTCCTGGACGAATCGAATACTGGTAGGTGTAGGCCATCGAAAACGCTGATTCAGTTGCAACCCTCATGGTGTCCTGAAAATCCTGTTCGGTCTCCCCGGGAAATCCAACAATAATGTCGGTGGTAATTGCGGCATCGGGAATGGCTTTTCTCACCCGATCAAGAATCCCTAGGTATTTGTCGCTGCGGTAGCTTCGCTTCATGTTCTTCAAAACTTCGTTGGAGCCTGACTGCAGCGGCATGTGAAGGTGTGGCATCACGTTTGGAGTTTCCACCATCGCATCAATCACGTCATCAGTGAAAGCCGCAGGGTGAGGTGACATGAAACGGACCCGCTCCAGGCCATCAATTTCGCCGCACGCCCGCAATAGCTTCGCAAAGGCTCCTCGTTCGCCGAACTCGACTCCATAGGTATTTACGTTTTGTCCCAGCAGAGTAATCTCAATAACACCGTCTTC
>JBILXL010000066.1:0-5874 GCA_044378505.1 Rhodoluna sp. | reverse complement strand
AATCAAATGGAGGCTCGGAGCGGTGGAACTGCAAACTCACTTTAGATTTGTAAGCTCTGAACTTCGTTCCGAAGCACTTGAAGCCCTTAGACCCTTGGTGGGAGCTTAATGAATACCACTACCGCGAAGCTGGTCTTGGAAGACGGCATTATTTTCGAGGGTCTTGCCTATGGTGCCGAAGGGCAAACCCTAGGTGAAATTGTTTTCGCAACCGGAATGACTGGTTATCAGGAGACAATTACCGATCCGAGCTACGCCGGACAGATAGTTGTGCAGACCGCACCACACATTGGAATCACGGGAGTAAATACTCGAGACGAGGAATCTAACCGTATTTGGGTTAGCGGCTATGTAGTGAGAGAACCTTCGAGGGTAGTTTCCAACCACCGTTCTGAGAGATCTCTAGATGAAGAACTTGAAGATAACTTCGTCGTTGGGATTTCAGGCATCGACACCAGAGCACTGACTCGACACATTCGATCACGCGGGGCAATGCGGGCTGGAATTTTCTCCGGCCCAAGGTCCGAGCAAGCTGTTGAAAGACTTGTTGAAATTGTGCGTGAAGCGCCGGAGATGAAGGGGCAATCCCTAAGTTCGGTTGTCACTACACCTGATGCCTATGAAGTCCCACACATGGGACAGTTCGTGGGCCGAGTCTCGATTCTTGATCTTGGTATAAAGCGCTCGACAATCGAACACATGATTAAAAGAGGCCTGGTTGTCACAGTTTTGCCTGCACTTACAAGTCTCGAAACTCTGCTTGCCACAAAACCGGATGCGGTGTTTTTCTCAAATGGACCAGGAGACCCTAGCGCTTCGGCAGATCAAGTGAAACTTCTCAAAGAGGTACTCGAAAGGCGCATTCCATTCTTTGGAATCTGTTTTGGCAATCAATTGCTTGGAAGAGCCCTGGGTTTTGAAACCTACAAGCTCGCTTTCGGGCATCGTGGTATCAATCAACCAATTCTTGATCGCACAACTGGTCGAGTTGAGGTGACCGCACACAATCACGGTTTTGCCGTAAGTGTTCCGGGGGGAGAAGCTGGCGAAATAGTTATTTCCCCTGCCGGGTTTGGAAAGGTTCGAGTCTCGCACGTAAACCTAAACGATGACTGTGTTGAAGGCCTGGAATGCATTGATGTGCCCGCATTTTCTGTGCAGTACCACCCGGAAGCCGCTGCCGGGCCTCACGATTCTTCTTATTTGTTTGATCGATTAGTTGAAATGATCAAGTCTCGCGGGGACAACTAATGCCGCGCAGACAAGACCTAAAGAGCGTCCTGGTTATTGGTTCAGGGCCGATTGTCATTGGTCAAGCATGTGAGTTTGATTACTCAGGTACCCAAGCTTGTCGCGTACTTCGTGCCGAAGGAATTCGAGTTATCCTCGTCAACTCAAATCCAGCCACCATCATGACTGACCCTGATTTTGCCGATGCCACTTACGTTGAACCGATCACCGCTCAAGTCATCGAAGCAATCATTGCCAAGGAAAAGCCAGACGCAATCTTGCCAACTCTCGGAGGCCAGACCGCACTAAATGCTGCAATGGAATTGCATGAGCTTGGGATCCTTGAGAAATACAACGTTGAACTAATCGGAGCAAATATTGCTGCAATCAGGGCCGGCGAGGATAGACAGTCGTTCAAGCAGTTAGTTCTTGATGCCGGGGCCGATGTCGCAAAATCCGTGATCGCTCACAACATGGACGATGTTCTGGCGGGCGCCAAGAAGCTCGGCTACCCAGTTGTGGTTCGTCCTAGTTTCACAATGGGAGGTCTTGGTTCAGGTTTTGCTTACGACGAGGAGCAGTTGATTCGGATAGCTGGTGCGGGGCTCCAAGCCTCACCAACAACAGAGGTACTTCTTGAGGAGTCAATTCTAGGTTGGAAGGAATATGAGCTTGAGCTCATGAGGGATCGAAACGACAACGCCGTTGTTGTTTGTTCGATTGAGAACTTTGACCCTGTAGGCGTCCACACTGGAGATTCGATTACCGTAGCGCCTGCTCTGACACTGACAGACCGCGAGTACCAGAACCTGAGGGATATCTCGATTCAGATCATTAGGGACGTAGGTGTTGACACCGGCGGTTGCAACATTCAGTTCGCCGTTGATCCTGTCACAGGGCGAGTGGTTGTGATCGAGATGAACCCTCGAGTCAGCAGGTCATCAGCTTTGGCTTCTAAGGCAACTGGTTTCCCAATTGCAAAGATTGCCGCCAAGCTAGCTATTGGTTACACCCTGGATGAGATTCCTAATGACATCACTAAGGTTACACCGGCAAGCTTCGAGCCAACGCTGGACTATGTAGTGGTTAAGGTTCCGAGATTTGCGTTCGAGAAATTCCCAGCTGCTGATTCCACCCTTACTACCACTATGAAATCCGTCGGAGAGGCGATGGCCATCGGAAGAACCTTCTCACAGGCTCTTCAGAAATCACTTAGATCCTTGGAAAAGCGTGGCTCGTCTTTTCATTGGAACGCTAACGTCACGCCCGTCGGTGATCTGCTTGAAATCATTAAGAAGCCCACAGACGGTCGAATTGTCAATGTTCAACAGGCCCTTTTACGGGGAGCTACTCCGCAGCAGGTATTTGAAGCAACCATGATCGACCCATGGTTTATTGACCAGATAGTCCTTATCAACGAAGTCGCCATCACTATTCGCGAAGCGGGGGACTTAACTCCGGAGGTACTAAAGCTTGCGAAGATGCATGGGTTTAGTGACCACCAGATTGGAGAGTTGCGACACCTAGCAGAAGCTGATGTTCGTTCCCTCCGCCACAAATTTGGTCTGCGACCAGTTTTCAAGACCGTCGATACCTGTGCGGGGGAGTTTCCAGCACTCACGCCGTATCACTACTCGACATATGAAACCGAGACAGAGGTAGCTCCTTCAGACCGCAAGAAGGTGATCATCCTAGGCTCAGGCCCAAACCGAATTGGCCAGGGTGTTGAATTTGATTACTCCTGCGTGCACGCCTCATTTGCACTCTCCGACGCCGGCTACGAAACCATCATGATTAACTGCAACCCTGAAACAGTGTCAACCGACTACGACACCTCCGACAGGCTTTATTTCGAACCGCTGACTTTGGAGGACGTGCTTGAAGTTATTCACGCCGAGTCTGCCTCAGGCGAGATTGTCGGTGTGATTGTTCAACTTGGTGGTCAGACGGCCCTTGGACTAGCTCAAGGACTTTCCAAAGCTCGTGTGCCAATTCTTGGTACCACACCGGACGCAATCGACTTAGCAGAGGAACGAGGCTCTTTCTCGAAGATTCTTGATAAGGCGAATCTTTTAGCACCCGCGAACGGTACAGCTACCAACTTGGCAGACGCAAAAGTAATTGCCGAGCGAATCGGTTTCCCAGTTCTAGTTCGCCCATCGTTTGTCCTTGGCGGTAGGGGAATGGAGATTGTCTATGAATCCGAAGGAATGGACGACTACTTCCGCAGAATAGAAGACCAGGCAATCGTTGGCCCTGAGCACCCACTGCTAGTTGACCGATTCCTCGACGATGCCATCGAGATTGACATCGATGCCCTTTATGACGGACTAGAACTTTATGTGGGCGGTGTAATGGAACACATCGAAGAAGCTGGAATTCATTCTGGCGACTCGAGTTGTACGCTGCCACCAATCACCCTAAGTGAATCGCAGATTGCTCGAGTAAGAGATGCTACCGAGAAGATTGCCAAGGGTCTTGGGGTAGTAGGCCTACTCAACGTGCAATTTGCAATCGCCGCGGATGTGCTTTACGTTCTTGAGGCAAATCCCCGTGCGTCAAGAACAGTTCCATTTGTATCGAAAGCTCTTGGAATCACTCTTGCTAAAGCGGCTGCTCTAGTTATGGTTGGGAATTCAATTGCACAGCTCAGGGTGGAGGGGCACTTACCTGCGCTAGACGGTACTTACATCCCGGCCAATTCTCCAATTGCAGTCAAGGAGGCAGTGTTACCTTTCAAGAGGTTTGCTACCCCTGACGGAAGATACGTTGATTCATTACTTGGTCCGGAGATGCGTTCCACAGGTGAGGTAATGGGCATTGATGTGAACTTCCCGAAAGCCTTTGCTAAATCTCAGGCTGCGGCAGGAAGTTCTCTGCCAACCAGCGGGCGCATATTTATTTCTGTGGCTGACAGGGACAAACCTCAAATGCTGCTTCCGGTGCGAAGACTGGAGCAATTGGGATATGAAATTCTGGCAACTGCTGGAACCGCGCAGATTCTTCAGCGCCACGGCATCAAGGCCAAAGAAGTCCGTAAGCACAGCCAAGGCTCATCGGCAACAGAAGGTCCAACAATCGTTGAACTTATAACGGCCGGAGAAGTTGATGTGGTTGTGAACACACCTACCGGATCTTCAGCACGTAAAGATGGTTACGAAATCCGTGCCGCCACAACTGCGGCCGACAAACCAATTTTTACAACCTTGGCCCAACTAAGCTGCGCGATTGGTTCCTTCGAAGCGGTCATCGCTGGACCCTTTGAAGTCAAATCACTTCAAGAACACGCTGCCGACCGGAAAGCGGCACTCGGTGTCTAGCTTCGGTCAAAGATTGTTGAAAACCTTTGAACAGAAGGGCCAACTGTGCATCGGGATTGATCCAAGTATTGATCAATTGCGTTCTTGGGGGCTACCGATTTCAGCCGAAGGGGCCAAGTCCTTTAGCTTTTCGATGCTCGATGCGATTCAAGACGATGTGGGAATAGTTAAGTTCCAGGTTGGATTCTTTGAACAATTTGGACCAGAAGGTTTTAGTCACCTTTCGGAACTTCTTGCCGATGCCAAGTCCCGCGAACTTGTTGTCGTAGCAGATGCTAAACGAGGAGATATCGGATCAACAATGTCTGGCTACGCAACAGCGTGGTTATCACGTGAAGCTGCGTTTGCTTGTGACGCACTGACTGTTTCGCCATACCTGGGTTCTGATTCTCTTGCCGAAACAGCAAATGTCGCTCTCGAGAATAATCGTGGATTGTTTGTGCTTGCAGCAACTTCAAATCCTGAAGCCTCTGCACTTCAATCAGCTATCCGAGATGGCAGAACTGTTGCAAGAAGTGTGCTGGATTTTGCGCAGCAGTACAGTGGTGCGGGCCTTGGTTCAATTGGGGTTGTGGTGGGTGCAACAGTGAACGATGTGGATCTTGGGTTGGATTTTTCAGCCAGCTTGAAAATTCCAGTTCTAGTTCCTGGCTTTGGAGCACAAGGCGCTACTCTGGCGGATGCACGTTCTTTGCTTTCTGGCTACGCGGATACGGCGATCTGCAATGTTTCTCGTTTGGTTGCGGGTGCTTCGCTAGATGGTCTTTCTTCTAGAGTTTCGAAAGCAAAAGCCGATCTTGAGGTAGGGTTGCGGGCATGAAACCAGCTGGCAAGCTAATTGTTATGGCAGGTCCGTCCGCGGTTGGAAAGGGCACTCTCGCATCGCACATAGTAAAAAATTTTGAAGGTTTTATGCTCTCTGTTTCTGCAACCACTAGGTCTCCACGCGAGGGAGAAGTTGATGGCGTCTCCTATGTGTTCCTAACGGAGGAACAATTCAAGCTTCGCGCAGATTCTGGTCAAATGCTTGAGTGGGCAACTGTTCATGGCAGACACTTCTATGGCACTCCGCGGGATCCTGTAGAGCAGGGCTTAGCTAACGGATTCAATGTGATTCTTGAGATTGACGTCCAGGGGGCTTTTCAGGTCAGAGAGAGTTTCCCAGAGGCCTTACTGGTTTTCGTAAAGCCTCCAAGTTTCGATGAGCTGCGGGCAAGGCTTGATAAAAGGGGGACCGAGTCTGAACTGGACAAGCAAATTCGCCTTGAAACGGCTAGAACCGAGCTTGATCAGGCTTCTGAGTTTGATTATTCAGTCGTCAATG
>JBILXL010000065.1:0-6219 GCA_044378505.1 Rhodoluna sp. | reverse complement strand
AGATGCCCTTCGGCACCGGCTCTGGAATCGTCGGCGGCAGGATTTGGCCAAGCTCTCAATTTCACTGCTTTTGCCACTGGGTCTTGCGGCCCTTCCTGCGTTTGTTTTCCTAGCGGTTGTCCCACTTGGAATTGGCCTATTTAGAGCTGTATAGAAAGGTATAAAAAATGAACTGGAAATCAGACACTGGCGCTGCCACGGCTGAGTATGCAATTGCCACAATGGCAGCTGTTGGCTTCGCGGGCCTACTGGTAGTAATCATGAGATCAGATGAGGTCAAGGCGATCTTGTTCGATTTGGTTAGATCGGCACTTAGCCTTGGCGGTAGCTAAAAAAGACACCGGTAGTGTCACTGCCGAATTGGTTTTAGCACTTCCTGCGGTAGTGATGATTGTTGCCCTGGCACTTGGTGCAATGAGTGTTCAGCTCCAGCGAATGGAATTGGTTTCAGCTGCATCAACTATTGCTCGAGCAATTGCAAGAGGTGAGCCAATCGCGATTGTTGACGCTCTAGTAACAGATCTTGGCGAGCAAGTTGGCTTTGAAATTCAAGAAGAGTTGGGGGTTGTGTGTGTTATCTTGCGCAGCGAAATTGGAATTTTTAGTATTGACCTGACCGGTTTGGAGTTGATTGAGACGCAGTGCGCAAAAGCTCAAGGTCAATAGAAAATGACACGGGAGCTGGAACAATTCTGGCTTTTGGGCTCATAATTGTGATTCTCGGAATATTTTCAGCTGGAAGTTTCTTTTCCTTGCATTTGCTAGTAAATACAAGGCTTCAAGCCACTACAGAGGCCATTGCACTGGCTGCAACTGATGCACTTCGAGGTGTATCTTCCGGTTATCCGTGTATTGTGGCAAAAGATATCGCCACCAATAGCCAGCTGGTTTTGGAACGATGTCGTATTGTCGGTTTCGAGGTCTTTATTGAGACCAGCTTCAAGTCTCTTGGGCTCGTGCACAAAGCACGAGCTCGAGCAGGACCCTGAAGTGAATGTATTAGGAGAAGTATGTCGGGCAACAAGTTAGTAATAGTCGAGTCGCCAGCCAAGGCGAAGACCATTGCTAAGTATCTAGGTGATGACTACACAGTCATGGCCTCAATTGGGCATATCCGAGACCTGATCGACCCAAAGAACTTGCCTCCTGAAGAAAAGAAGAAAAAGGGCTCGCTAGCCAAGTTCTCAATTGACATCGAAAATGACTTTGAGCCTTACTACGCCATTTCGGCCGGAAAATCCAAGACTGTCGCCGAGCTCAAAAAGGCCCTGACGCAAGCTGACGAGCTATATCTTGCAACTGATGAGGACCGCGAGGGTGAGGCCATCGCCTGGCACCTGCTCCAGGTGCTAAAGCCGAAGGTTCCGGTCAAGCGAATGGTTTTCCATGAAATTACAAAAACCGCCATCCAGGAAGCTTTGGGCAAAACCCGAGATGTTGACCAGAACCTAGTTCAGGCTCAAGAAACCAGACGAGTAGTTGACCGTCTTTACGGCTACGAGGTTTCTCCGGTTTTGTGGCGCAAGATCAACCGCGGTCTTAGCGCAGGACGAGTTCAGTCCCCGGCGATGCGACTGGTTGTTGAGCGTGAGCGTGAACGCATGGCTTTTATCTCCGCTAGCTATCACGATGTCAAAGCACTGTTCACCACCAACGTAGGAAAAGAACAAGACTTTGAGGCGAAGCTTCTTTCAATTGATGGCAAGAGAATTGCATCGGGAGACGCCTTCAACGACAAGGGTGAACTCAAAGACGGAGTGTTACTTCTTGACCTAGACGCTGCAGAAAAACTTGCCGTTGCCATGCGAAGCAACGATATAAAGGTAAAAGTTGAATCGGTGGAATCAAAGCCATCAACTCGTCGCCCAGCTGCTCCTTTCACAACTTCTACCTTGCAGCAGGAAGCTTCTAGAAAACTTCGCATGTCAGCCAAGCAGACTATGGATACCGCTCAGTCTTTGTATCAAGACGGACACATTACATATATGCGTACCGACTCACCGGTTTTATCAAGCCAAGCTATTCAGGCTGCAAGAAACCTAGCGGTTGAAATGTTTGGCAAAGACTCGGTTCCTGATTCTCCTCGCGTCTACACCGGAAAGAGCAAAAACGCTCAGGAGGCCCACGAGGCTATTCGCCCAGCTGGCGAAACCTTCCTGCACCCGAGCGATTTACCGATGAGCATGTCATCAAGGTCTAAAGATCTTTACGAGTTGATCTGGAAAAGAACTATGGCTTCTCAGATGGCTGATGCGAAGGTTTCAACCACCACAGCAAAGATTTCAGTGGGGCCAATCGATGGCGGCAAATCTGCTGAGTTCTCAGCATCGGGAACCGTCGTTTTGTTCAAGGGATTCATGGCCGCCTACGAAGAAGGCCGTGACGTTGAGCGCGAAGAAGAAGAGGACAGCGAAAAGGAGCTAAAGCTTCCAGCTTTGGAAGTTGGCCAGGAACTATCGGTTGTTGAGGTCACCGCCAAAGACCACGTGACATTGCCCCCTCCTCGATACACAGAAGCTTCCCTTGTGAAGGCGCTAGAAGAAGACGGCATTGGAAGACCTTCCACCTACGCAGCTATCTTGTCCACCATCATCAACAAGGGTTATGTCGTAAAGCGTGGCCAGGCCTTAGTTCCAGAATGGATTGCCTTTACTGTGACCCGCTTCTTGGAAGAGAACTTCGTAAAACTAGTTGATTACGCCTTCACCGCTCAGATGGAAGAAAACTTAGACCAGATTGCAGCAGGGGAACTTGATCGAAGCGACTGGCTAAAGAAGTTCTACTTCGGAACTGAAACCGAAGATGGTCTTCACGACACCGTGCAAAACGTTGGCGAGCACGACCCTAAGGCCGTGAACTCAATTTTCCTAGCCGAGAACATCACACTTAGAACTGGTAAGTTCGGGCCATACATCGAGACCATGGTTGAACCAGGTAGCGAAGGCGCTGATGAAAACGGTCGACGTATCGTAAACATTCCCGAAGGACTTGCACCCGATGAGCTAACTGTTGCCAAGGCGCAGGAGCTTATCGATGCACCGATTATCACTGACCGCAAGATGGGTCAGGATCCAACTACCGGTTACGACATTTTGTTCAAGGACGGTCGCTTCGGTCCTTACGTTTTATTGGAAGACCCAAACGCCGAGAAGCCAAAGACTGCGTCACTGTTCAAGTCGATGACTCCAGATACCTTCACCTTTGAGCAAGCAGTTATGCTGCTATCTCTTCCAAGGACAATTGGTCTTGACCCAGAAACTGAAACTCCAATCACTGCACAAAATGGAAAGTTTGGTCCTTACCTAAAGAAGGGAACTGACTCCAGATCACTTGCTACTGAAGACCAGATCTTCTCGCTGACTCTGGAAGAAACTCTCGAGCTTTACAAGCAGCCAAAATACGGTGGTCGCAGAACTGCCGCCACACCGCTGCGCGAATTCGGTGAAGACCCAGCCAGCGGTTTGCCGGTGTTTGCCAAAACTGGGCAGTTCGGTGATTACGTCACCGATGGAGCTATCAACGCCACCATTCCTAAGGATGAAAAGCTTGAGGAACTAAGCCCTGACCAGGCCTTTGAACTTTTGGCCATCAGGCGTGAGAAACTAGGGTTAGAGCCAGGCCAAGCTGCCCCCAAGGCAGGTCGAGTCTCCAGAAAGGCCGCAGCCCCTAAAAAGACTGTGAAGGCTGGCACCGCTAGAAAGAAGAAGTAATTTGAGCCACGGACTGTTCATCTCCTTTGAGGGAATCGACGGAGTTGGCAAGTCCACTCAAGCTGACTTGATGGAAAACTACCTTGCTTCAAAAGGCTTAAAAGTAGTTCGAACTCTAGAACCCGGTGGCACTGAGCTTGGTCAAGAAATTAGACATCTTTTATTGCACCGCAAGGGTGAAGTCTCTGCTCGGTCCGAGGCACTTCTATATGCAGCCGATAGAGCACATCATGTGGCAAGCAAGATCTTGCCAGCACTGGAAAAAGGCCAAGTTGTCATAACAGATCGATACCTGGATTCATCCGTTGCCTACCAAGGTGCCGGGAGAGAACTAGATCTGACCGAGGTTAGAAACCTCTCGCTTTGGGCAGTGAACAATCTCTTGCCTGATCTAACCGTGCTTCTTGATTTGGATGCGCACCTTGCAGCCAAGCGTCGCGGTCAAACAGGCGAAGCCCCAGATCGCCTGGAGCGAGAGAAGATTGAGTTTTTCGAAGCAGCCAGAAATTCCTATCTTGATTTAGCAAAAGCTGAACCATACAGAATTTTCGTGGTGGATGCCAACCAAGCTCCAGAGAAAATCTGGGAAGCAATTGTGGTTCGCCTTGATCAAGTCCTAGAAAGCAAAGGACTTTGAGCACCGTTCTAGATTTCGAGCCAATTTGGTCTGAGCTACTCGGTCAACCAGAAGCGGTTGGTCAACTGCGCCAAGCAGTTGCAACAAAAGACGAAGGACTACACCACGCCTGGTTACTCACTGGACCTCCAGGTTCGGGTCGCTCTAATGCCGCAATGGCATTTGCAGCATCTCTGCTTTGTGAAAAAGCTGGCTGTGGTGAATGTAAGAGCTGCCGCATGGTGCAATCAGGGTCTCATCCGGACGTCTCAGTTTTGGCTACCGAGAAAGTCATCATCTCAATCGAGGAAATCAGGCAACTGGTTTCAACCTCGCACTTTGGCGGATCGCTGAGTAAATACCAGATCATGATTATCGAAGATGCTGATCGAATGGCTGAGCGCTCTTCGAACGTTTTACTAAAGGCCCTGGAAGAGCCACCGGCTGGTACCATCTGGTTGCTTTGTGCTCCAAGTGAAGCCGACATGCTTCCAACTATTCGCTCGCGCGTTAGACGAGTTGCCCTAAAGCAACCATCAACTCAAACTGTTGCCGACCTACTTGTTGCCCGCGATGGCATTGAGCCAAAAATCGCTCTGCAGGTGGCAGCAGAAGCCCAGGGTCATATCGGAATGGCCCTTCGGCTTGCCACCAGCACGGATGCCAGGGCTCGTCGCAAGGAAACTTTAGTTTCGGCTTTGCAGATTGATTCAATTCCTAAAGCTATGTCCACCGCTGAGCGCTGGCTAGAACTTGCCAAAAAAGATGCCGATGCACTGACAACTGAAAAAGACAGTGAAGAGCGGGCCAATCTATTGGCAACCCTAGGTATCCCAGAGGGTGGAACAATTCCTCCTGCCCTGAGGTCAGATATCAAAGCCTTAGAAGAGGCACAGAAGCGGCGCTCAACTAGAAGTTTGCGCGATGGCATCGATCGGATTCTGGTTGATTTGATGTCGCTCTATAGAGACGTGATGACCATTCAGCTAGCTGCTAAAGCCGAGCTTGTGAATCAAGATCTTGCCAGTTCTTTAGAGGAGGTAGCATCAACTTCCTCACCCGCCCAAACCATTGCAAAGCTTGAAGCTATGTCACAGGCTCGAGTTAGGATCAGCTCAAACGTTCGAGACCTGATGGTTCTTGAATCATTAGCTATCTCACTTAGAAGGAAGATTTGAAAACCAAACTAGGCCCATTGGCTATTTTTATTTCTTCCGCAATTGTTCTAACCGGATGTGTATCCGTGAGCAACACTTCTTCTCCAGAGCCAATAAGCCCAGTTGCAACGGGAGCTCCAGCAGGGTTCGAGAAGTACTACGAGCAGGTAGTTGAGTTCGTAAACTGCGGCGAGGGAATTTTCTGTGCCGATGTTCAAATGCCGATGAACTGGGATGATCCGGCAAGTGAGCCGATTGTAATTGCAACTGCCTATCGTCAGGCGGATAAGAAAGAACCATTAGGGTTTGTGCTTTTCAACCCCGGAGGCCCTGGAGCATCCGGCTATGACTGGGTACTTGAATCCAGTGATTTTTTGGGCACCAAAAAGCTTCGTGAGAACTTCAACATTTTGGGCTTTGATCCAAGAGGTGTTGGGCGAAGCTCGGCAGTATCTTGCCTAACCGATGCTGAGACCGATGAGTTTTTATACGACGTTAGCGGCTTTGAGCTAGGAAGTGATGAGGACCTTGCGGTTTCCAGGGCAGCCATAAAGGACTTTGGTGCCAAGTGCCTTGAGGAAACTGGGGAACTGCTAGCTCACGTCGACACCGTCTCCGCTGCAAAGGACATGGATGTTCTTCGCGCTGTGCTGGGGCAGGAAAAACTTCACTACCTCGGATATTCCTATGGTTCACTGCTTGGAACCACCTACGCGACACTTTTTCCTGACCGAGT
>JBILXL010000064.1:0-6255 GCA_044378505.1 Rhodoluna sp. | reverse complement strand
TTCGAGTTGTAGCGGCAGATTTTTCAAACGGCATGCTTGAAGAAGGCCGCAGGCGTCACCCTGAAATTGAGTTTGTTTTTGCCGATGCCACCGCTCTTCCTTTCCAGGAAGCCGAGTTCGACACCGTCACTATTTCCTTTGGACTGAGAAACGTTGAAAACACTGAGCTGGCGCTTTCCGAAATGCTTAGGGTTCTAAAGCCTGGAGGCAAGCTCGTGGTTTGTGAGTTCTCGGCAATTCCAAACAAGTTCTTGCATACGCTCTACCGCTTTTACCTAAAGAACCTGCTTCCGAGAGTTTCCGCACTGGTCAGCAAAACCCCTGAGGCTTATAGCTACCTAGCTGAATCAATCGATGCCTGGCCTAAGCAAGCGGAACTCGCCAAACTAATCGAAAAAGTTGGCTACCAATCTGTTGGTTTCAGGAATCAAACTCTCGGCATTGTTGCTATCCATACTGGATACAAACCCCAGAAAGCCAACTAATGCCAAAAACTTCGCTGCCAAGGCAGCTGCGCAAGGTCGCTGACAAAGACCTACTTGCCGCACTCGAAGCCGGCCTTGAGCGCGTCGAGGAAGAGCTAGTTACTGCCGTTGCACACACCGACCCAATCGCCAAGGTGACAACCCGTCACTTGATTGATGCCGGCGGAAAGCGTATCCGACCAACTTTGGTTTTACTTTGCGCGCAGCTTGGGGAAGCTTCAACCGATGAAGTGATCAAGTCGGCTGTGGTGGTTGAACTAACACACATCGGAACTTTGTATCACGATGACGTTATGGACAACGCTCCGAAAAGAAGAGGCGTTGATTCTGCTCACGAGATCTGGGGCAACAGCGTTGCTATCTTGACCGGCGACTTACTATTTGCGCGAGCATCACAACTAGTTTCCAAGCTTGGTCAAAAAGCTCTAACACTTCAGGCAGACACTTTTGAAAGACTGTGTCTTGGTCAACTAAATGAAACCGTTGGCCCAGCCGAAGGCCAAGACGTAATCGAGCATTACTTGAGTGTGCTTTCTGACAAAACTGGATCTTTAATTTCAGCGTCTGCTGAATTGGGTGTTTTGTTCTCCGGTGCCGACCAAGCTCTTCGCGAGCCAGTGAGAAAATACGGCGAAGCAATCGGTGTTGCCTTCCAGCTAATCGATGACGTAATTGATATTTACTCAGACGGCAAAACCTCAGGGAAGACTCCTGGAACCGACCTTCGAGCAGGCGTTCCAACCCTGCCTGTGCTTTATTTGAGGCAGGATGCGCAGCATGATCCAGCTTCGGCCAAGCTTGTTGAGATAATTGATGGCGGGCTCGATGATGATGCCGCGTTGAATGATGTACTAGAGCAAATGAGAAAGCACCCAGCAACCGAGCGTGCTTTCCAGGAAGCTAAGCGCTGGGCAGATCAGGCAATGGCAGCACTGGAAGATTTGCCCGAAGGGCCAGTTCGTGAAGCACTGAAAAACTTTGCTGATGCGGTAATCGAGCGTCAAAACTAAAAGATCTAAGGATACGAATTACAAGATGTCGAAGCTAAGGCTGGCAATAGTTGGCGCGGGACCTGCGGGTATCTATGCAGCAGATTTGCTTATCAAATCTGAACTTCGCGACTTCGACGTATCTATTGACCTTTTTGATTTACTCCCAGCCCCTTACGGTTTAGTTCGCTACGGCGTTGCCCCTGACCACCCGAGAATCAAAGGAATCATTAAGGCCCTTTACGAAGTTCTGGATCGCGGAGACATTCGCTTCTTCGGAAACGTCACCTACGGCAAGGACATAACCCTTGAGGATCTAAAGAAGCACTACAACGCCGTGATTTTTTCAACCGGCGCAATTGAAGATGCTGATCTAAAGATTCCGGGTATTGAATTGGATGGCTCCTTCGGAGCCGCCGCATTTGTCAACTGGTACGACGCCCACCCGGATTTCCCAAGAACTTGGGATCTAAGCGCCAAGGAAATTGCCGTTATTGGAAACGGCAACGTAGCACTGGATGTTGCTCGAGTGCTCGTAAAATCCCCAGCCAAAATGCTTGAAACCGACATTCCAGAAAACGTTTACCAGGGCCTACTGGCCTCAAAGGTAACCGATGTTCACGTCTTTGGTCGTCGCGGCCCTGCCCAGGTGAAGTTCTCACCGCTTGAACTCAGAGAAGCGGTTCACGTCGAAGGTGTGGACACCATCGTTCACGATGAAGATTTCCAGTATGACGAGGGCTCGACTAAGCAGATCGAATCAAACAACCAAACCCGCGTGATGGTCAAAACCCTTGAGGAGCTGCGCGAAAAGGAACAAACCGGAGCCGCAAGGCGTCTGCACCTGCACTTCTTCTCATCTCCTGTTGAGGTCATTGGCGAAAACGGCAAGGTAAAGGCTCTAAAGATCGAGCGCACCAAGCTAGATGGCAACGGGGGAGTTGTTCCAACCGGGCAATTCCGCGAGATACCGATCCAGGCGCTTTATCGGGCCGTTGGATACTTTGGATCGGAATTGAACGAAATCCCATTTGATGCCAAGGTCGGAGTAATTCCAAATGACAAGGGCCGAGTGCTTGATTCATCGGGCAAGCACATCGAAGGTGTATATGCAACCGGTTGGATTAAGCGCGGACCAGTTGGCCTTATTGGACACACCAAATCTGATGCGATTGAAACCATCGCTCAAGTTATCGCTGACAAACCAACCTGGTGGAGACCAAGTGCACCAGAAGAAGAAGCCATTGTTGCCCTAATGGAAAGCCGCGGCGTTCAGTACGTTGGTTGGCCGGAGTGGCTAAAAATCGACGCGGAAGAAAAGCGCCTAGGACAAGCCCAGTCTCGTGAGAGAGTCAAACTAGTTGAACGTGAAGATTTCATGTCTGTTGCCAAGGGGGCTAAGTCCTAAGTGCCGTTCTCACCAGCTAAATCAAAAAGCGCTCAGTTTGCTCTAGTTTCTGCTTTTTTCATTCAGGGTTTTCTAGCGATTACTTATCTTCCTCGCATTCCAGAAATCATCGATCAAATCGGAGTTTCGTTTGCGGTTTGGGGATTGATTATCGGTCTTGCCGGTCTTGGGTCTTTAGTTCCACTTCTTATCACCAACCGACTTATTGGAAAGTACGGAACTAGGCCGATAGTTCGAATCTCGAGTGTGATGATTGTGATCACCACTGCAAGCTTGGGCTTTGCAACAAACGGTTGGATGTATTTCCTGTTTCACGCTCTGATGATGTTTAGCATGAGCTTTTTCAACATCGCCGTGAACGCTCAGTCAGTGATGCTTCAAAAACAAGTCAAGCAAGTTATCTTGGGCAAGTTCCACGCAGCCTGGAGTATCGGAGCTGGAATCAGCGCCGCGGTTTCAGGTGTTCTTGCAAGCTTTATGTCACTGCAGCTGCACCTGATCTTGGTTGGCGCACTTGCACTTGTTGCCTTTGAAGTCTCCATTCGCAAGATGCTGGCTCCTTCAGAAGATGGCCACCACGAGGAAAGACAAGCTTCCAGAAAAGTTCCGTTCTTCAAATCTCCAACTCAGCTTTGGCTATTGGCCGCCGGTTTCTTTGCAGGTGTTTTCCCAGAGCTTGTGATGATGGACTGGTCGGCTGTGTTCGCCAAGCAAATCATGATGCTGAACCCAACCCTGGGCGCAATTCCATTTGCCTCCTTCACACTCGCCATGATCGTTGGAAGATTATTGATTGGCCGTGTGACCAAGAAGTATCACATCAGTGATCTTTCCAAGTGGGGAGGAATCTTCGGTGCGGTTTCGATGCTTGTTGGAGTTTTGGTTGCCCCGCCGCTAGTTTCAACCAGCCCAATACTGGCCCTGGTTGTGCTGTCGCTTTTCTGGGCAATTACAGGATTTGGTTTGGCTCCGATGGTTCCATCGTTTTTTGGTGCGGCAGGTCACGTCTCAGGACTAACTACCGCGCAGGCGTTGTCTCGAATGTCACTGGTGAACGCAGTGGCCGTTATCGGAGCGAAGATCTTTATGGGAGCGTTAGCGCAAGGCATAGGTTTGGATTTGGCATTTATCTTGCCCGTGGCTCTGATGTTTATCGCTGGAATTTTGGCTGGACGAGTCGCCAAGAGCTCTAAGCGTAAAGAGGCTATGAATAACGCCTTCCCGCTTACCGGGCCAATTACTGTTGTTGACGACCTCTAGGTCTTATTTAGCGGTAGTTCACAAACTGAACGTCTACTTCTAAGTCTTTACTTTTTAAAAGTGCCTGAACTTCTTGCAGATCATCACGAGATTTGCTGCTGACGCGAAGCTCATCCCCCTGGATCTGGGACTTTACGCTCTTTGGTCCTTCGTCGCGAAGTAGCTTATTTATCTTCTTAGCGTTCTCCTGAGAGATGCCCTCTTTGATTTTGCATTCGATGCGGAATTCTTTACCGGATGCAAAAGGCTTTCCATCATCCAAGCTCTTCAATGAAATGCCGCGCTTTACAAGCTTTGACTGGAACACATCAAGAACGGCCTTGGCGCGCTCTTCACTGTTTGCCTTAATCAAGATTTTGTCGCCGGATTCCTCAATAGAGGCACCAACACCCTTGAAGTCGTAGCGTTGCTCGACCTCCTTGGATGCCTGGTTCAGGGCATTCGCAATTTCTTGCGGGTCAACTTTGCTTACGATGTCGAATGAGGAATCAGCCATGAAAGACAGTTTATAAGGGCTGCCAAGAGCTGACTTCTTTATGCGGGGTATGGGCCTTGGTGAAATATTGGTATTCTTTTAGGGCGCCGGAATCAAAAACGCATGGCTAGTTACCCAAGCGGCCAAAGGGAACTGACTGTAAATCAGCTGGCTCAGCCTTCGGGGGTTCGAATCCCTCACTAGCCACGAAACCCCAGCCCGCCACGGCTGGGGTTTTGTATCTACTTACCTAACCAAGGAAGAACCAATGGACCAAGCAGCAAATGTGCCAACCAGTGCCGAGAGTGAGTCCATGCCGGGCTGGAAAAAGAAAGTTGCCGTTTTTCTAGTCGGCCAGACCATCACAACCTTTGGCTCGCTATTGGTTCAGTATGCGCTGTTGTGGCATTTGACTCTGACTACCAAATCTGGAGTGGTGCTTGCTCTGGCGGCGGTCTTTGGGTTCTTGCCTCAGGCGATTGTTTCAATCTTTGCTGGGGTTTGGGCTGACCGAGTAAATCGCAAATTGATGATTATTGTCTCTGACTCGACGATCGCTCTAGCGACGCTCGTTTTAGCCTTCTTCATGCTTTCCGGGGTTGATGACCTTTGGCTGGTGTTTCTGGTCATGGCTGTTCGCTCAGTTGGTGCCGGAATTCAGATGCCGGCAATTTCAGCACTTATTCCACAGATTGTTCCTACCGACAAACTGATGCGGGTAAATGGAATCAATAGCAGTGTTCAATCTTCGCTGTTGATTATCGGCCCTGTTGCTGCCGCTGGAATTTACTCAACGATGTCGTTGGCAGCAATTTTGTTTGTCGATGTTGTCACAGCGGTTATTGGACTTTCTCTTTTGGCAACCATTGCTGTTCCAACACTCTCCAGGGCAGCAAGTGATGACAAGCCTTCTTACTTGACAGACTTGAAAGAAGGCTTGAATTACATCTTCAGTCACGACCTGGTGCGCTGGGTAATGGTTATTTATTCGATTGTGTTTTTGCTAGTTGTAGCCCCATCAAATCTTTCCCCATTGATGCTGGTTCGAACCTTTGGATCAGATGTTTGGCTGCTAACAATCCTGGAGCTTTCCTTTGGAATTGGAATGGTCGCCGGTGGAGCCCTAATGGCGATCTTTGCTTCTAAAATGGACCGGCTGGGAATGATGGTTGGAACATCCATACTTTTCGGTGTTCTCGCCGTTGTGATGGGCTTTACAACAAACTTGATTCTTTTCTACAGTCTGTTTTTCCTCATCGGACTTGCTGTTCCAGCATTTTCAACTTCATCCATGACATTGCTCCAAGAAACAGTTGAGCCGGAGCGCCAAGGAAGAGTCTTTGGTTTTGTGGGGATTGTCATGGCAGTTGCCATGCCGCTCGGCATGGCTGTTCTTGGACCACTTGCAGATATTGTCTCGGTCGAAATTCTGCTGATTGCAACCGGAGCAATAACTGTTTTGATTGCCGTGGTAGCCGTGCTGTTGCCAGCCGGTAAGAGAGCTATTGCTGCTGCTCATGCCTCGACTGGGCCAGAGTCCCAATAGAAACACCTTGCCTTAGCCAAAAGAAAAACCCAGGTCTGAATATCTGGGTTTTTCTGTTTCCCGAGTGGGACAATTGGCTCTGTCCCCAACAA
>JBILXL010000063.1:0-6344 GCA_044378505.1 Rhodoluna sp. | reverse complement strand
GAAGTGATCATTCTCACCAATACAATTCATTTGTGTCTTACCCAATCTTGACCGAACGACTAAGCATTGAGCCTCTGGCCATGATTGACCTAGATACATTCGTCGCTTATCGGCAAGATCCTGACATCGCTCGATTTCAGGGTTGGGAAACTAGTTATTCAAAGAATCAGGCAATTGATCTGATTGAGTCGCAAGCTGGGTCAATGCTCCCGGAAAAAGGTGAGTGGCTTCAACTGGCTATTCATCGCCTTGGAAGTCGCGAGCATGTTGGTGATCTAGCTATTCATTCGGTTGAAGATGAGGACTCGAAATTTGAATTGGGTTTCACTATTGCGAAGCCGTACCAAGGGCAAGGATTTGCAAAAGAAGCTACATCAAAGCTGATTAGTTTCTTGATTTCGGAAGCCGGGGCAAAGAAATTCATCGCTACCACGGACAGTAGAAACTCTGCTTCGATAAAGGTGCTATCAGAATTGGGCTTCAGACGAAATGTTTCCAAGGGATGGACAGAGACTTTCAAAAATGAAGTAGTCAATGTCGAATACTTTGAGGCTCCCTAGCGGTTTGAGCAAAGACAGATTCCCGCTTCTATTCCGCTTGGGAGTAACAATACTTCTCTTGACTAAGAGCGGTTCTTCTTGGCTTGCTTGTCGGCGCGCTTTTCCTTCAGAGTCTTTGCTGGAGCCTTTTTGTCGCTCTTCTGAGGTTTCTGCTCTTTTTGTGCCATGGTTTTTTCTCCTTAGTGCTGGGTTGCCTGTTCCTCGATTTTATACACTAATCGTTGGCTTGCCTCGCTTAGACCCAACATAAATCGTGATTATCACTATTGATCCATAGAGGGCCTGGCTGACAGTCACCACCCGCTCCCACACTCCAACATTGGTAGTGTCCGGATCTGTCCAGGTGCTCAGAAACCATACTGCGAGGGCCAGTTGTAAAGTGGTGCCGATTATCGATGCGGTCGGTCTGATTAT
Organism: Rhodoluna sp.; assembly: GCA_044378505.1. Classification (GTDB taxonomy): domain Bacteria; phylum Actinomycetota; class Actinomycetes; order Actinomycetales; family Microbacteriaceae; genus Rhodoluna. The sequence goes on along the minus strand of JBILXL010000063.1, from coordinate 5,370 downwards.
CCAAGGCGCGTCTTTCCGAAATCGCATTGCAAGGATTGGCCAGATAGCCGAGAGCGCAAAAGAAATAATCGCAAAAATCCGATGCTCCACTGAATAGCCAATCAAGGGAGTCGGGAAAATTGTCAGTCCGAAAGTTGCAATCGCCGATAAAAACAAAGCTATGCGTCCTGGCAGAGCCAACGTCCGAGCATAGATAGAAGCGATGAGAGTAAGCACTCCACCGAAGATAAAGAATCCAGACATGATCCATTTGACTGGAGACTCAAAGGCGGCAAGATCGCTTATGGTTTGAGTCACAGGATTGTATTCAGCCCAAAGCGAGCCTGCGATCAGCCAACCTAAAACTGACTGAATCGGACCAATAATGGCTGCGATGAATGCGGGTTTTCCGATTGGCTTCATGCCAGAAGTTTACTGCGGAGATTTTGCCTTAGTTCACAGATAGCAAACTATCTAGATCTCATCCTCGATAGGAATTCAATTGTCCGAGGCTTGCTAGCCTTCTCAAAAAAGTCCTTGGCTTCGCCCTGCTCGTAGATCTGTCCTTGCTCAAGGAAGATAACCCAGTCGGCAACTTCCCTTGCGAAAGAAAGCTCATGGGTTGCCATGAGGATTGTTGTTCCACCAGATTTGAGTTCGCGAATCAAATCAAGCACTTCACCAACCAGTTCTGGATCAAGTGCACTGGTTACTTCATCCAAAAGCAAAACTTTAGGCTCCATGGCAACCGCCCGGATGATGGCTGCTCTTTGCTGCTGGCCACCGGAGATCTTGTCAGGGTAAGAATCTCCCCTATCGCCAAGACCAATCCGAGTCAGCCAGCTTTGGGCAAGCTTGTTAGCGGCATCCTTATCCATCTTCTTTACATGCCTCAGAGCAAGGGTGATGTTGTTCAGAATGCTCAGGTGAGTGAAAAGATTGAAGGACTGAAAGACAAGTCCGATTTGAGCCCTGATCAAGTCTTGATTCACACCCGGCGCGGAGACTTCTTCACCGTCCAGGAAAATCTGACCATCGGTGAGATCTTCAATCTGATTCACGCAGCGAAGCAGGGTGGATTTTCCAGAGCCCGATGAACCAATCAACGCAACAATTTGGCCCGGGAAAACTTCTAGATCAACACCGTTTATGACCCTACGATCGCCATAGAACTTCTTGAGTCCAACAACTTTTAGCCTCGGGCGATTCCAGTCGATCACAGCGTGACTCCCTGCTGTTCGCGGGCGGTGAATTTCGCCGAAATCCTATCGGCAAGGCGGATGGTTGGAATTGCGAGCAAAACAAATAACAGACCTGCAACTACGTACGGTGTGAAGTTGGCAAACTTCGCAACTTCAATCTGAGCACCGCGAACAGCATCGATTGCCCCAAGGACAGATATAAGCCCTACGTCTTTTTGCAAAGCGATGAAATCATTCATCAAAGGCGGAACTACTCTTCTAACCGCCTGGGGCAAAACAACCAATCGCATCGACTTGGAATAGGAAAGGCCGAGTGATCTAGCGGCTAAACGCTGTGAGGAGTGAACGGATTCGATACCTGCTCTAAAGACTTCGGACACGTAAGCGCTGTAGGTAATTGTGAGGGCGACAATTCCAAGAACCTCGGCGGGGATTCTTCCAAGAAATTCAAGTCTTAGTCCAGGTATTCCAAATCCAACCAGGTACAAAACAATGATTAGCGGCAAGCCTCTAAATAGGTCAACGTAACCTTTTGAAAGCACGCGCAGCGGGAAAAACACCGGGGACTTAAGTGTGCGGATTATGGCAAGCAACAAGCCAAAGAACAGCACCAGAATTGCCGCAGCTACCAACACTCGGAGATTTAGCAGTAGCCCGTCAATGACTCTAGGGAAGCTAGCTACCGCCACATCCCAGTTGAAAAATGACTGCTCAACGCGCTCCCAGCCGGGAGTTGCGATTAGACCAAACCAAACAATTACCGCGAAGGCCAGAGTGCTTGCAAGCGAGATCCAAACCGAACGCTTTCGCTGTGCTTTACGATGCGCGCGTCGATCCTTCTCTGCTTGAGAAAGCTCTTGCTCGTTTAGGTCCATGGCTCGATCCAAATAGAAATAGGTGGGGCATTTGCTGCCCCACCTATTTTCTCAATTTTTGGTTACTTTAGAACTGGTGCGCCTGCGAAGTCTGCGAGCCAAATAGTCTCAAGCTCAGCAAGCCTTCCGTTTGCGCGAAGAGCGTCAACAGCGGCCGATACGGCTGCAGTCAAAGGTGATCCCTTGTCTAGTACTAGACCGAAGCTATCTCCTGCTTCTGCCCCAGCTAGCTGACCTAGGATTTTTCCTCCGTCAAGTTCAACAGCGGTTAGGTAGAAAGCGGTTGGTAGGTCAACAACAATTGCGTCAACCTGTCCGTTAGCTAGAGCTGCCTTGGCATCGTCGTTCGAGTTGAACGCCTGAGCGCCAGCAGTCGGTGCGATTACGGTCTCAATTGCAGAAAAGCTTGTTGTTCCGGTAGCTGCACCAATCAACAGACCCTTTAGATCTGCAAGGGATGTAGCCTCAGCAGCCTTAGATCCTGCAACGGTGATTACAGTCTGTGCTGTTGAGTAATAAGGGGATGAGAAGTCCACTGCCTCTTGGCGCTCAGGGGTGATTGAGTACTGCTGCAAGTTAAAGTCGAAGTTCTTCGCTCCAGGAGCAATTGCCTCATCGAAAGTTGTGCGAACCCATACAACATCTTCTGGAGCAAAGCCAAGTTCGGCAGCTACTGCATAAGCAACTGCAGCCTCAAAGCCTTCTGCGTTTTCTGGAGCGTCGCCAACAACCCATGGCTCGTAAGCCGGTAGGCCGGTTCCGATGGTTAGCTTGCCAGCGGTAATGGTCTGAAGTTCGTTAGGTGCTGCTTCAGGTGTTGCGGTAGCCGCGCAACCTGAAAGTGTGAATGCAAGAGTAGCCGAAGTCGCAATTGCGAGCGCTGCTTTTTTAACAGAAGAAATAGACATTTGTCTCCTAGTTGAGTTTGTGGGGTTTTCCCTCTTTAAATTTACCGTAAGAGGGTACCCAAGGGGTGAAGCTGGGGGCTTTACTAGCTTCTAGGGCGAAGCTCGGCAACCATCGGGCAAACAAAAGGATCGGCGTTATTGCTAAGACCCACCTTGTTTAGGTGCTTCATGATGGCGACATAGCTTGCCAATAGGTTCATCTCAACCAGTGTGACCTCGTGCTTGCGGCAGTACTCAACAACGATTTCGTGGGCCTTGCGAAGGTTTGGTCTTGCCATAGATGGGAACAAGTGGTGCTCGACCTGGTAGTTCAGACCCCCCATGAGGTTGTCTTTGAGCCAAGAGCCTCTGATGTTTCTTGAGGTGAGTACCTGTCTTGAAAAGAAGTCAAGTTTGGCCTCTTTAGGAACTAGTGGCATGCCCTTGTGGTTTGGGGCAAAGGCAGCCCCCATGAAAAAGCCAAAGGCCATCATCATCACAAACCAAAGTGCCAGACCCCAGATCGGGCCAAACAAGATTGCAAAGACCAAATAAGGAGTTAGCTGACGAATCATCATCAGTGAGAACTCGAGTAGACGGATCGAGAGCTTTCGGTCTTTGCGGACTAGGCCAGCAAATGAGTCAACCAGTAGATCAAAGCCGGTGAATAGAAGTAGTAGAGGGAAAAGGTATCCCTGGCGGTCTGAGAACCAGCGCTCCATGCCGCGCTTGGACTCTTTTGACTCGGTGGTGAAGCTAAGCACTCGAATAGCGATGTCTGGGTCTTCGCCAATCTGGTTTGGACGCTGGTGATGCTTGTTGTGCTTGCGAAGCCAGAACCCGTAGCTAAGACCTGCGAACAAGTTGGCTAGCAGTAGGCCGGTCCAGTCGTTGGCCTTGTTGTTTCTAAAGACCTGTCGGTGTGAGGCTTCGTGAGCGATAAACCCATACTGAGCGCTCAGAACCCCGAGTCCTGCAACAAGTACGAAGGCAGCGATTAGCCAAAGTTTGTTCTCCTGGGATAACGCTGCAAGATAGCCGCTCAGGGTCCAAAATCCAGCGGCAGCAATTGTCAGGACAATAAGGCGAATGATGTAAAAGCTTGGCTTTTTGGACAATAAACCAGCGTCACGAACTTGAGCCAGTATCTGGTTGAAGTGGGTGGTTGATTTGGTTGCCAGCATGCTCATTGTGCGAGTCTAACTGGGTACTCTGGCAAAGACCTGCCAGTAGAGGGCCTAGCGTCTGGCGAAATGATCTTGAGACAGGTCTTGGCCTTTAGAGCCAAAAAAAGCTAGGGCGGCAACCACAACAGAGAGCACAATCACGGTGATTATTCCCAACGAACTGATGGCCATAAGAGTAGTGATCTCGTTGAACTCAAGAACTAGAGGGGTGTTTAGGTCCACCTCGGCCTGAACGATGCTGATTCTAGACATCTGGGCTCTTCCTCTCGGGGCGGGTTGGCGGGTTTGGAGCTTAGCCAGATTGCCAGCTGACCTTTGACCAGTTTAGCCCGAGATTTGCACATCAGACACGCCCGAGCGGGGCCCCTGAACCCCTTTATTTGGCGCAAATTCGGGGTTCTAACCTTAGAAAAGCCTGATAACGGGTGCTAGGTTAAAAGACGTGTAAGTGATGCGAGGAAGCATCGTCGATGTAGTTGGTCACCGATGAATCCTTTGCAGCTTGCCTCTCTCAGCTGAAAGGAACAACAAATTATGAGTGAATCAGGATTCCTGATCGTTTATAACGGCTTCTCGCTAGGTATCGCGAGCATGCTATTCACCACCATTTTCTTGCTAGTGGCACGTGAGCGCGTATTGCCTCGCTACCGCATGGCAGTTTTGGTGTCTGCAACAGTGACCGGTATCGCTGCCTATCACTACTTCAGAATGTTTGACAGCTTCAACCACGTATTTGGCCCAGACGCAATTGAGGGTGCCGTGTACAACGTTGGCTACCGCTACGTTGACTGGCTACTAACTGTGCCACTACTACTAGTCGAGACCATTGCGGTTCTTGCTCTAGCTAAGTCAGCTCAGACTGCACTACTAGTTCGCCTAGTACCTGCTGCAGCGCTGATGATTGCACTTGGTTACCCAGGAGACGCAGGCCTAGACATCGGTGGCATCTCTGCTCCAATGTGGGGTCTACTTTCAACAATCCCATTCCTTTACATCCTGTACATCTTGTTCGTTGAGCTAGGTAAGAACCTAACCAAGCAGAGCAAGCAGGTTCAGAGAAGACTGAAGGAACTACGTCTTCTTCTTCTAGCTACCTGGGGTGTCTACCCAATCGCGTTCATCGCTAACATGAACTCTGTTGGATTCGACGAGCAGGGCTTTGTACTTCGTGAGACCGGATACACCATCGCTGACATCTTGGCGAAGTGTCTATTCGGCCTAATGATCTTCTCGATCGCTC
>JBILXL010000062.1:0-6487 GCA_044378505.1 Rhodoluna sp. | reverse complement strand
GCATCCACTCTCATTGGTGTCTCACTGCCGATGTGGGCATGGTGGATCATTCTTTATGTGGTCTTCATTGCGCTAAATGCCTCTGGTTCACACACAGCATTTAGATTTGCAATTATCGTGGCGATTGTTTCTCTTGCAATCATCGTTATCTTCTCTCTGATGGCTGCATTCTCAGGACTTTTCAGTGTTGACAAACTATTCAACATCGCACCAGAGCCTGGCCAGAGTGCATTTCTACCATTTGGTATCGAAGGTATTTTGTGGGCAATTCCATTCGCAGTTTGGTTCTTCCTAGGCATTGAGGAACTTCCTCTTGCTGCTGAAGAAGCAAAGAATCCATCTAGGGATATTCCTAAGGCTGGACTGTGGGCACGTACCACTCTTATCGCAACCGGTTTGCTGATTCTGTTCCTGAACACTGGAATTGTTGGCGCAGAAGAGCTAAGAGTTGCTGGAGAGCCACTGCTTGATGGATTCCGTTTGATGGTTGGCGATCAGCTAGCTGCCCTTCTGGGTCTAATTGCCTTGATTGGTCTACTAGCTTCCCTACAGGGAATCATGTTTGCTTACGCAAGAAACATGTTCTCGCTTTCCAGGGCTGGCTACTACCCTCGCGGTCTATCAGTGACAAACAGCAAGAACGTCCCATTGGTTTCGCTTGTTGTAGGTGCGCTAATCGGCTTTGCTGCACTTCTATCCATCGAGATTTTGACTGCGGTGGATGCTGAGGGTGCCGGAGCAGTTGCCGGAGCTATCGTTCTAAACATCGCTGTTTGGGGAGCCATGCTCGCCTACATGATGCAGGCAGTTAGCTTCCTAATCCTTCGCAAGAAGCTACCAAACCTAAAGCGCCCATACGTTTCACCGTGGGGCGTTCCAGGAGCTTGGGCGGCGGCAATAATCGCAGGTATCTCATTCGTTGGATACCTAATCAACCCAGCATTCCAAACCGCTATCGCAGGTATCGCAGTGATTTACCTAATCATGTTGTTTATCTTCGCGGTCTATGGAAGACACAACCTGGTCCTCGCACCTGAAGAGGAATACGCAGTAAAGAACTCAAAGAAGTAAAACAAGTGATGTGAAACGGGCCGGCAACTTGCCGGCCCGTTTTCACGGATGGATTGAAATGGCTTACGTAGGAACCCTGGATCTTTTCACAATTGGAATTGGTCCTTCTTCTTCCCACACTGTGGGTCCGATGCGCGCAGCTCGCGCTTTCGCTCTGGAGATTCCAAATCCAGAAGTGATCACCCGCATTCAGATAACTCTTTACGGATCTCTAGCAGCCACCGGTGCCGGCCACGGCACAACCAATGCCTTAGTAGCCGGCCTTGCAGGTCAAAGACCTGAGGAGTGCAACCCTGCCGAAGTCCTAACTCTTTTCGAAAAAGCAAAGACAAGTGGCGAAATCTCGCTTCTTGGACACAAGGTTTCATTCGCTGAATCTGATTTAGTTTTCGAACGCAAAGAGCGATTAGACAAGCACTCCAACGGAATGCGTTTTCACGCATTCTCTGGAGAGCAGCTTGTTCACACCGCCGTCTTTTTCTCGGTCGGCGGCGGATTCATCGAAAGCGAAACCGAGACAATTGAAATCCGCAAGGATGTCCCGTTTCCCTACCAGTCAGCCGTTGAGCTGCTGATACACGCCAATTCCCAAAACACAACCATTGCAGAGATCGCCTATCGCAACGAAGTTGCCATTCACGGCGAAGAATCCGTCAACGCAAGGCTGACTGCAATTTGGAGTGCGATGAAGGCTTGCATCGAATCAGGCCTGAACGTCGATGGAACACTACCCGGTTATCTAAATGTTTCAAGGCGAGCCCAGGGCATGGCTAAGCGTTTGGAGGAAATGGCGCTGTCGGAAAATGCAGCAGGAGATCTAACTGCGGAATGGTTGCAGGCATTTGCAATTGCAGTAAACGAAGAAAATGCAGCCGGCATGAGGGTGGTCACAGCGCCAACAAATGGTGCAGCGGGAATCATCCCTGCGGTGGCATATTTTGCAAATAAGTTTCGTGGCATTTCTGACGAAAAAATCGCGCACGATTACCTTCTGACCTGCGGAGCTATCGGCGCACTTTATAAACTCAACGCTTCCATCTCAGGAGCTGAAGCCGGTTGCCAAGGTGAAGTTGGTTCAGCTTGCTCGATGGCTGCTGCAGGAATTACTGCTGTGCTCGGTGGCACAAATGAGCAAATAGAAAACGCGGCGGAAATTGCCATGGAGCATAATCTCGGTTTGACTTGTGATCCGGTTGGCGGCTTCGTGCAACTGCCATGCATCGAAAGAAATGCCATAGCTGCGGGCACAGCGGTTGCGGCAATGAGACTTGCATTGTTAGGTGACGGTGAGCACAAGATCTCACTGGATACCGTGATTGAAACAATGCGTCAGACCGGAGTGGATATGTCCACAAAATACAAAGAGACCTCTATGGGTGGTCTTGCTGTGAATGTTGTGGAGTGCTAGCAACTGGGGGATTACAAGAAGACTTAAGACGATAAACCCCGCCCTAGGGCGGGGTTTATCGTTTCTGTAATCTAAAACAGAAGAGCAATTCCCAAGAATACATAGATTCCGACAAATATTGTTGGTGTGACATACCGAATTACATCAAGCCAATTTGCAAACCGAATTAGCTGCATCGACAGTTTTGATTTGGTCTTAAGTGCTCTGATCTCAGCTAAAACTGCGCGTGCCTCAGTTGCAGTTGAATACTGGGCTAGATAGCCGAATATTCCAGATCCCAAGAGTATTCCCATGGTTGCAATACGCACCTCTATGGCCGAATCTGCCAGTCCATCGTTGATCAAAGCGATAGTCACAATTAGCAAAAATGTTGGGGCAAGCTGGGAAAAAATCACCTGATTGCGAAGTTTGTTCCACAGCTGGATAAGTTCGAGTTCGGTCATGAATTTTCTCCCCTTGATTGGTATTCGCCTCTAGAGTATCTGCCTCAAGGCTGGTTGCCAGAATCACAATCGCAAGTCGCGACCTTCCTCGATAAAATCGCAATGGCTTTGCAATTGGCCACCTTAGCTCAGTTGGTAGAGCAGCTCCCTCGTAAAGAGCAGGTCAGGAGTTCAATTCTCCTAGGTGGCTCCAGTGTTGTTGCGGGGCAGATATTCGGGTTGAAAATGACCCCTTCTCTATTGTTAGGATGGTCCGAACTAACCACCGCTGGCTTGTTCGCTTGGGGTGGCCCCTTAAGCGGAAGGTCACTGATGACACCGAATCCCTGGACTAAGCATTATCCAAGCGAGGTCAGCCCAGAGCTTGACAAAGTTCCTTACGCAAATCTTCCAGAGCTCATAAAAGCCGCTGTTGCTACTTACTCAAAAACCAAGGCCTTCACGCAAGTGATGCCAAACGGCATGAACGGTTCTCTCACCTACGAACAGATCGACACCCTCTCTGACAACTTCGCTGCGTATTTACGTGAGGTAGTTGGACTAAAGCAAGGTGACCGCGTTGCGGTCCAGATGCCAAACTGTTTGGCATATCCAATCGTTGCCTTTGGAGTTTTCAAAGCAGGACTTGTTCTTGTAAACACCAACCCGCTTTACACGGCTCCAGAAATGATTCACCAATTCTCTGACTCAGGCGCTGTGACACTTGTTGTGAGCGACATGTTTGCAGACCGCTTGGGAGCGGTTTTGCCAAAGACCAAGATCAAGACCGTTGTGACGGTCAGAATTTCCGAGTATTTCCCACCTGTAGTTGCGGGAATTATCAGATTCGTTCAGCGCTACTGGAGCAGGACTCTTCCAAAGATCACAGTTGAGCACACCTGGTTCCAGGCTGCTTTGGCAGCCGGTAAGAAGGCTAGAAACGAGTCAGCTGCAAATTCTTACTTGAATGGAATTTCATCCGATTCGGTTGCAGCACTCCAGTACACCGGTGGAACAACCGGTGTTTCAAAGGGAGCAATGCTCTCTCACGGCAACCTAGTGACAAATACCCTGCAGATGATTTCACACTGTGGAACGGGTATGAGAAAGGGTAAAGAGGTGGTGCTCACCGCACTGCCGATGTATCACATCTTTGCTTTCACTATTAACTTGATTGCCTTTTTCCACATCGGAGCAAGAAACATCATCGTTCCTTCTCCTCGCCCACCAAGCAACCTGCAGCGAGCGTTCGAGAACTACAAGGTAACTTGGTTGACCGGTGTGAACACATTGTTCAACGCCCTGCTAAACGAACGTTGGTTCCAGGACAGCCCACCTAAGTACCTGCGTTCGTCCGCAGCCGGAGGAATGGCCTTACAGGCTTCGGTTTCGGAGCGCTGGAGAACGGTCACCGGAACACCCCTTGTCGAAGGCTACGGTTTGACCGAGTCAGCGCCAGTACTTACCTTCAACCCACTAACTGGATTGTCCAAGGACGGATCAATTGGTATTCCAGTTCCTTCCACTGAGGTCAAGTGTGTTGACGAAAAGGGCAAGGAAGTTCCAGTTGGCGAACCAGGTGAAATTATTGCTCGTGGCCCGCAGATCATGCTCGGCTACTGGCAGCGTCCAGAAGAAACTGCCGCGACACTCAAGGGTGGCTGGCTATACACCGGTGACATCGCTCAGATGGATGCCGATGGCTACTTCAAGATTGTTGACCGCAAGAAGGACATGATCTTGGTCAGCGGATTCAACGTCTATCCAAATGAAGTTGAGGAACAGATTGCTGCAGTCGATGGAGTTCTTGAAGTTGGAGTTATCGGTATCAGCGATGACAAAACCGGAGAAAGGGTTCAGGCATATGTTGTGGCGAAGCGACCTGCGCCTTCTGCGGATGCGATTCGCACTCACTGCCGTGAAAACCTAGCTGCTTACAAAATCCCTTCCGACATCATTTTTGTTGATGAACTACCGAAGAGCCCTATTGGAAAAATCCTTCGACGGAAACTTCGTGATCAAGTTGATGCTTCAAAATCAGCTGCTACTAGCGGAAAGGATTCAAGTAAATGAGCAAGTCAATCGGCGTCTTAGCTTCAGCCACAGTTTCAGAACAGGATGTGGTAACTCCTTTCGAGCAGAACCTTCTCGTGGGGCTAGTGTTTGTGATCATGTTCGGACTTGGTGCCGGCTTGACGGTTAAGGACTTCACTCGCGCCCTGAAAAGGCCGAAAGGTGTTGTGATTGGCTGGTTTGCCCAGTACGGAGTAATGCCGCTTCTGGCGTTTACTTTGTCGGCAGTTTTCATATTCCAATTGCCAATTGAGTACGCAGCGCCTGTTGCGGTGGGAGCACTTCTAATGGGTTCGGTTCCTGGCGGAACAACTTCCAATCTGTTTACTTACTTCTCTAAGGGAAACCTTGCGCTTAGCGTGATCATGACAATCAACACAACCCTTTGGGCCCTAATCATGACTCCTCTGGCACTGTTTTTCTTCGGAGGGTTCCTGTTCGCAGATAATCCAGAGTGGCAAATTCCACTTACCAATGTTGTGGTCACAATCGCCGTCATGCTTATTCCAGTGATTCTTGGTATGACAATCAGGCGATACAGCGCCAACGTAGGTGCGGTCTTAGAGCTGCTTGGTGGCTTCTTTGGAATATTCTTTATTCTGTTTTTGATGGCAACTTGGGTTCCAAGAAACCTTGGGCTTTTGTCAGCAACTCCATGGCAGGTCTACGTAGTAGCCATCGGACTTGGTGTGTTTGGTATGGGCGCTGCATTCTTGGTCTCCAGGGCATTCAGAGTCCACCCGGTCGATGCTCGAAGTATCGCGATGGAGGTTGGAATTTTGAACGGACCACTTGCTATCGCAATCATTCTTCTAACATTTGCGGGCAACCCGGACATCGGAAGAATCCTGATCGTTCCTGCTATGTACTCACTGTTCATCGTGATCATTTCCACGATTGTGACTTTCTGGTTCCGCAGGGCCAACCTAGCGGCGGAGCAGAAGATCCCGAATCTGCTCTAAAGACTCCAAGATTAAAGCCGGCGGGAAACCGTCGGCTTTTTTCTTTCTTGCATTGGACTAGGGTTGGGAATTTGTGTGTTTGACTTTCTTTCTAGGAGAAATTTTTAGTGCCAGCCAAGAAAAACAACGCAGTGCAGGAGTACTTATCCCTGCGCTTTCGAAAGCTGCTCTCCGGAGATCCAGGCGGAATACCACCCTGGCTTGGAGTTGTTGCCGAAGGTGAAGAAGCAGGCTATTTCGTTCCCACCGATGCGCCATGGGTAGTCCATGCAGATTTTGGAACTCTAGTTGGTGGCATCAGAGCATTGTTGATGCAGGCCCTTCACTCAGGTTCCCTTACTGGAGTAAAGAACCATTCCAGGTATGAATCTGATCCCCTGGGGCGTTTAGCTGGAACAATTCGCTGGCTTACAGTCACGACATTTGGTTCCAAGACTGCTGTGGCTAATGAAGCCTCTAGGGTCAACCGGCTGCACGAGCGCGTGAAGGGCGAGTACAAGAAAGGAACCGGGGAAACGGTTCCTTACAAGGCCGCTGACAAAGACCTGTTG
>JBILXL010000061.1:0-6557 GCA_044378505.1 Rhodoluna sp. | reverse complement strand
CCGAAGCCGACATGTTTGCGCGCGACCCTGGCTACTCGGAAGACAAGACAGGGTAGTTTTGAATGGGTAAGGAATCGAATTTGAGTGAATATCGCCCTATCAGGGTTGCGTTGCTTGGCGCCGGATCAGTTGGATCCGAGGTCGCCAGGCTATTGCTTGAGCAAAAAAGTGAATTAGCAGCGCGCGTCGGTGCTGATCTGGAGCTTATTGGTGTTGCAGTTCGGGATCTAAAAACCAAGCGCAACGGATTTCCAAAGGAGCTGTTGACTACAGATGCCGAGAGTTTGATTCTTGGCGCTGATATCGTGATTGAAGTTATGGGTGGTTTACAGCCAGCCAAGGACTACATACTTATGGCTCTGAATTCCGGCTCAGATGTAATCACAGCCAATAAGGCACTACTTGCAACTCACGGTTCAGAACTATTCAACGCAGCCGAACAGGTTGGCGCTCAGCTTTACTTCGAGGCTTCGGTTGCCGCAGCCATTCCAATCATTCGTCCACTTCGCGAGTCTCTTGCTGGAGACCGCGTGACTCGAATCATGGGAATCGTAAACGGTTCGACCAACTACATTCTTGACCGAATGGACAAAAGCGGAATCACACTTGAAGCCGCCATGAAGGAAGCCACCGAGCTTGGCTATCTCGAGGCAGATCCTTCTTTGGATGTTGATGGCTACGACGCTGCACAGAAGGCAGCAATTCTTGCCTCGCTGGCTTTTCACACCGAGGTTCCTCTGGAGAAGGTTTACCGTGAGGGAATCACCGGCGTCACATCTGAACAGATTGCAGCTGCGAAACGCGATGGATTTGTAATCAAGTTGCTTGCAATTTGTGAATTTATTGAGGCTGACGACTCTGGCCCTGAGGGAGTATCCGTTCGGGTTTACCCAGCCCTTGTTCCAAGATCTCACCCTTTGGGTTCAGTCGATGGTGCCTACAACGCCGTTTTTGTTGAGGCCGCAGCTGCTGGCCGATTGATGTTCTATGGATCTGGTGCTGGAGGAACCCAAACCGCCTCAGCGATTTTGGGAGATGTAGTTTCAGCTGCTAAACGCCACGTTGCTGGCGGACCAGGTCTTGCTGATTCGATCCACGCAAACTTTGAAGTACTGGATATGAGCCGAGTCAAGACTCGCTACGTAATTCAACTCGAAGTAAAAGATCAGCCGGGTGTGCTTGCAAAGATCGCTAGCTTGTTCTCTGAGCACGGCGTTTCTATTGAAACTGTTGAGCAGGCGGTGCTGGGACGTAACTTGCAAACCGCAAGTTTGGAAATCGGTACTCATTTGGCAAGCGATGCAGCTTTGGCTGGTGTGGTTCAGGCCCTAAAATCCAACGAGGCAGTACAGGCAGTTTCCTCCTTTATTCGGGTTGAGGGACTGTAATGAGATTTATTGCAATGAAAAGAGGTGTTTACCTTGTTTGGTAAACCAAAGAAGGCGCATCAGTGGCGCGGAGTTATCAATGAGTATTTCTCCCGACTTGATGTAGACAAGAGCACCCCGGTCATCACACTCGGCGAAGGTGGCACACCACTTATTGAAGCCCCGGCTCTGGCAAAACTCGTCGGAGCAGACCGCGTCTATCTAAAGTTTGAAGGAATGAACCCAACCGGTTCATTCAAGGACCGCGGTATGACCATGGCGGTTTCCAAGGCCGTAGGCCACGGAGCTAAAGCTGTGATTTGTGCATCGACTGGAAACACTTCAGCATCGGCTGCTGCTTACGCAGCTGCAGCCGGAATCAAGTCTGTGGTGTTGGTTCCAGAGGGCAAGATTGCACTTGGAAAACTCTCTCAGGCAGTTGCGCACAAGGCTCAGATTCTTCAGGTTCGGGGAAACTTCGATGACTGTCTAACTCTGGCTAGAGATCTATCAACCAACTACCCAGTGCACTTGGTGAACTCGGTGAACCCTGACCGTATCGAAGGTCAGAAAACTGCAGCCTTCGAAGTTGTTGACGCTTTGGGTCAGGCTCCTGATTTCCATGTGCTTCCGGTTGGAAATGCTGGAAACTACTCGGCGTATTTCAAGGGCTACCAAGAAGATTTCAAGGCTCGTCGCATCAAGGCTTTGCCGAAGATGTATGGCTACCAAGCCGAGGGCTCGGCACCTTTTGTTCAAGGCTCTCCGGTAAAAAACCCAGACACCATCGCAACTGCCATTCGCATTGGAAATCCTGCTTCTTGGGACCTAGCTCAGATTGCTAGGGAAAAATCCAAAGGTAAGTTTGGTGCGGTATCTGACAAAGAGATCCTCTGGATGCATCGCTTCTTGTCTCAAGAAGCTGGCGTCTTTGTTGAGCCAAGCTCGGCTACCGGTGCAGCTGGGCTATACAAAGCCTCACAAACTGGAGAGAGTTTTGCTGGCGCACTAATTGTTATCACCGTGACCGGCCATGGACTCAAAGACCCAGGTTGGGCCCTGAAGGACGAAGCAGGAAACGAGATCACCCCAGAAGCAGTTTCGACAAATGCCGCTGAGGTAGCGGAGAGATTGGGATTGGCCTAAAAAATGCCAGTAGCTGAAGGAACCGTAGTAAGGGTAAAGGTACCTGCAACATCTGCAAACCTTGGACCTGGTTTTGACACGCTCGGAATCGCGCTTGCTTACTATGACGACCTAGAAGTCACTGCAACAAAACCTGGAACTATCTCGGTTGTTGTCAGCGGCGAAGGTGAAGGCCAAGTTCCACTAGATGAATCCCATCTGGTTGTTCGCGCGATTCTTGAAACTTTCAAGCGTCTCAAGCAGCCAGCCCCAGGCCTTGCCCTTCGTGCCGTAAACCGCATCCCTCACGGTCGTGGAATGGGTTCATCAGGAGCGGCGGTCGTTTCTGGAATCATGGCAGCCAAGGGTTTGCTTACCGGTATTGCCGAAGTAAGCGACAAGCTGATGCTGGATCTTGCCACCGAATTTGAGAATCACCCAGACAACGTTGCCCCTGCGCTGTTTGGGGGATTGAGTATTGCCTGGGAAGACGAGTCGGGACCTCACACCAAGAAGCTTTCTGTTCACCGCGGAGTATCGCCTCTGGTTCTTGTTCCAAGTAGCAAGATGTCTACTGAGCTTGCCAGATCGATGCAGCCTGAATCAGTGCCCCACGCGGACGCGGTGTTCAACGTTTCTCGATCAGCTCTTTTGGTTGCGGCAATGGTTCAGTCACCTGAACTGCTTTTGGCTGCCACCGAGGATAAGCTTCACCAAAACTACCGAGCCTCGGCTATGCCAGAAACCGATGCGCTGATTAGAGTGCTTCGAAGCAATGGCCATGCCGCCGTAGTTTCGGGTGCTGGGCCTTCGGTTTTGGTGCTTGCCAGCGACCCTTCCGAGAGGCTTAGAGCCAAGGAATTAGTTGAAAAGAAGTATCCACAGTGGCAACCGCTACTGTTGGCCGTGGACAATAAAGGTGCTACGCTAGAGGTACACCAAAAACAAGACGGCAAATAAGCGTCAAATCTAGGTGCAATCCCCGCAGAAAATAACTGCGATACCACGCGATTCAAATCGTGTTGGCGATAATCAGACTTTTCAAGTCGGTTATCTAATCACTCAAGAAAGAGCAATCAAATAAATGGATGAAATCCAAGACAACAAGCCGGTTCGCAAATCCCGCAGAGCAGTAGCAGAAACTGCCGCTCCAGCCGAGGCAACCGAATCAGCATCAAAAAAGACTCGCACCAGAGGCTCAAAGCCTGCAGAAGATAAGTCAGACTCGTTAGAGGCCAAGGCCCCGAGAGAAAACTCTTCAAGTGACTCATCAAGCAGCGAATCAAGCTCAAACTCAGAAGGTGGCGAACGCCGCAGAAACCGCGACTTTGACGACGAGCGTCGTGGCGGTGGCCGTAATTCTAGAAACCGTAATCGCTACCGCGATCGTGACCGTGACCGCAGACGCGGTGGCGGCGGAAATGACCGTGAAGAAGCAGAACCAGAGATCTCTCCAGATGACGTGCTAATTAGCGTTGCAGGTATTCTCGACGTTCTAGAAAACTACGCTTTCGTACGCACCTCCGGCTACCTGCCAGGGCCAAATGACGTTTACGTTTCATTGGGACAGGTAAAGAAGTACGGACTTAGAAAAGGTGACGCCGTAGTCGGTGCTATCCGTCAGCCTCGCGAGGGCGAAGGTCAGGGCCGTCAGAAGTTCAACGCTCTAGTCCGCGTCGACTCTGTCAACGGTCTCGACCAGGACGCTTCAACCGAACGCGTGGAGTTTGGAAAGCTAACTCCGCTTTACCCACAGACCAGACTGCGCCTCGAAACCGAAGCCAACAAGCTATCAACTCGAATCATTGACTTGGTAGCCCCAATTGGTAAGGGTCAGCGTGGATTGATCGTTTCTCCTCCAAAGGCTGGAAAGACACTAGTTCTCCAGGCCATTGCCAACGCAATCGCAACTAACAACCCAGAGGTTCACCTAATGGTTGTGCTAGTTGACGAGCGTCCTGAGGAAGTTACCGACATGCAGCGCACAGTCAAGGGTGAAGTTATCGCTTCTACCTTCGACCGCCCTGCAGAAGATCACACCACAGTTGCCGAACTTGCAATTGAGCGCGCGAAGCGCCTTGTTGAGCTTGGCCACGATGTGGTAGTTCTTTTGGACTCAATCACCCGCCTAGGTCGCGCATACAACCTAAGCGCTCCAGCATCCGGTCGAATTCTCTCCGGTGGTGTTGATTCGTCAGCGCTTTACCCACCGAAGCGTTTCTTTGGAGCTGCAAGAAACATCGAAGATGGCGGATCGCTAACCATCCTTGCAACTGCTTTGGTTGAGACCGGATCCAAGATGGATGAGGTTATCTTCGAAGAGTTCAAGGGAACTGGAAACATGGAGCTTCGTTTGTCTCGCGCACTTGCCGACAAGAGAATCTTCCCAGCGGTAGATCTAAACGCATCTGGAACCAGACGCGAAGAGATGCTGATGAACCCGGACGAGACCAAGATCATTTGGAAGCTTCGTCGTGCACTTGCAGGTCTTGAACAGCAGCAAGCTCTTGAGCTTGTGCTGAACCGCCTGAAGGAAACTTCAAGCAACGTTGAATTCCTAATGCAGGTTCAAAAGTCCATGCCGATTCCTTCAGGTTCTGACGGAGAATAATGCTCGATTCAGTCCAGCCCCTGCTGGCTGAGCACGCCTCGCTTCAGGAGCAGTTATCTGATGCAGCAGTGCATCAGAATCCAGCCTTAGCCAAGAAGCTAAACCGACGCTACGCAGAAGTTAGCGCAATCGTTTCTGCCTACCACCAAGTCGTTGAGCTAAACGATGACTTGGCTGCGACAAAGGAACTTGCAAAGGAAGACGAAGCATTCGCGGCAGAACTGCCTGCCGTAGAACAAAAGCTCCAGGAAGCCAACGAGAAACTTCGTCGCTTGCTGATTCCAAGAGATCCTGACGACGGTCGAGACGTAATCATGGAAATCAAGGCCGGTGAAGGTGGTGCTGAATCAGCCCTATTCGCTGCTGATCTTCTGCGCATGTACATCCAGTACTGCAACTCAAAGGGTTGGAAGACCGAGATTCTAGATAAGAACGAATCCGACCTCGGCGGTTACAAAGATGTGCAGCTTGCCATCAAGGGAAATTCCAATGACCCTGCCGAGGGAGTATGGGCACACCTGAAGTATGAAGGTGGAGTCCACCGCGTTCAGCGCGTTCCAGTGACAGAAACCCAAGGCCGCATTCACACCTCAGCTGCCGGAGTATTGATCTTCCCTGAAGTTGATGCTCCTGAAGAAGTCGAGATCAGCGCAAACGATATCCGGGTTGATGTTTTCCGCTCTTCTGGTCCCGGTGGACAGTCTGTAAACACCACAGACTCTGCAGTTCGAATCACTCACCTTGCAACCGGAATCGTGGTTTCGATGCAGAACGAGAAGTCTCAGCTACAAAACCGTGAAGCCGCGATGCGCGTGCTTCGTGCCAGACTTTTGGCTGCGAAGCAGGAAGCGATTGATGCCGAGCAGTCTGCTGCAAGAAAATCTCAAGTTCGATCGGTTGACCGGTCCGAGCGAATTAGAACTTACAACTTTCCTGAAAACCGCATTGCTGACCACCGAACCGGCTACAAGTCTTACAACCTAGACCAGGTTATGGACGGTGCATTAGAACCGGTAGTTCAGTCCGCAATTCAAACTGACGAAGAAGCCAGACTGGCAGCACTGGGGCAGAAGTAAATGCTCATTTCGGAAGCCCTGGAATTAGCTACCGACAAGTTCTCCGCCGCGGGAGTTTTATCTCCAAGTGTCGATGCTGAACTGCTTGGGTGTTTTATTCTCGAGGCGTCCCGATCTGAGCTAACACTTTTGGCAATTGCGGGAGAGGTTTTCCCTGAGAACAGGCTCGCGGATTTTTTAGAAGCTGTTCAAAGACGCGAAAAGCGTGAACCACTTCAGCACATCACTGGTCTTGCCCCCTTTAGGCACTTGGAGCTTGAAGTTGGACCCGGTGTGTTTATTCCGCGTCCTGAGACAGAACGGCTTGTTGATCTAGCAAAACAAAAGATTGCAGCAATCCAGAATCCAATGATTGTGGATTTGTGCTCTGGAAGTGGA